>CAZTZO010000014.1:32018-39685 GCA_964618075.1 uncultured Lachnospiraceae bacterium
TCGCCTTAGCGGCTTCTTTTTCCTTTTGAGCTTTAGCCTTCGCCTTGGCAGCTTCCTTTTCTTTTTGCGAAGCCGTTTGAGCTTTTAACTTAGGAGAAGCTGATGTATCAAGCTCTTTTTCTGTCTTTGGCATCGGCTTATTCTCAACAATTCTTTTTTTGTCTGCCATTTTTAATACCTATAGGACAATAAATCCCTTAAATTTACTAATCATAAAAATTCGATATTTTTATATTATCATATACAATATTCGTTTGCAACTGCGCTTACATACAAAAAACGCCTGTTTATACGAAAAAGTGGATACTGGTTTCCTTTATAAGAGTATATTCCTGTTATGACTGTCTTATTACAGCATGATTTGCAGCCTGACCCGGTCACTTTGCAAAAACTCAAACCCATAAGTACGCCACTAGTACCCTTTTGCAGTCTGACCCGATCACATTGTAAAAAACACAAGCCCATAAGTACGCCACTAGTACCCTTTTTCAGCCTGACCCGGTCACCTTGCAAAAAATTCTTTATTTTAAGCAAAGATATTGTATAACATGCCAAATTATCCTATAATCGTTATAAATTATACTAAAAGAGAAGAATTATGGTAGAACTACTGGAAGCATTGGCTTTACGGGCTCGCTGTGAGTATATTTCGGACTTGAAAAGCAACTATAAAACCTCGCTTAATAAAAGCGATTTATATGCGCTTAAGGATTCGTTTAGCCAAAAGCAGTGGGGAGATGTTGTTCGTTACCTCAACGACGGTGAATTCCGTTGCGACAAAGAAGCCTTTGAACGTCTTTTAGAGCTTATAGAAGAAAAATAAAGCGCGCTGAATTGGTTTTATTAACCTTTTTAAGCACGCTTTTTTATAACCTAGGTTATTATTAACTTCTCACTGGTTCTTTTTTGTTGCTTTGTTCACCACTTTAACGAGCTCGTACCACAATACCCCGATGATTGCCGCACCTATGCAGATAAGTATCTGATAAAACGAAAGCATAGAAAGCTTCAGATAAATATTGAGCGGCGTATACAGTACTAAGGCAATGCCGACAACAGTCACGATATTTGCAGTCCACATCAGCTTGTCTTTTTTAAGCAGCGCAACGCTCTGAAACATATATCTCGTATTCGAGGAATTGACTTGTACCAAAAGCATATTTGAGAGCATAATTATAACAAGCCCCATGCTTCTTGCTTCTTCGCTTGATAGATTAAAGCGAAGCGCCAGATAGTATGAGCCGAATGCGGCAATAAATATTCCCAAGCCCTGCAAAAGACTTTTTAAAAGCACCTTACGGGTAAGCACGTTCTCCGAAGATTCTCTTGGATCACGATTCATTATGTTTTCTTCTGCGGGCTGTCTTTCCAATACCACCGAGCAGGTCGGGTCAAGAACAAGCTCCAAAAGCACCACATGTAGAGGCAGAAGGAAAAGAGCCTGTGAGGGTATTCCCAAAATCGGCGCTATAAGGCAGCTTAGCATTATAGGAATGTGTATGGTAAAGACGTAGCCGACTGCCTTTCTGATATTGTCGTATATTCGCCTTGCGTCACGGACAGTATCGACTATTGTGGAGAAGTTGTCGTCGAGTAATATAAGATCCGCCGCTTCTCTGCACACCTGACTGCCGCGTTTACCCATTGCAATACCTATATCTGCGTATTTAAGAGCAGGTGCGTCGTTGACTCCGTCGCCTGTCATTGCCACAATATGTCCCATGGCTTTAAATGCACGTACTATTCTCATCTTGTGCTCCGGTACAACTCGCGCAAATATGCAAGTGTCGTTAATTACGCCTTCAAGGTCTTCATCGCTCATGGTATCGAGCATGTTGCCTGTTATTACACTGCCTGTTGTATCTATACCGACTTTTTTCGCAATGCTTTTTGCCGTATCAGCGCTGTCTCCGGTTATCATGACAACCTTTATTCCGGCCTGCTTGCAGCGAGCTATATCATCTTTTACGTTCTCTCTGGGCGGGTCAGACAAGCCGATAAGCCCCATAAGCCTTAAATTAGTTGAATTTATGTTATCGGGTATATCATTGATAGAGCAAAGATTTTGCCTTGCAACGGCTATCACGCGATACCCCATTTCAGCCATTCTTTTTATCTCTTTGTTTAATGCGGCAAGCTCTTTTTCTTTAAGAGCGCATAGCTTTGATATTCCCTCAAATGAGCCCTTCGCCGCTATAATAATGCTGTTTTCATGCTCCCAAACGTGTCCCATCATTTTATTTTCGTTGGTAAAAGGGTATTCACATATAAGCTTGCCCGAAAAAATATGCGATGTTTGTATACCGTCATTTTCACATTTCTCAAGCATAGCCTGCTCCATAGGATCGTACGTTTCACTCTCGCACGCCAGTCCCATGGTTTCAATTAGATCCTCCATACTGCATTCGTATGCAAATATGTCGTCTACATGCATTTTGTTTTGGGTGATGGTTCCCGTTTTGTCAACGCATAAAACAGACACAGCCCCCAGCGTTTCCACGCATGGCAGCCTTTTTACAAGTGAGTTTTTCTTTGCAAGACGTGAGGCGCCCATAGAAAGAAAAACCGTCAGTATAACGGGAAATTCCTCGGGTATCATAGCCATTGCAAGGGTTATACCAGCAAGCACCGCCGAAATAAGCCTTTCGGACAATACGCTTTGAGTGGAGGAAAAGAATGTTACCATACCGACAAGCACGAACAAAACGCCGGCTATAATAGAGCATGTTTTGACCAGAGAGGAGGTCTGGGCTTCAAGGGGAGTTTTCTTTTCATCAGCTTGGGATATGAAGCGGGCAATTTTCC
This sequence comes from uncultured Lachnospiraceae bacterium, assembly GCA_964618075.1. GTDB lineage: Bacteria > Bacillota > Clostridia > Eubacteriales > Anaerofustaceae > CAYTMY01. The sequence continues at coordinate 34,824 of CAZTZO010000014.1, forward strand.
CGAACTGAGTTTGAGCACCCGTTTTTTCAACAAGCACCTCAGCGCTGCCCTGCGTTACCAGCGTTCCCGCATAACATCTGTCGCAGGCAAAGTAGGTTTCGTCATCTTCCTTTTCATTGTTTTCATCATTTTCTCCTACAGCCGATTTCCATACGCCTTCAGCCTCGCCCGTAAGCATACTTTCGTCTATTCTTAAATCGCTTAAAGAAAGGATCGCGCCGTCTGCCGGAACCTTTACGCCCTCACAAATATACATTACATCGCCCGGTACTAATTCTCTGGAGGGTATAGTACAGCGAAGCGAATCCCTTTTGACCTCGGTTTGCGGTTCGCTTAGCTCTCTTAATGCTTCAAGGGTCTTGTCGGTTTTTATTTCCTGGAAAATATCTATGGAAATAACAGCAACAACAAAAACAAGCATTACCGCAGCATCACGCGGCTCTCCGAGAATAAAATAAATAACAGCCGCTGCCAAAAGCAATAAAAACATCGGCTCGCACAGAATAGAAAGGATTTGCTTAAAAAGATTTTTCTTTTTGTAGGCGGTCAATTCGTTTGGACCGTACTTGTTCAGTCTTTCCTTCGCTTCATCGCTGGTTAGTCCTGTGGCGGGTGATTTACTCATAATAAGTTACCTCATTTCTTAAAAAAGATAGCTCTTCGTCACCTGATGATATGTTTTATATTAATTTATAACAAAAAAACACATCGGCGAGACATACGCTACTGTCCCGCGGATATGCTTTATGAAAAAAACACTTCCCGCTGCCGCCCGCGCTTGGGCAGCCCGGCCCCATCTTTATTTTAAAAGATCGCCTGCTCAGTTTGTACCGTAGAACGTTTTTATTTATAATATTCAAAACGTCCTGTAAAGCTCGCATTTCTTTTGTTGTTTCAAGCAAAAAGGAATGTAAGGCAGTGCAAAGAGATTAGGGGTAGAATATCATACGCTTTTGTGTTTGTCAAGTTTTTTTGTTTGTTCGCCTCTTCATTGTAAATTTATTACTTAAAAAGAGCAATTATCACTTAGAATAACTGATCTTTTCCTCTTCTATGCAATGCTTTTTACTTGATTTTAAGTAAAGAGCATCTATACATTCTTAAATACGAATTCAGAGGATGTTTTTGTATGTCTCTTTTCAATTTCACTGACATATCGGTTTAAAAGCTTTTCTGATATTTCGTCTGATTGTTCACAAAGAGGATCTGTACTAAATCCTTCATAGGATAACTGTAAGCGAATATCCTTGCCCTCCTGAGCGCAATCCAATCGCAAGGTAATCATCGGGTTTGTCGCTTCATCGCAAAGATTAACCAAGCGCACCATGACAAGCTCCTCTGTAACAAGCAACACAGTATCAAGCTGCTTTTTTGTAAGGAATTGTTTCAGGCAGAAGGCTTCGAGAGATGAGTTCATAGCATAGAAGTCGAAGTTTTTGGAGTGAATCTCATATTCCCACGAACTGATACGGAAGATAAACTTCCTTGTCAGCTCATTTTGCGGATGATCGAATATTTGATTTGGAGTGCCTTGTTCATAGATGACACCTTTATCCATATAGAATACTCGGTTTGATACTTCCTTTGCAAAACGCATCTCATGAGTAACCACCATCATTGTCAGCCCCTGCTTCGCAAGAGCAACGATAACACCGAGAACCTCTGAAACCATTGTCGGATCCAGTGCGGAGGTCGGCTCGTCAAACAAAATGATTTCAGGTTGCATTGCAAGCGTTCTTGCTATCGCAACACGCTGCTTTTGTCCTCCTGAAAGCTCATCCGGATATGCGAACGCTTTATCAGAAAGACCAACGGTTTTAAGCAGCATAACAGCATTGTCGCAAGCCTGTTGTTTTGAAATTTTCATTATCAGTTCCGGAGCGAGCATGATGTTTTCAATAACCGTAAGATGCTCAAAAAGATTGAAGCTTTGGAATACCATGCCTATTTTTTTACTTGCCCGAATACGCGCTTTTTTATCATCCATATCGTTTCCGTCAATATAAATCTTGCCGTCAGTCGGCTCCTCCAGACGGTTGATCATGCGTAATAGGGTCGATTTCCCTGTACCCGAAGGCCCTATAATGCTTATAACATCGCCTCTGTGGATTTCTGCGTTGACGTCTGAGAGCGGTGTAACACTCGGATAAACCTTTTTAAGATGCTCTAAATGTATAATCGTGTCCGTAGACGCTTTATCTACTACAAAAGACGATTTCGGTATAAAACTACTATTCAGCTTTACGCCTTTTATTTTAGGCGAGCGCTTTTTCGGGTCTATCTTTATTTCTATAAGTCCTATAAGAGCAGTAAGCAGCCATGCAAGCAGGAAATAAATCAATGCAATAACGATCAATGGGAAAAACGCCTCGTATGTACGGCTTCTGATTATATCGGAGGCTTTGGTTAAATCCTGAATAGCTATATAGCCTACCACCGATGTCATTTTCATCATGCTGATAAATTCACCCTTATAAGAGGGCATAAAATGTCTTATAGCCTGCGGCATAATAATTTTAAAGAAGGTTTTGGATTTGTTAAAGCCCAGTGCGCTTGCCGCCTCCCACTGCCCCCTGTCAACAGCGTCGATACCAGCTCTCATCATCTCAGCCGAATTAACGCCGAAATTGATAGAAAATCCGATAATCGCCACAATAACAGAGCTTATGCTTGACGTTGAGAACACCACATAATAAAGCACCATTAAGAGTACGACAAGCGGTATTCCCTGAATAAAGCGTATAATTGCCGCCGTTACTTTCCCGATAGCCTTGAATTTGCTTCGGCGTATAAAACAGACAATAAAGCCGAGAATAGTTCCGAGAATAAGTGAACACAGAGATATGAGAACCGTTATACCAAGTCCCGAAACAATCAGTTTCCAACGATCCTCTCGTACAAAAGTCTTATTGAAGCTCTCTGAGAGCTTTGAGAAAAAATTTTGGCTGTCACTTGCGGAGGAGTTTAAATCCGAGGCTCTTACAACAACGACCGCTCCGCCGTTATATGACGGTTTACTGAAATTGACGCTTTGAGTACGTTCCTGTGTGATACTGATACAGCAACCGCCGATGTCGCAGCGACCGCTTGTTACCGCCGATATGACCGAAGAAAAATCCATATTGTCGATTTCAAGAGCGTACCCGTATTCCCGACAAAAGCGAGTGATAATATCGATATCATAGCCTGTGATAATACCGTCTTTAATATATACAAAAGGCTCCATAATGCTGTCTGAAGCAAGGCGAAGAGTTCCGTTTACGTTATCAAGCTCAGATAAGGCAATAACCGTTTTTTTACTTTCGTCCGCCGAAAGCCATATTTTATCTAACTCTTCAAGAGTACCGTCACTTTGAAGCTTATCAATAAACTCGTCCATTTGCTTTTGCAGCAATGCGCCTTCGTCGGTTTTAACAAAAATGTAACCGTATCCGATCTCACAAAGCATTTCTTTGATATATGTAACTTCGCTATCTGTATTTTGTATCATCTTTGCAAGAGGCAAATCAGTAATAAAAGCGTCAATTTTCTTTGTTTTAAGCGCCTGCACCAAATCGCTGCTGTTGTTGAAATACATTTTATTTGCATTATTTATATATTCATCAGTCATTCCATCGTACAGTGAACCGGTCAGCACACTGATATTTTTACCGTCAAGGTCTTTTACGTTGTTTATTGTCGTATTTTGCGTTTCATTTCCGGCTAAATCAGCTTTTCGGCATAAAAGAACAATTCCTCCGACATAATGAGTCGTAGGGAAATCAACGCTTTGAGAACGTTCTTCTGTTATCGAAACACACCCTGCAGCAATATCCGCATTGCCCGAAACGACAGAGGCGATAAGGGACGAAAAGTTTGCCTGAGTTATTTCAATATTTTTGCCAAGGGCTTTGGCTATCATCATAACCAGTTCGACTTCATATCCGGCAGAGCTTCCGTCATCGTCAACATAAGCCATAGGCACCATTGTGGAATCGTGTATGAAGCGTATAGTACCGTTTGAGGTATCGTAACCGGTATATTCGCTTTTATCTATATGCATTTTTTCAGCGTCGCCCGAAAACCATTTTGCCTTGAGCGCTTCAATAGTACCGTCTGAGGTAAATTCGCTGATTACTCTGGACACTTCTAACGTAAGGGCGCTGTTCTTCGTCATCGGCAGTCCGTAGGTATCTGTCTGTAGGACTGTGGGGAAAATGGCAAGATTGGGATTTTGAGCAACAGCCAATTTGGCAACAGGCTCGTCAAGTCCGACAGCTTCCACATTTTTATTTTCCAGCGCAAGAATTTGAGAGCTTATATCATCGTATGATTTATGGTTGATATTCGTAATATATTTATCCAATATCTCGGGAAACATAGTACCTGTTTGGCTGGCAATAGTCGCTCCGTTAAAATCGGAAACAAGCTCATATTGATGCTGAGATTCTGTTTGTTGTGCGCATGCACAAAGCTGGCACAGTAAAATAAGTGTAACCATGAATAATGCAATAATAAGGACAGGCTTTTTTTTCATGTTAACTCCATAGCTTTCTATCACCAATTCTGTATGGTCGGGAATTGTCGGTTTTATATATTGTAAGTATATAATAATATGTTAAATTTGCACTTTATTTATATGAAATATTTAAATTTATGCGGGATAAGAAGAGAGGGGAAAGGTTTTTTGCAAAGTGACCGGGTCAGGTTGCAAAAGGCTGTTGCCCGTGCCTAGACTTTCGTTCTTTTTTACAAAGTGACCGGGTCAGGTTGCAAATGCAAGACCGTCTGTGAGGGCGGTCTTTTCTTTGGGTGGTTTTTTTTACAAAGTGACCGGGTCAGAATGAAAAAAATATAAAAAACAGACAAAAAAAAGAAGGAGT
>CAZTZO010000015.1:0-38046 GCA_964618075.1 uncultured Lachnospiraceae bacterium
CTCGAACACGTCCACGCGGGTTATATCGTACAGAACGCCGTTATAGCGCACAACGCCACTGTTCGAATATTCGCACGGTAATTGACGACAAAAGGTATGAGCGAAGTCACAGACGAAGCGAATGAACCTTAAAAGGGTTTAAATATTTGTCGGCATAAAAAAGCCCTTCACACAAGTTTCAAGCTTGCTTGAAAGACTTTGGGAAAAGGGCTTTTAGCATTTATAAGAAATGTGTTTAGTGGATAAAATAGATGTCGTGGCAATTTACATACTTAAAACAATATTGCCGAAGGCACCTTCAGTAGCGCCGCTACCTTTGCGGCAAGATATAATCGCACGCGGCTAAAAAGCATCGCGTGCGTGCCTTATACAAAGGGTGACAGATAAAAATGCAAAGTGAAACGAAGCATTTTTATTTATCAAGAGGGGAATAAAGTCCCCTATGAATGATAAAAAAATAATCGCATATAGCGATTATTGTTTTTATCATGGCGGAGAGGGCGGGATTTACTCAGATAAGGAGAAATGCAAAGATTGAGGGAAACAAAAGCGAATGCTTGCATAGAGGCTTTTGTTTCACGAAAGCTTTATATGACGACAAAAGGTATGAGCGAAGTCATAGACGAAGCGAATGAACCTTAAAAGGGTTTAAATATTTGTCGGCATAAAAAAGCCCTTCACACAAAGGCTCAAGCTTGCTTGAAAGACTTTGGGAAAAGGGCTTTTAGCATTTATAAGAAATGGCGGAGAGGGCGGGATTTGAACCCGCGGTACGTTTTGCGTACACCCGCTTTCCAGGCGAGCACCTTCGACCACTCAGACACCTCTCCATAATCGATAGCAAAAAATATTATATCATAGAAAAAGCTTCTATCGTTATATATTTTTACAATTATCTTTAACTTAAAATTATTAAACGCAAAACATGTCCGACATAAAAGTACTGTCAAGTAATTGTCAAACGTTTTTATTAAAAAACGACCCGTCTTATTTTTTAAAGACGGGCCGTACTTTTTAAAATCTAACTTGATGCCTTCATTTCTTCAAGCGTAAAGCTCACGCTTATTTTTTCGCCGCTGCGTGATATCTGCAAGGTCACCTTGCTGCCAACCGAGCACGAATTGATTACATTATTTACTTCGCTTGTCGAGCTGACGAGCGTGTCGTTTACGCTGATTATCCTATCTCCCGACTTTACTCCCGCTTTTGAGGCGTTTGATGAGGAATCCGCCTTTAAGACGTATACTCCGTATTCGCTGACTCTGTAGCTTTGTGCAGTGGATTTATCGCTTATGTCGATAAGCGTAAGACCGAGATAAGGCCTGTTTTGTACATAGCCGCTTTCGATAAGCTGCGTTGCAACTTCTATTGCCGTATCAATAGGTATAGCAAAACCGATATTGTCGATATCGCTGCCTTCGCCCTTGGCGTTAACGATCCCCACAAGCTCACCGTACATATTGAACATTCCTCCGCCGGAATTGCCCGGATTTACCGCCGCGTCTGTCTGCAAAAGCACCATAGTCTGATTGTTAAGGGTTATCTCTCTGTCAAGTGCGCTTATTATACCCTCTGAAACGCTGCCTCCCAGCTGCCCCAACGGGTTACCGACAAGGACTATCTGTTCACCCTGTTTAAGGCTTGAAGAGCTGCCTATAACTGCGGCTGAAAGCTCTGTGGCGTTTATTTTTATTACGGCGATATCGGTTTGCTCGTCTGTCGCAACAAGCTTTGCGTCGTATTCTTCGCCGTTATGAAGGGTAACTGTTATTTTGGTTGCGTTTGATATGACATGGTTGTTCGTTATGATATAGCCGTCCTCTGAGAGTATTACGCCGCTTCCCGCGCCCTCGTAGACATACTGCGTCATCCATGAGCTTGTTTGGGTGTATTCGGTCGATATTTCCACGACGCTGTTTGCAACATAGGAGGACACATCGCTTACGCTCATTATTTCATCGGCTTCCTCCTGCTGTGAAACCTCGCGTATAACGGATTTATACATTACAGAGCCGCCGTTTGATGATGAGGTTGATGGGATAAGTATCCTAGAAACATATCCGCCAAACAAGCCTGCAATAAACGATAACACAACGCATATAATAATGATTTTGGTAAAGGGATTCTTATTTTTATGAATCGTATTGCTGCTTTGGCTATTGTATGGATTATCGCCTTGATTGTAGGAGCCGTAATTATTTACTTCCAAAACTGTCATCTCCTCTTAAACACTTTGCTTATAACGCCTTTATTATACCCTTAAATGTGAATATTTTATGATTGAAGGATTAATAAATCATGAAAAATGCATACATAAAAAGCGGATTAAAATTTAAAAGGGAATTAAAAGGTAAGGAAAGCAAATACAAAAGACGCACAGCCTTAAAGCTGTGCGTCTTTTTTGTCATAGCGTTTCTTATTTAGTAAGAGTGCTATGGCATTTTTCGCGTATTCTTCTTTAAACTAATTATGCAATGCTGACATTGATAGCGCGAAGCTTGCGTGAATCCTTAGGATCCTGTTCCGTATCATACGTTACATGCTGACCTTCTGCAAGCGTCTTAAAGCCGTCGCCGTTGATCGCTGAAAAATGAACGAATACGTCCTCTCCGGTTTCATCGTTGCAGATGAATCCAAATCCCTTGGTTTCGTTGAACCACTTTACTGTACCTTTTTCCATTATGTTATACCTCCCCGGAAAATATGTGTGATATTTAAATGCCTCTACAATAAAAAACCGCAAGGTATAGGTCAAAAATGAGAATTGATCTATAACTGGCGGCAATCAATCGGTACATTTCCAAATACTTAGTTATTATATGCATAAAATAATAATGTGTCAAGCAAATAAGAGAAATATTTAAAATTTATTTTTCTTTATTTATTCGTCTAACATGAGCTCAGTCTGCTCATTTTTTTTCTTAATCATTCTATCGAGCTTTTCATCTATAAGGTTTGAAAGGATAGCGAATACCGGCAGAGCAAGCAGCATTCCGATTATCCCGAACATTCTGCCTCCGAGTATTATGGATATCAATACCCATACGGGGCGCACTCCCGAGCCGTTGCCGAGGATAAAGGGCTTTATCAGGTTTGCGTCGACTGTTTGGAGCGCAACGACGAGTATTAAGAACCAAAGTGCGTCGATAGGCTTTATGATCACAAGTATCAACAGACACGGTATAGCTCCGATTATCGGGCCGAAGGTCGGTATGAGGTTTGTGACAGCGACGATAACGGTTATAAGAAGCGGGTAGGGCAGGCGCAGAATAAGCATTACTATAATATTTATAACGCCCACAATAAGAGAGTCCAACAGATTGCCTCCGATGTAGCTTGAGAATATCTTGTTGCTGTCGCTTGCTACCTTGCGCCAGCTTGCGTAGGTGGAATCCTTTAATGTTGCCGAGCATATCTTTTTAAAACCGTTTTTGAGATTTACCTTGTCAAAGAGCATATATATGGAGATAACAAGCGAAAGCACTGTTGAAACCATTTTTGATCCGACATTGTATGCGGAATAAGCTACGTCGAATAAGCTTAAGCCTATCCATTCGGTTATCTTGCTTATTATGTCGCTCCACGAGCCGAGTATTTTTTCTACGTCCAAATCTATTATCGTGACGCTTTCATCGAGCCTCATGAAGAAGTCTTTTACCGAGGCGTAATACTGACCGAAGTTTTTACCTATCGTACCTACCGATGAGATAAGCTGGGGTATTACCATTGATATAAGCACGGTCAATATGGCAAGCAGTACCAAAAAGGCGAGGATCACGCTCAGTATCCATGCAAGCTTTTTATGCTTCATTTTTTTAAAAAGCTTATCATTGAACATTACAGCGAGCGGATTAAGAATATAAGCAATCACTCCTCCCCATATAACCGGTGAGAGTATCCTGTATACCGTTGCTACTGCGTTTGCTACCACGCTTAAGTTTTCGCATAATACATAAAACAGTATTCCGCAAAGCACTATAAAAAGATTTGCCATAGTACGGCTTGTTTTGACTTCGCTAAAGAGCTTCTTCATATTTTTACCCATCTTGTAGAGTTATTGACCGTATTTGTCCCTTCTATACATGGATTATACCATATCGCAGTTTTATCGCAATATTTATTTATAATCGTAATTGAAGCTTAATTATTATTTAAACCTTAAGAAGATTAAATTTTTACACCCAAACGAAGAAGGCGCGGCTCTTAAAAAGTATTAAGAGCCGCGCCCTGTTTATTTATTTTTTGCTTTATTGCGGATAGAAGCCCGAAGGAGCCTCTGAAAGATTTATCATGATATTTTTCATCTGAGTGTAGTGCTCCAGAATGACCTTGTGCGTTTCTCTTCCGACTCCGGATTCCTTATATCCTCCGAAGGGTGCGCCCTCGGGTATCTGGTTGTAGGTATTGACCCACATTCTTCCGGTTTCGATTTCGCGTGAGACTCTAATGGCTCTGTTGATATCCTTTGTCCATACTGCGCCTCCCAAGCCGTACACGCTGTCATTTGCCATATCTATGACTTCCTGTTCGGTCTTGAACTTTATAACGACGGCGACAGGCCCGAATATCTCCTCCTGTGCTACACGCATATCGTTTGTGACGTTTGTCAATAAGGTCGGTCGCATGAAAGCGCCCTTGGCAAGATCACCTTCATTTGCCCTTACGCCTCCGCAGGCAACCTTTGCACCCTCTTTCTTGCCTATGTCGATGTAGCTGAGTATCTTATTAAGCTGATTTTCGTTTATCTGAGTACCCATCTGAGTATCTTCCTCCCATGGCATACCCACCTTGACCTTTTCAAAGGCTTTTACGGCGTCGGCTACAAATTTATCGTAGATATCCTCCTGTACGAAAACTCTCGAGCCTGCGCAGCATACCTGCCCTTGGTTGAATAGTATTCCCAGCTGTAATCCGTCCATAGCCATATCCCATTGGCAGTCGGAGAAGAAAATGTTGGCGGATTTACCGCCGAGCTCAAGCGTTGAAGGAATAATTTTATCGGCAGCGGCAAGAGCCACGTTCTTTCCAACCTCGGTGGAGCCTGTAAACGCAAGCTTTCTGAAGCCCTTATGATCAAGCATAAACTGTCCGGATTTGGAGCCTGAACCGGTTATAACGTTGAACACGCCCGCGGGGATAACGTCCTGTGTAAGACGAGCAAACTCAAGCACCGAAAGGGAAGTGTCGCTTGAAGGCTTAAATACCGTGCAGCAGCCTGCCGCAAGCACAGGCGCCAATTTCCATGCAGCCATCAAGAACGGGAAGTTCCACGGGACTATCTGTCCCACAACGCCTATCGGTTCTCTCAAGATAAGAGAAAGGAACTGCTCGTTGAGTACGGAAGCGCTGCCTTCCTCTGCTAAAATGCACCCTGCAAAATATCTGAAATGATCTGCTGCCAGAGGAACGTCTATAGCCATGGTTTCACGTATCGGTTTGCCGTTATCCAATGTTTCGGTCATTGCCAAATGCTCTTTGTTTGCGTCTATTATATCTGCTATTTTATATAGGATTGCGGCTCTTTCATTGGTAGGTACTTTTTTCCAGCTTGGAAATGCCTTCCATGCAGCCTTTACGGCTTCATCGACGTCTTGCTTGGTAGCCTGTGCGCACTGTGCGAGCACTTCGCCGTTTGCAGGGCATTTTGCACTGAATACGGCTTTATCGCTTGCGTCCTTCCACTTACCTCCGATATAAAGCTGGTACTTGTCTTGAAGTTTCGGTTTTTTCATACTTACTCTCCTTATTTAAAGCATTTTTAGGTAAAGAAATCGTTTCTTGCATTCATATCGTTTTAAACTAAGATATAAGCTTGAGACCGCTTGGAAAGTTGTTGTATTTTAACCAAAATAAAGCTTTTAAGCAACGCGCGGTAAGCATTCATGCAATGAACTGAATATTATTACCTACAATCAATTTAACACCATTCACTCTGATAATCAAGCATTTTAATATTTCAATAATAGTAAGGAGATGCGTAATGTAAGAATAAAAGTAATAATAAAAGTAATAATAAATGCTTTTAAATCTTTGTATAAGACTTTTATTGATACCGCCGGATATAGTATTATAAATAATTGCGGTCTGTTATTTTTTGAATACATAAGGAAGTAAGGCATGAAGAAATTATTAAATTATTTTACGACATATGAAAAGATTTGGTTTTTAAGTATAGCGGCTCTTTCCGTACTCTTTGCATTTCTTTTCCCGGAGGAGGACGTAAACGGAGTAAACGGAAGTCTGATCATGGTTTTTTATCTTCTCGATATATTTACGAATATTGCGTGCGAGCTGCTTATTTCGAAGCAGAGCAAGTGGAACTTTATTGTTTCTCTGGGGGTGGAGGCGTGCGAAATCATACTGTGCATACTGCTTGCGTACCGTTTCGCCACTATGGCGGTAACGATATTCTTCTGGATACCCATAGATATTATAAGCTTTATCAACTGGCATAAGCACGAGGACGAAAAGGATGATACCTTGACAAAGGTTCGTAAGCTCACTGGCAAACAGGAGATACTTGTTATACTCGGCATTATAATCTGGACGTTTGTGGTAGGTTATTTTATGAGCCTTATTGAAACGAACGGTATATTATCGGATCAGCCGGCTTTGCTGAAGCTTTCCTGCTATTTGGACGCATGCGTAAGCGCTGTGGCGATAGCAAACGGTTTATTTATATTACTACGTTACAGAGAGCAGTGGATTGCCTGGTATATAAGCGCTGTCATGGAGACCTTGCTCAACATTCTTGCGGGTCAGTGGGTACTGTTGGTGCTTAAAGCGGGTTACTTCACAAATACCACATACGGATATATAAAGTGGACAAAATACATAAATGAGCATAATAACAGCGAGGACAAGGGACTGCTGTGAAGCGTAAAGTGAAGGTATTATAAGCTCAAAAGTATAATAGTGATATAAAGAAGCGATACAAGAGTTTATAGACAGGTGAAATGAATAAAATTTAGCTTTTTTTCTTTTATGAGGAAGTTAAAATTAAAGCGTCCTTTATTTTATTCCATTTAGCACTCGTTTAATATTAATTATATTATATATGTGCTAAAATGAGCTTATCTATTATTCGACGTTTTTTGATATAATTATTTCGGGAGCTCACAATGTCGGTTTATATTAAAAATATTGTTATGGCGCTTATTGCCTTTCCCTTTGCGGCATTTATATTTACTTTGCCTTATGCAATCATTCAATACAGAAAATACGGCGGCATACCCTTTATGAAGGTTCTCGTGGTTTATTCCATGATATTATATTTTATATGCGCATATTTTATGATTATATTGCCTTTGCCTTCAATAGAGGAGGTATCTCAAATGACTTCACCTACAGTACAGTTGATACCTTTTAGTTTTGTAACCGATATAATGAGTAAATCGGGACTTGTTTTAAACGACCCTTCAACATATCTAAGCTCTGTGAAAAGCTCATCTGTTCTTGTCGTAGCCTTCAATATACTTTTATTTGTTCCTCTCGGTATTTATTTGAGGTACTACTATAACGCAAAGTGGCGACATATCCTTATAGCTTCTTTTGTTATTTCTCTTTTCTTTGAATTGACGCAGCTTAGCGGTCTTTACGGGATATACCCGAGAGCATATCGCTTGTTTGATGTGGACGATCTTATGATGAACGTTTTGGGAGGTGTGCTTGGTTTTCTTATAGCGCCTCTTTTTATGAAGATACTGCCCTCTCGCGAGAGGTTAGACGATCTTTCATATTTAAAGGGAAGCAGGGTGACTTTAACCAGAAGATCGGTGGGAGCTTTTATAGATTGGTTTTGCGTGTGTCTGATAGGCGGTGTCGTATCTGCCGTTTGTACGCTTTTCAATAGCGATGATATAATTACACTTGCCGGCTCGTCTGTTTCCATAGGAATCGTTTTGGGTCTGATATGCGTATTTTTTGTCATACCTATACTCACAAAGGGGTATACGCCGGGCAAATTTTTGGTGGGACTGCGCTTATATTCTGATAAGGGTGCTCCGAAGCCTTTTGATTATATTAAACGCTACGGACTATTATACTTTATTCTTCTTCCGTCTTTCTTTTGGGGTATGTTTTTATCTAATCTGTCAGGTGAAACGGGGTACGGGGTATTTGGGGTACTCTCGTTTATTGTATTGTTAGCCAGCGTATATATCTATATACGTCTCGCTGTCGAATTTATAAAAACAGGCGCAAAAAAACAAAGCTGTTTTCTGTATGAAAAGCAAAGCGGTATATATAACGTAAGCGTAGTAAAAAAACCGCAGGTAAATAAAGAAGTGTCTTAAGGGCAGCGGGGCTTTATCTTTGAAAAGAAGAATAAACTGTTTTGGGATATAATGATTCAATATATTTTTTTAAAATCATCACAGACGTGCTTTTAGATTAAATAAACTCTTTTATTAATGAAATATTCAAATAAAATGATTAAAATTCCTTAACCCAATCAAGTTTTACTTGCAAAAAAAGGTAACAACGCTTATTATTTACATAAAGTCGCACTATTGACAGCCGAGCGGTCCGGCATAACCGTGGGCAGGTACAAAAGCGGCTTACAAAGAAGGGAAAAGGAATTTATAACAATGCAGACAATACAATTTGTACGCTATATGAACTTTTTTATAGCTATTTTGTTTACTGTGCTCTACGCATACCAGTTTATTTACATGTATGTGGCATTAAAGAACAAGAACAAACAGGAAGACTACACTGCGAAAAAGCTGCATCGCTTTGCTGCGCTTATATGCGCCAGAAACGAGGAAGCGGTCATCGGAGAAATAATAAATACCTTGGTGAAGCAGGATTATCCCAAGGAGCTTTATGATATCTATGTGCTTGCGGATAACTGCACGGATTCAACGGCTCAAAAGGCAAGACGTGCCGGAGCCGTGGTTTACGAGCGCTTTAATACAGAGTCTGTTGGTAAGGGCTATGCACTTGATTATCTTATAAAGAAGATAGCCTCCGATAACAGCGATAAGGTATACGATGCTTACATAGTATATGACGCAGACAATCTTATCGATCCAAACTTTATAAAAGAGATGAACAAAACTCTTGATAAGGGCTTCGACGCGAGTACGAGCTACAGAAACTCAAAGAATTTCGCTTCGAACTGGTTAAGCGCAAGCTACGCCATATGGTTTTTAAGGGAAGCGCGTTTCATGAATTTCCCGAGATGCATTATGGGAATGAATTGTGCCGTATCGGGTACGGGCTTTATGGTTTCTCAGAAGATAGTCAGTGAGAACGGTGGTTGGCCATTCCACCTTCTTACAGAGGATATAGAATTCAGTGCGAACTGTGTGCTCAACGATGTTAAAATAGGCTACTGCGATAAAGCTATCGTATATGACGAACAGCCTACATCGTTCCATCAGTCCTATTTACAGCGTTTAAGATGGTCGAAGGGCTTTTATCAGATAAACGGTAAATACAGCATACCTCTTGCCAAAAGAGCCTTCAAGGGAGGCAAGAAGGGCTTCTCATGCTTTGACCTGTTTATGACTACAGCCCCCGGAACACTTCTTAGTATATTGGGCGCTATGATAAACATTACATACGCAGCCGCTTGTATCGGCTCTCCCTACTACATAGCAAACCGCGTTATAGGCGAGGTCGGACACTTCGTAGGTATGAGTATAGTCAATCTTTATATAGGTCTTGTGCTTACGGGACTGCTCACTGTCGTTTGTGAATGGAAGCACATTCAGGCAAAGCCTATTGATAAGCTGAAATATCTGCCTTTGTTCCCGCTGTATATGTTCTCATATATTCCTATTGCGGTGATAGCGCTTTTCCAGAAGGTGGAATGGAAGCAGATAAAGCACACTGCCGTCTGCGAGGGCAACAGCGTCCCCGAAGCTGTCGTGCTTGACTCCATGCCTCATAACAGAAGACAGGTCGAAAAAAGCGCCGCAAAAGCGGAGATAGTAAGCTAAGAAATTTAATGTTAGAAGTTACAATAGTATAATAAAAAAAGACTGTTTATATCATTTATAAAAACGGTCTTTTTTATTTATACAAAGTAATCAAGCGCTTTTAACGATAAGCCTTAAAGTGGTATAAAGCCAAATAAGCGTTTAAACTTTTTTTTTATGTTTTACAGACTGCTGTAAAATATAAGCTCTTAAAAAAAGTGTTACAGACCCTTAAGATGTTTGTAAGATATAAAGAGGAAGGTATAAAAAAGAAGAGCCGCGCTTAAAGGCGTGACTCATCTTTACCTGTTACTTATATTTGTTTGTTTATTGAATACCGAGCCTTGCAAGATTGTTATAATGCATCTCGGCGTAATATGACGCCATGATAGCCGCTATTCTCGGTCCCCATGTTTCGCTGCTGGCGTAATGTGACCATACGCCCGGGATATCCTTTGTTCCGGTGAACAGACCGCCGTCGGTAGCTAGATAGTTTTCAGCAAGTCCCTTCGCCACGAACATTATACCCTCCTCCTTAGAATCGAAGGCATAATTGCCGTAGCCGAACATATTATTGCCCGCTCCGTTATATAAGCCCGAGCCGCTTTCCAAGGTTGCAATAGCCATTATAAATACGCAGTTTACTCCGTAGGTTTGTTCTGCGAGTACAAAATCGTCTCCGAGCCCCACAAGTCCCAACGTCGTTATTGCCTCAAGGTCCTCAGCCGTTATGCCTGTCGGTGCGGTAAGATCCATCGTATATATGGTATCCTGTGATAAAAGAGGTATTCTGTTTATCTGAGAGGATATCGACTGCGTCGCCGTGGTCACGGAAGAAGCAAGATTTTTTTGCATCGCTGCGGTGACCAGAGCCTGCTCCTGCTCAATAGCTTTTTCATTACTTGCACTCACTGCCTGCGTTATCGCAAAGGTGATTATGCCAAAGGACATTAGCATACAAAGGGCGAAGCATATAACGGCTTTGAGCTTAACGCTTTTCTTGCCGAGCTGTACGTATTTGTTTTCGCTTCTCTTGTTTTTGTATTCTGCACGACTGTATTTTTTGTTCAGCGCCTTTGCAATTGCGCTGCTTTCATTTGAATATTCTGTCATATAATATGTTACTCCTTCGTTACAACTGAAGTTATTGTAACATAATTGTCACCGACGAACAAAGTCATTTTGCGCAAACAATACATAAAATAACGAAAGTATTTATAAATACTGCTTTGAATACATAAGTTCTAATCAATACATTCAAATTATTGAGGCTCTATTTGAGTTATGTTGTAATTATAAAAAATAAATAACAACATGATTCCTTGAATGTGAGTTTTAGGGCTTAGAAGCATTAACTTTAGTGTAAGAAAAATATTTAAAAGGCAATATAATGTTTATGAAACGTGTGTACGCTAATCATCTGATATTAGTTGTAAATTATAATAATCTATAAAAAAGCTTGTTTATAAACAAAGAGTTCGCACACGATTGAGAGATTTAAAAGGTATTTTCGTATTGTAATAGACTACAAATGCGTTTGTTTGATATCAGAGTTATAAAGCTATAATGAGCCTTAAAAATTAAAACGGCTCTTAAAAAGCGCGATTTAAACAGGTATACTTGTCAAAATTTTGCATTGTGCATGGTAATATAAATAAAATATGCTAATATCATATCATTATTGACGTTGAAACGGGGGATAAAATGTACGCAGAACAGATAGAAAAAGCAAAGGAACATTTCGGCAATCTTTTGGAAAAGCAGCTAAAAAGGGTCGATGAAATGAAGAAGCATGACCGATTTACAGATTATGCCAATAAAGAAAAAATAATCATCGGCGTATGCGGCGGCGACGGTATAGGCCCTGACATAACAAAGCAGGCGCAGCGTGTAATGGAGTTTTTGCTTGATGATGATATAAAAAGCGGCAAAATAGAAGTAAAGGAAATTGAAGGTCTTACAATCGAGAACAGAATCAAACAGATGAAGGCGATACCCGACGACGTCCTTGCAAAACTTAAAGAGTGCGACGTTATTTTAAAGGGGCCGACAACAACTCCGAAAAAAGGAGACGGTATGCCTAACGTGGAAAGCGCTAACGTCGCCATGCGAAAGGCACTCGATCTGTTTGCAAACGTGCGACCGGTAAGCGTTCCTTCGCAGGGCATAGACTGGACGTTCTACCGCGAAAACACAGAGGGCGGATACGCTGCTGGAAAAGACGGCGTAGACGTCAGCGAGGATTTGGCGATAGATTTCACGATAGCGACAACTCAGGGATGTAAACGTATAATCAAGGCGGCGTTTGATTTTGCAAAGGCGAACGGCAAAACAAGAGTTACAGCCGTAACGAAGGCGAATATAATAAAAACGACAGACGGAAAATTCTTAGATTTCTTTTATAAGACAGCTGAAATGTATCCCGATATACAGGCAGACGACTGGTTTATCGACATAATGACTGCAAAGCTCATTGATGAAAAAAGAAGGAAGGATTTTCAGGTGCTTGTGCTGCCTAATCTCTACGGCGATATACTTACAGACGAGGCTGCAGAATTCCAGGGCGGCGTAGGTACGGCGGGCAGTGCAAATATAGGCTATGAATACGCTATGTTTGAAGCTATACACGGCTCGGCACCCAGAATGGTTCAGGAAGGCAGAGCGCAGTATGCAAACCCTGCAAGTATAATGAAGGCTTCGGCAATGCTCCTGTCGCATATAGGATATAATCAAAAGGCCGATATGCTTAAAAAGGCGCTGGAGATTTGCTCTTGTGACAATGTAGCCGTAATAACAGGCAGAGCCGACGGTGCAACGGGCAGACAGTTTGCCGAGCACGTTATAGACGTAATAAAAAATATGTGATCGTATATTTCACACTTAAAAATGAGGGCTGACTTTTTAAAAAAGTTGCCCCTCATTTTTTAAGCTAATGTTGATTCTTATCAGTGGGGGAATTGTAATCGCTTTCGGTTTCCTCCCAAAACTGCATAGCCTCTTCCAGGCTTACGCTTGCCGTGTTTTCCTTGTCGCACCACATTAACAGATCCAAAATGCCGCCGTTTCCTCCGTAGGCGTCTCCTCTCTTGGAAATCTTCTTCAAATAATCGTTAAGCTCGTCCATTTACACACCTGTCTTTTAATTTTTACGTGGTATTATATGCGCGAGATAATAAAATAATTTGTCGTATATTGCGTATATACTAAAAACAGAAAAATAAATCTGATTTAAATTTTGAAAACAAAAAAAACGCCGCTGAATTTCAGTGGCGTAAATTGGTACTGTTTTTTTAAGTTAAATTGCCTTCGCTCAGCTGCAGAGTGATATAATCCAAGACCTTTTCCTTGTCTATACCGAGTACAAATGCAAACTCGTCTGTTATTATTCTTTCCGCGGCTTCAAGTATGCGTTCGTCGCAGACGTAAAACTTTTTCTTTGTATCCATCATATTTATCTTATGCAGCGTCAATGACTTTACTATCCAAAGTATCTGAGAACGGTCTCCGTTGTCGATAATATTCTGAAAATACTCCGTCCTGTCCTTTGCAGAATCGATCCATTCATCCTCGATCTCCTCAGTTTGAAAGATGATCGTATTTATCTCGTCCTTAGTGAGTATTCTGCAAAGATGAGCCGTCAAAAGCTTGTTGTCTGCCGGGACATATATCACCTCGCTCGGTGAATAAACAGGCGTGAGTATATAATAAAGCCTCTTTTCTCCGGCAAAGTCCTGAGTCTTAATATCTGTTATTGTGCATATGCCGTTATGCTTGTAAACTACGTGGTCTCCCGGCTTGTACTCTAAGTTATTATTGTTTATTTCTGCATTCGGCATATCATATTCACATCTCCGAAATTTATTATACCACAACTTTTGCAAAATTACAACTCTAAAAAATTCTCCTATTTTATCACAAAAATCGCTTATAAAGACGCCTGAGTTCATATAGAAGTACAACTATTCGCTGATAAAATATTGCAATAAAGAAAAAATTCAATAAAACTAAGAACAGCAGAGCTTTATTTGGGGTATTGCTAGGGATGAATTCGTAGGAAGTAGTAACAGCGACTGGGGGTACTTACGGGTTTATTGTTATTATGTTAAATTTTCTATCAGGGGGCTTTCTATCACATCAGTATATAATCAGTCTTATATAGTGAAATACACATTAAATGTATATTGCAAAATTAAACCTCCCTTGCATAAATGAACTGCAAAAGAGGTTTTGTTCATGAAAAAAAGCTATTTTGTTCATAATATCTTTGCTGTAAGCCCCAAAGGACAAACAAATGTTATCATAAGTTAATACGTATACGTTGCGATGTATATCTCTTCACCACTGCCGTTAACACATGTTTCCTTTATTACATTTCCCTTCGAGTCATATTCGCTTGTTATGACTATATCGTTTCCGCTGTCAATAGTTATTGTTTCTTTTATCTTTCTTCCCTTTTTGTCATACTCAAAATTTACTTCATACGTTAAGGTGTCCTGCGCATTGTAAAAGCATGTTTTTTCTACTAAATCGTCCTTGTAGGTATATAATACATATCTTGCAAACGCACCGTTTGCGTCATATATGCTTACCTTTATAAGTTTATCGTTATCATATTCATATATGCTTGTTTGCGAAGAATCATTTAAGTACCATACGTCCTTTATTTTATTTGAATTGTCATCATACTCGTATACAGTATAATCAAGGACAGAACCGTCTTTTTCGTAATTCGTCTGCTTTATCATGTTGCCCTTTGCATCGTACTCAAATGTGCTCCACGATTCCGCCTCATCGTTTTGATTTATCGTTTGTTTTGTTTTTCTTCCTTCGTTATCCGTTTCATAGACAGCAGTTTCGATTGTACCGTTGGAATACGTTATTGTGGCGGTTTTAGGCACAGCCTCTTTGTTTTTTCCATTCGAATTATTACAGGAGCTCATCGCAAATATTAAAGTGACCACAAGCATTACGCAAAATATACTTTTTATGCCTCTATTCATGTTTTCTTCTCCTTTGTTGCTTCTTTTTTAAGCGTTGTATATATTTAATACTATACAATATCAAGACGCTTATTTCAACATAATTCTCGTAATAATACCTGCTTATGATATACTCTGTTTATGAAAGATACTCTTATCAATCCAATAGAAACAACAAACGATATAAAAGAAGATATCCACTGTCGAACGCAGATGCTTTTGGGTAAGGACGCAGTAGAAAAGCTTAAAAAAGCAAAGATAGCCGTTATAGGCTTGGGAGGCGTTGGCGGCAGTGCGGCGGAAGCTTTAGCACGAAGCGGAGTAGGCAGACTTTTACTCATCGACTTTGATACACTAAGCGAAACGAATTTAAACCGTCAGCTGTTTGCGCTTCGCTCTGTGTTGGGCGAATATAAGACCGATGTTGCAAAAAAACGTATAGAAGACATCAACCCCGAATGCAGGGTGAGCACTCTGAAAATATTCATTGACGAAAAGGCGCTTAACGATGAATTTGTTAAAAATGAGCTTTTATCCTGCGACTATGTAATAGACGCTATTGACAGCGTGGCATCAAAGGTGTCTTTGGCTGTATTTTGCAACAAAAATTCGCTTCACGAAATATCATGTATGGGTACCGGCAACAGAACGGATATTACAAAGCTTAAGGTATGCGATATATATTCGACACACGACGATCCGCTTGCCCGTGCCATACGCCCGCTGTTAAAAAAAGCCGATATAAAAAGCCTCAAGTGCGTGTTTTCCGACGAAGCCCCGCTTGTGCGTTTAATAAAGCCGTCAAGCATGATTTTCGTTCCCTGCGCCGCTGGACTTATTGCCGCAAGAAATGCCGTATATGATGTGATAAGCGTTTAATGCGCAATATTAAATTAAATGTAACTGCTTTGTAACTTTATAAAATCAGTTTATAATCATTATGTTTACATTATTACCAACCGCCATCGAAAGGATTTACCAATGAAAAAGATAATACTATTTTTATCAGTGCTGCTATTTGTGTCAATAATGCCGTCGATAGCGTATGCAGACGATTCGCTTTCGAGTTTAACGCAAAGCACCGACCCGAATATTCAGTATTATAAGGGCAGGATCCTCTCTGTGGAAAACATTACCGATGAAGTCGATAAAACATTGACAGAAAATGAGATCAAGCAAACCTGTGAGGTGGAAATACTCTCCGGCGAATTTAAGGGAAGAGTATACACGATAAGCGATACGGTTAACCTCACAAGCCCTGACAATAAGCTGTTGAAAACGAACGATCTTGTCATGCTGTCTGCTCAGCTGACAAATAACGAGCAGGAAATAAATAACATTTATATATATGACTTCTACAGAACGACATGGCTTCTTGTCTTTGCACTGGCAGCTCTTATCATCTTTATTGTGACAACGCTGCTTAAATCTCTTCGAGTAGTCGTAAGCATTGTTGGCTTTATGGCGGCGTTTATATTTTACTTCGTACCCCTGATGCTTCGCGGCGCTTCGCCAATATTATTGATGATACCCTTGTGCTTTATTATTGCGGCAATAAATATACTGTGGGATCTTTCTTTCTCGGTAAAAAATCTCATTGCTCTCGCTTCAAGCGTTATCGGAATAACCATAGCGGGATTTCTCGGTATGTTTTCCGAAAACCTAGCCTCTCTTATAGGGTTGGGCGAAAGCGAAATAACAATGCTTATGTATTCGCCAGTACATACCGCCATGGACTTTACGGGTCTTACGTTTGCTCTTTCAATGGCTATGGGGCTGGGCGTAATGATAAGCGTATGCACCTCAATATGCGGAGCAATGGAGGAATTAAAATTGGCAAACTCGTACGTCGGCATGAAGGAAATGTTCAATTACGGTCTGCATGTGGGAAGAACAGTCGTTTCCAGAAATGTTTTATCCATTGCCTTTGTCGCCTTCACTGCGGTTGTACCGACGTGGATAGTCTTTGCCGCTTACAGTACTCCCTTAAATCAGCTTCTAAACATGAACTATATTGCCACGGAGCTTTTCAGAGTGTTGTGCGTAATACTATCCATATGTCTGACAATGCCAATAACCGCATTTCTGTATTCGCGCACGACAAGAAAGCATACGTTATATTAGATTTTTAAATAACAAAATAATAAATTACATTAAAAATCATACTTTCGCTACTTTGTTATGTTATAGTAATAAAAGCATGAGGCTTTTCTATTAACGAATATAACACAGGAGGATTTTCCTATGGCTAACAATAAAAAAAACGCACCACCGAGCATATCAGAGCTTTTGCGTAACCCCGATATTCAGGCGGCACTTTTGATAATGGTGGGTGGTATACTCATTGCTTTTCTCGGAGGAACCTTCTTAAAGAGCATACCGACCTTGCAAATGCTTGCCATATTTGCCGGCGCTGTTATATCCTTCACAGCAACCGAAAGAATAATGAAAATATTAGACAACAATAAATAAATATCTTTACAAAAGACAAAGCTTTATCAAGTGGCAACACTCTTTTTGCTTGGCGAAGTTCTTTGACTAAAGAAAGGTTTTATCTATTATTAACAGTAGGGCTTTTAATAATCACCTATTAAAGCGTTAGTGTCTGATAAATATCATTAACAAATATTTAAAAAAGCGATCCTCTTTATTCAACATAAAGAGGATCTTTTATTTTTTGAATAATTCAGCCCAATTCAGACGGGAAAAACTGCGGGAAAGGCGTTGCAGCTTCGTCAAGAAACGTCTGGCAGAAGTTGATATCGCAGGGCTCGTCGCAGCATTCGGGCGGTATCTCACAGAAGCCGAAGTTCGGCATTTTGAGCTGTACGTTCGATACTACCTTTATTATGAAAAAGAAGCCCAAAGACAAACGAAGCGTATTGGCATTGTCAACGCTCACGCAGCCCGTTTCAACGAAGCTCTCTGCGATGGGGTAAAACCTTCCTTGTCTTAAATATGTTCTGGGCGCATACATTGTCAACTCGATAGGTATACGTACGGTGTTATCCTTCTGTACCTCGTTTGCGCACATCGGGCAGGCGGGAAGCCTGAATACTGCTTTGTCGCATTTTCTTTTAAGTACGACATACACATCTACGCATAAAACAGCCTTAAGCAGGGCGTTATTGTCGTCTTTTTCCGTGAAAAACGGCTGGTTCTCATAGTGCTCGACCCTCGCAGATGAAAATTCGGTGTGCATATAGCAGTAGTCGTCGAGATCCCCGTTAGGTAAATCTATGGCAAAAAGCAGATTCTCCAGACATTCCCTTTTACTGCACGAATCGTAAACCTTTTCTTCCACAAGACAATCGACGCATCTTTTTGTAGAGGTATTCAATCTATCCTCCAAGTTGTTTTCCTCCTTGCTGATGAAATAATCATTTTCATTTACATAATATGAAGAAAAGAGAAAAAAGTTCATCAATAAAAAAGGGATTTTCGAGTTTGCGTGTAAATATATATCAGGAGGTATAAACACATGCTGTCAAAAATATTTTCTTCCTCCCTTTTTGGGATGAATGCACAAACAATAACTGTGGAAACCGACGTCAACAGCGGACACAGTTCATTTTTCATGGTCGGTCTGGCGGAAGGGGCCGTACGCGAAGCGGAAAAGAGAGTGACCGGAGCTTTACGAAACAACGGGTTTGATTTTCCTCAAAACAAAGTAACCGTTAATCTTGCACCCGCAGATATAAAAAAAGAAGGCTCGCTTTTCGACCTTCCCCTTGCTATAGGGCTTTTGATATCGTCAGGACAACTGAATCCTAAGATTGATCTATCCGAGTTTATCATTATGGGGGAGCTTTCCTTAGACGGTTCGCTTAAGCCTGTCAGGGGAGTCCTTCCCATGGCTGCCGACGCAGTTAAGCGCGGATTTTGTAAATTTCTTTTACCGTGTGAAAATGCAAAGGAGGCTTCTCTTGCCGAGGGAAGCGAGGTATACGCAATCAGAGATATTCGTCAGGCGGCCGATTACATTGCGGGAGTTGTAGATATAGCGCCATATTCAGACATTAATTCATTAAGTGAGAATGCCTCAAGCTATGATGTTGATTTCTGTGAGGTGAAAGGACAACAGCATGTAAAAAGAGCCATGGAGATTGCTGCGGCAGGCTCTCACAATATGCTTATGGTCGGTTCGCCGGGAAGCGGTAAAACCATGCTTGCAAGAAGAATGCCGACTATTCTGCCTTCCATGAGCAGAGCTGAAAGTATAGAAGTGACAATGCTTTACTCGGCAGCGGGAATGATAAAAAGAGATTCCCCTCTTATCACAAAACGCCCTTTCAGAGCAGTTCATCATACATGCTCTCCGATTGCTCTCGTCGGCGGAGGACGGGTACCCAAGCCGGGAGAGATATCGCTTTCACATGCAGGAGTATTGTTTTTAGACGAGTTCGCTGAATTCGCCAAAGCGTCGCTCGAGGTATTGCGTCAGCCTATGGAGGACAACAAGGTGATGCTCTCACGAGTAAACGCTTCACTTGAATATCCCGCCGATTTTATGTTGCTTGCAAGCATGAATCCATGCCCTTGCGGATATTTAAACGATAAAAGACATCGCTGCACTTGCTCGGCAGCCGCTATAGAGAGATATCACCACAAAATAAGCGGGCCGCTGTTGGATAGAATAGATATCGTTGCAAACGTGAATGTTGAAAAGTTTGACGCACTGACCGATAAAGAATCTCACGAGGAGACCAGCGCGGTGATACGTGCTCGCGTAAACGCAGCAAGGCTTATGCAAATGCAAAGATATGAAAACGAAAAGATTCTTAATAACTCACAGTTAAGCTCTCTTATGCTGGAAAAATACTGTGCGCTTAATAAAGAAGAGCTTTCTCTTATGAGAGCGGCATTCGATATGTACGATCTTTCGGCGCGGGCGTATCACAGAGTACTTAAGCTTGCAAGAACGATAGCCGACTTAAACGCAGAGGAAAATATAAACGTATCTCATCTTGCTGAAGCTTTGCAATACAGGGGAATGGATATACATACCTTATCGCCCGGGTCTTATTCGCTCATCGCTTAACAAAAAAGAGCTTGGTAATATTACCAGGCTCTACAATATTTCAAAATCGCCGTATTGCTGCGTTATATTTTTCAAAAAAGTACGTTCCGAATCCCAGATATGCTCGTTGTCGGGATACATAAGACAAAGATGTACAGGCATCGGACAGTCGATTACAGGGCGAGTCACTATGAAGCCTTCCTCTATGTATACGTTTTTGTATGCGTTCAGAAGAGGTCGTATACTGATGCTTTCCTCAAAAGCAGCTACGGTTTTCATGAGGTTTTCTTCCTGATATACCTGTAGATCGACGTCGCAGTTGACACTTTTGAGCTTTTCGACGTACGGGAAGTCATTAGGGGATTGATAAAGCAGCACACTCTTTTCTCTGAGATCCTCAAGCACGACATCGTCCTTTTTTGCAAGCACATTTCTCGAATTGATATACAGCGCAAATTCGCTTCTCTTTAAAATGGCGATAGACATCGCGTGTTCTATAGCGTATTTCTTTGTACGCGGTATATGCTCGGGTACCCTGTAAAACAGTCCAAACCTGAAAGCAGGGGATTCTCCTTTTTCCATTTTGCTGCTTAACAGAGGATGAAAATGCATGTTTATGTTTATATCGGGATTTGTTTGCTGCATAGCTATTATTGCCGTGATCACATCAAAAGGAGTTGTGCCGGAAACCGTGATATCTATTGGTCGCCTGGAGGATTCGGTCATGGCATACTTTTTCCAATTATCGACATAGCTGAGCATTAAGCGTGCGTCCTTTAATACCATTTCACCGTATTTCGTAAGATACGTGCCGTTTTGAGTACGCTTTATAATGGGATATCCCAGTTCGTTTTCAATAGCCTTTATTGCACAAGTAATAGCAGGCTGCGTGCAGTAAAGCATTTTTGCTGCCTTGTTCATCGAACCGCATTCTATTACAGTTACAAGATACTGAAGATGTTCGAGCTGCATAAATCGACCTCTTATTATTATATTCGTGAAAAGAAATCGTGTTTTTATATAATTCTATTATAGTGCAAAATATTGACAATACAACATAAATGATTGATAGAAAGTTAATATGTTAAGCTTATACCATATTAATATTATTTATATGCCATAATTGCCTTTTCCCTTATTCGAAAACCTGTCAATTTGCCACTTGCTTACATTTCGTTAACTTATTTGTCATAAACGGTCAATATCTGCCTATAAAAAATAAACGATAAAGCTAATTTTCGCTTACAGGGCTATTATGAGCCTTTTGTAAACGCAATTCCAATATTACGTCTTTTTTAAGCTTTTTTTAACATGTTTATTTACTTAAATTATTATTCCGATAAATGAACATGCTCAAATTATAAGATAGCTCGACTGTAAAAATAGTTGCTATTGTGAATTATTGTACATAAATATATTTATGCAATCTTGTACATGAACGACAATAAACAATTACTATATAGGATAATTTTTTATGATTATTTGTATTATACAAAAAATGTTATACTTTTATTAAAGATATTACGATACGCTCTAATAAAGGCTGTAAAGCGTTAAAACGCATAAATAGTTATAAATAATTACGGAGGCATTTATCATGGATATCAGTGAACGAGAGCTGCAAAGGTTTAGCAATGCAGCAGACACAAATGAAATTGCGATGATGCTCGGTCGCTATGTAACCTTAATGGATCAGATGGAAGCAATGCCGATATACGAGGAATTGTTTGCCAAAAATGACCCCGAGGTAAGCGTAGAGTATGACACCTGCGGCAGCTATGTAGGGCCGGAGCACACGAAGGCTTTCTTTGAGGATTTTGCCGCAAAGCTGTCTGACTGGAAAACAAAGAGAGGCTGGCTTGATTTTCACGATGCCGCAACTCCCGAAATAATCATCAGCAATGATGGTAAGAGAGCAAAAGCAATGTGGAGTCTGCTTTCTCCAAAAGCAAAGTCTGCCACACCTATATCAGGCGTTTCTGCAGGAAGAACGCTTATGGCTTTTTGGCAGGCAGGAAAGATGCATTGGGAGCTGGTAAAGACGGATGACGGCTGGAAAATCCTCAATTTTCATCTTATCACTTATTTCACTGCACCGTTTGAAAGCGGATGGCTCAAACAGAGCGAATGTCACAGAGAAGAGCCTTTCTGGAGCATGAATCCTGACAAAAGAGCACGATTCTATGTATATCATCCCGATCAGGTTTACGTGAAGGGCGCTCAGTACACATGGGGGCCGTATCTGCCCGATGAAGGCACATTTTAATTTCAAAGTGGTATTGGAAAGGTAAATAAAATGGAAGTTAATATAACAGAAAAACAATATGAACGTCTTGTAAGGGCGGCTGATATAACCGAAATACAAAGGCTTATGGCGACTTATGTTAAGTATATGAGCAAAATGGACGCTTGCGGTGCCTTTGAAAAGACCTTTGATGTGGGTAATCAGGATTTGAGTATTGAGCTTGCAGAATCAGGACGCTACGACACAGGCGAGCATGTCGAAGAATTTATGACGGCATATGACAAATATCTTCAGGATCCATCTGATAAGAGAGGCTGGATGGAGCTGGAAAACATTTGTAATCCTACGGTCGTGGTCAACAAAGAGCATACGCGCGCACGCGGATACTGGACTGTAATTGCGCCTTCTTCGAAGTGGGCCGTTCCGTATCCCTGTGACAGTGAAAAGCTGACAGCCTATTGGGGGTGCGGCAAATATTTATGTGAATTTATTAAAACAAAAGACGCTTGGAAAATCCTTAAGCTTAAAAAAGTCATGTTCCTTCGTAGCCCCTTCGAATATGGCTGGTTCCAGCAGCCCGACTGCGTTCATATGCCTGCGCTGCAAGACGTACATCCGGACAGCGAGCCCGACTATCAGAATGTGTACAACGCGGATTACGGCTGCGCAAGCGGCGGAATCGAATGGGGCCCGTATTTAGACGAGAATTTTTAGGAGGATATGACAATGGATAAAAAAGAATTGGATCATCTGCTGCGCGGTGCAGACATTATAGATATACAAATGATAATGGGCAAATATCTTTCATATCTCGATCAAGTCGATTTTAAAGGTATTTACAGCCTTATGGCAAAGGAGCATCCGGAGTTGACATATGAAATGGTGGAGGACGGTGCTTATATCGGCCCCGAAACCGTAGGTAAATATATGATGGACGAACACGAGCATCTCAATAACAACCCGAATCAGATGAAGGGTTGGGTGGGACTGCAAAACGTATTGACCCCGCGTATTGTATTTAATGAGGACGGCACTCGCGCCAAGGCTCAATTTAACCAGCTTAGCCCTCATGCAATGGCTATCGCTCCATACCCCGGAAACGAGCATTTGCCCACCGTGTATTGGTTTATCGGAAAATACGACAACGAGTTTATAAAAATAGACGAGGAATGGAAGCTTTTAAAAACGCACATCTGTGCCTACTCGCGTACGTCATATAAGGAAGGCTGGGTAAAAGACCCCGACGCTCGACGCATTTTTCATCCGAATGCGCAGCCTCCTCAGCAAAAGGGACGCATTTATACTTACCATTCGGACGCTGTGTACTCAAAAGACGGCAACTGGACATGGGGGCCGCATCTTCCCAAGGACGGAGAGTTTTAGTTCGAAGCCTTATGTTAAGATAAAGTAAATATAGGCTGATAAGTGTCTTCTTTATGTAAGAACACAACGAAAGGAACGATTATGGATATTTTCGATAATGAAAAACGTCATTTGCCCAACGACATGCTCTCGCTGCCTACCGTGAGAGCGCAGATAAAATACGAAGTGGGTCCCGGCTCGCCTCGTCCGTCGCTTGAAGGGCCCGCCTTTGACAGAGAGGGTAATTTCTATTGCTGTCTGACTAAACCGGGTGACACTCATATAAAAAAGATAACGCCCGACGGCACAATAAGCGAATTCTATCACTGTACGGAGGGAATGAGCGTTGGTATTGCCTTCCATAAAGACGGACGCGCTTTTATCACCAACATGTCAACAGGCGAGCTTACTATTCATTCGCCAAGCGGAGAAGTGCTGGAAAAAACAGTATTAAAATACGAGGATCATATTCTCAGGGCAGACGTTGGAACATTCGATTCTAAAGGAGACCTATATATCTCTGATCTGAGCGGGACAACGTATGACCCGATTGGTTCGGTATACTCTCTGAGCGCAGAAAGCAATTATAAAACGCTTAAAAAGTTCATGGGCGGCATGGCTTCACCGAACGGGATAAAATTTGCTTCCGACGATAATGAGTTTTGGTATGTCGAAACAAACAACAACGCCTTATTCTGTATGAGAAGAGGAATAGACGGCAAGTTTGCTTATAATCAAATGTCTCCTCTGCGAGTCTTTCAGAACAAGGGTAACACCGTACTCGACACATTTTCGATAGATCAAAAAGGATATATCTATCTGGGCGTCATGTTCGGCGGACGTTATATCATTCTGGATAACGAAGGCGTCGCCATAGCCAATGTAATCGTGCCGGGATTTGAAGAATATAAGCTAAGATATACGCCTAATCTCGCAATACACCCATTTAAAAACGAAGCATACGCTGTGGCTTCAGACGAAAACGCATCGGTTATACTCAGCTTTAAAACAGCTGCTCCATCTCAAAAACTATATGCTTTTGCATAAGTTGATAAAATAATAAGGAGGAATCATTTTCTATGTCCACATCTACGATCGCAATACTGTGCCTGGTAGCTCTTGTTGCCGCAATAGTGCTTGGTAATAAGCTAAAGGCCAACATCGGTATTTTCGCACTTGTTTTTGCCTACATCATCGGATGCGCACTTTCAGGGAAATTCGCATCGACTGTCACAACTCTCTTCCCCATAAAAATCATGATGTACCTGCTCACCGTATCGTATTTCTACGGTTTTGCTATTTCAAACGGTACAATGCAAGCTATAGGCGCAAGAATAGTTTATGCTTGCCGAACAAAAGCGTGGCTTCTGCCCATTTCCATGTTTTTCGGAGCCGCTATAATTGCGGCGGCAGGCGGCGGCGGACTTATGGCAAATATCGTTATGGCTCCTATAGCATTTCAGCTTGCCGACCAGGCGAACTTTAATCCGCTTCTCGCTTATATAGCGGTAGTCGCAGGCTCTCCCTTAGGTGGAACGACCTTCTGGAGCGTAGGCGGAGTTACGACAAGAGCCATTGCCGAATGCTCCGGTATCGAAGGCTCAATAGCACAGGCATTGGTCAATCAGCAGACGCTTTTCCTTGCAATAGTATCAATCAGCTTCTTTGCCATTATGTATATTCTTTTCAAGGGGTATAAAGCAAAAGCGACTGTGATAGAAAAGCCGGCGGCCATGACGAAAAATCAGAAGACCACATTGACTCTGATAATTATTACGGTAGCGCTCGTCGTTATTCCTTCTCTCATAAACATCTTAGCGCCCAATCCGGTATGCAAATATCTTGCAAACTATGTATTCGAGATACAGCTTCTCTCCCTTATAATGGGTCTGATATGCACAGTTTTAAAGCTCGGCGACGAAAAAGAAGTTATTAAATCTCAGATACCTTGGGGAATGATACTGGTTATATGCGGAGTTGGCACGCTTATAGCGGTAGCCTCTAAATTCGGCGTTATCGACATGGTTGCTTCTTGGATAGGGGCAAAGATGAACGCAAATATAGCGGCTCCGGTCATGACTGCGATAGGAGCGGCACTCAGCTTTGTCTCAGACGGTATGGGAGTCGTAATGCCCACCTTCTATCCGATGATGCCGGGTATTGCCGCAGCAACGGGAGCAAGCATAGCGCCTATGCTCGTGGGCTTCACCTGCGGTACATGGGTAACCGGCGCGAGCCCCATATCAAGTGGCGGAGCGCTCGCACTCAGCTGTGTAAGCGAAAAACAACGTGGAAAAATGTTCACAAAATGCTTATTAATGGCTTTGGGGTATATGGTATGGCTTATGATACTAGCCTCAATAGGAATTCTTAACATTTTCGCATAACAAACGATAAAGAACACATGAAAACCGAGTCCTCCTCTTTCATGTGTTCTTTTATTTATGTTTTTTCACTTCAAAAGCTTTATGTCCGTATAAGGATTGTTTATATAATATTCATACGCTCTGTCGGCAATTTCTTTTATCCTGTCTGCTGGCAAACCAAGAGCTCTTAAGGTGTTTGAAAATACAAAAGTCGAAATATCCTTTATAGGAGGGCGGTTTTCCATTGTACATATATGAAGCATAAATTCACGTCTTGCACCGAAATCGGCTATTATAACGTTTTCTATCTCAGCACGATTTATTTGCATAGCGAAATCGTTTACAAAGCCGTAATATACCTTGTGCAGATTACTATACAGATATGTATAGAGGGAACGCTTTTTTATTATCTCAAGATAAAAACGCTTTACATTTTCATCCTCTAAAATTTCCCTGTGGTAGTTGAATGTCAGTACAAAATGCTTAAAAACGTTTGATTCACGACCTATTTCACTTTCATTCATACGCAGATATATCCTGTCGTTCCACGCTGAAAATATTTGAGAAACAAACTTTTCTTTTGTATTGTAGTGATATGTGGCGCATCCCAGCGTGCTGCCTGCTTTTTGCGCAATCTTTTGAATCGTTGTACTCGCAAAGCCGTATTCATAAAAGAGCGACTTAGCAGATTCGTATATCTTATTTTTCATCTCGTATCGGTTGTACAATAATTATAAATCTCCTATTTTTATGATTATATCATTTATTTCACTTTTTTAAAATCAAACAAGTAAGAATAAATCGCTAAAACAGTTTTGTTTAAAGAAAAAATGAGATATAATTTTCTTGTGCGGGCGTAGCTCAATGGCAGAGCTCCAGCTTCCCAAGCTGATAACGAGGGTTCGATTCCCTTCGCCCGCTCCAAAAAACGCTTTGATAAACGCAAAGCTCAGTGAATAATGAATATTGAAGAATGCATAATTAAGAATAATAAGGGCAAATCCTTAGCGTTTCTGTATTATTGCGAAAGCACGAGGCAAGCAAAAAAGCTTGTTTTTTATTTGCCGATGCACGCGATATAAACGGCTTTACCGTAGAAGTCACTATTTAGTAAAAAATTTTCATTATTCATTAAAAAGAAATCCTCCAATGAAAGAAAATACTAGCTTGTTCTCTAATACCGCAATATCGTTAATAATAGGTGACATCTTTTTATATAGTAAACACATATTTTATAAATTATAAAGCCCTTTACCCAAAGTCTTTCACGAAAGCTTGAGCCTTCGTGAAAAAGGGCTTTTTTATGCCAACAAATCTTTATTTTTTAAGGGATTCTTTACACTTAAAATAAACACAAATGTTTCTTGTTTACATTCGACGAGCGAAAAGTGAAATTTTTAATATTGTCATCATAACAATAATTATCCTTTTCATAACAAAACCTCTTTTGCAGTTTAATTCTACAAGAGAGGTTTGATTTTAAGCTATGTTAAGTAAGTGAGACTCAAAAAAAAGTATGATTGAGAAATGATACATATATTGTTTATACTAAGTCATTTATAACTCGGATTTTGTATTTGCATAAAAGCCCTTTTAATATTTAGTATTATTTCTGCCTTATGTCGGTCTTTGTATCAAAATAAAAGCCTTTATTTTGATTCCTTCAGTGCGTCAACAAGCATGAAAGCTACCTTGTTTATCGACTGACTGCCTGCCACGAGCACCAAATCGCCCTCGTGGGCATTTTTTACGATATAATCCACTATATCCTGAAATTCCGATATGACTCTGGTGGGAATTGCGTATTTTTCTATTATTTTCTTTGCGATATCCTCTGAGTATATATTCCAGTCATTATCTTCTCTGTCCGAATATATGTCGTTTAATATGACCTCGTCGGCAGTACTGAAGGCGTCCACAAACTTATCGAATAAAAAATATGTGCGCGAATAGGTGTGAGGTTGGAATACGACCCAAAGCTTGTTATGCTTATAGTTTTTGCAGCCCGCTATGGTGACCTCAAGCTCCTTCGGGTGATGAGCGTAATCCTCGAATACCTTTATGCCTCTTTCTTCTCCTCTGAATTCAAATCGCCTCTTGGCTCCCTTGAAATCGGCAAAGCTTTTATGTATGGCGTCGGGACGTATACCGAGACGATCCGCTACGGCTATTACCGCAAGAGAATTATGCACGTTGTGTTCTCCGGGTATCTGCAGGCTGAAGGTGTTGTAATAAACGCCCTGCTTGTAAACGTCGAAGGTTGGTTTGCCGAATTCGTCGTATGCTATATTGTCAGCTCTCCAGTAATTGTTTTCGTTCAGTCCGAAGGTCTGTATTTCAGCCTTGATTGTAGGAAGCAAGGACAAAACGTGCTCGTCGTCTCCGTTTGCTACTAAAAGACCGTAGGCGGGTAGAATCCGTGCAAATTTGCCGAAGGACTCGGTAATCTGGTCTATTCCTCCGGTAAAGTAGTCAAGATGATCTTCGTCTATATTTAAAATTACTCCTATGGAGTGCTGCGTATGCAAAAAGCTGTCTACAAATTCACATGCCTCAATAACGAAATATCTGCTGTTGCCGACTCTGCTGTTTCCGCCGATCTGCGGTATTGTACCGCCTACGGATATCGAGGGGTCGAGTCCTGCATTAAGAAGAGTAAGGGCGGTAAGCGAGGAGGTTGTAGTTTTGCCATGGGTTCCGCTTACTGCTATGGTTTCGGGATATAGCCGTGAAAGCATACCTAGAAAGTCGGAGCGCTCCATAAGAGGGATAGAGTAGTTTTCGGCTGTCTGCATTTCTATATTGTCGGGATGTATCGCGGCTGAATATACGACAAGATCCGCATCCTTCGGAACGTTTTCGGCTCTATGACCTATAAATACGGTAATGTCGTTTTTCTCAAGCTTTTGCGTGTATGTACAAGCTCGCATGTCTGAGCCGCTTACTTCAAAGCTGTTCATCTTGCTCATAAGGGCAAGCCCGCTCATGCTTGTTCCTCCGATACCGATAAAATATATCTTTTTTATATCCTCAAGCTTAATTTTACTTATTACCATAGAGGCGTTCTCCCTTTTTATTGATTCGATATTAAGCTTCACGGGTCTTATTCTAACATCTTTCTTAACGCTTACAAACGAATTGTCTTATCTGTTATATGCTTTTTATCAACGGAAATATAACAAAAACGAAAACAATAAAAAAAGTGAATTATTAAAAACATTTTACTTTTTGAAATTATGGTGTATAATACTATAAACAGGAGACTACTTTAGGAGGATACTTATGGAAGTAACGGATATTCGCATCAGACAAGTATTCGACGAAGGCAAAATGAAAGCCCGCGTTTCGATAACTTTTGACAACCAGTTCGTAGTGCATGAGATCAAGGTCATAGAAGGTGAAAACGGAATATTTATCGCCATGCCGAGTAAAAAGCTTCCCGGAGGCGAATATAAGGATATTGCCCATCCCATCAATAAAGAGACTCGCAACATGCTTCAGGAAGTCATTTTAAAGGCGTATGAAGAGAAGCTTTTGGAGGAAAGCAGCTTTTCTCCTGAGGGCGAATAATTTGCTTTTAGCAAGAGAAACAGATTAAAAACACAAGGCATTTAAGCCTTGTGTTTTATTTATTTAGCGTTTCATCATGTAATGTAAGCTCTATACGGCACAGAGAAGGCAGCTGCCATGTTGTCCTGTCAGAATAGGTATGCGCCTTTTGTATATATTTATCTATTGTGTAATCATCAAGACATAACAGGTGAAGGTGAACCTTATGCATCATGTTTACTGCTTCGTCCTCGCTCATTCTCTTGCGTGTAGCCGCATGAACGAGTGAATTAATTGCCGAAGGAAAGATCGTCGCACAGCCGATAAGCTGTCCCTGTGATAAATCAAGCCCCAGATATTCCACCTGCTCTGTAAAATGCTTGAAGTTCATATCTACGGCAAGCTTGGATTGAATACGGTATTTGTCAAGCTCATTATAAAAGTCCATATATTTATTCTTTGACATAAAAAGACGCATCTGGACTGCCAGATGTATGGAATCTCGCAGTATTATATCGTTAATATCCCCGAATTTATCAAGGATTTCATCGAAAAAGGACTTATAAAATCTGTGACTTATTTCCGAGGCAATATCCGCCTTGTTGTGGTAATGGTATGTCAGATTACCTCGGGATATTCCCGCTCTGTCGGCTATCTGCCTTGTTGTCGTTGCCGTATATCCCTTTTCGCAAAACAGCTGCTGCGCCGCATCAAGTATATTTTCGCAGGTCGCTTCGCTTTTTTTATAGCTGGCCATCAATTTGCCCCAATCTTATCAACTTAATACAAATCTATAATAAATCGACTGTTTTTGCAATAGAGGCAAATAAAAAAGTTAATTATTAATATTGCATAGAACGCAAATTATATTTATTTAACAAAAAAAAGCATAATATTGATAATAGTATAAAATATACAATAAAAGAATAAGTATAGAATGTAATGAATTAAAAACTGCAATATAAAAAAGGAACATATAATAGAAAAATATATAATTGTACAAAATGTATTGAAATCAGATATATGGTTTGTTAAAATCCAGATATGAATTAAGGAGGTTCGTTAAGATATGAGTGAAGATGTGAATGCACTAAAACAAGAGAGATGCAGTATTTATTCGGACATATTTAACAACAGAATACCCAAAAGAGTGCCTGTGGCTTTCGGTTTTAACAATCAAATGCTTGCCGAGTATGGGAATGTCGACGTGTTTGCCGCACAATTTGACAATTCTATCCTCTCGCAGACTGCTAAAAAGGTCTGTGAGATACTCTACTCGGATAAATGCCCTGTTGGAGTATCAAACCTTATTATGACCCGTCCGCCTATGATTTATCAAATTTTGGGTTCTCAGTCTTTTGTGATGGGTGCGAACGGTTTTATTCAGCATCCGGAAGTTGTGGGTATGTTGTACGATGATTATGATTATCTTATTCAAGATCCTTATGCTTGTGTTTTGGAAAGGATTATTCCGCGTCAATATAAAAATCTGGTTATAAATGACGCGCCCCGTTACGCCAACAACTTGGCGAGCGCAAGATTATCGCTTGCCAATGATTTTGCGAAATCTATAAGCTATGTACAAAAGCTTGTCGAGCAGTTCGGATACTATCCGGGAGCTCCTGTAGGCTCATCCGGTCTGACTATAGCTCCTTATGATTTTCTCGGGGATCAGCTGAGAAGCTTTTCTCAAATCAGTATAGATGTAAGAAGGGACCGACAAAAAGTTGCAGAGGCTTGTGAGGCTGTTTTACCATACATATTCTACTGGGGGCTTCCCGCAAAAGCACATCCCGAGGGTTCTGTATTTATGCCGCTGCATATGCCTACCTTTATGAGAGAAAAAGACTTTGCTCAGATATGGCTGCCGACTTACATGAAGCTTATCGAGCAGTACGCGTCCTTGGGAGTGCGCCCATCAGCATTCTGTGAAGATAATTATATGCGTTATCTTGACTATCTTTCTGATATGCCTGCGGGTATGCAGCTGTGGTTCGAGTATGGCGATCCTAAAGCTATTAAGGAAAAACTGGGCAAAAAATTTATCATAAACGGACTTTATCCGATTACTTTAACAAAAACGGGTACGAAGCAGCAGGTGCTTGACAAGGCTAAAAAGCTTCTCGATATCATGATGCCTCAAGGCAACTACTTGTTTGGCTTTGATAAAAATCCGATAAATATTAAGGATATCAATTTGGATAATTATATAGCGCTCGCGGAATTTGTTCGTGACAACGCGCTTTATGATAACCAAGGAGAGAAATGCGGTATTCCTCTGAATAACGAGGGATATAAATTTTCGACTGATATAATCAAGCCTTTGAAAAGTAAATACTTCACAAACGAAGTAGCATTTGGCGCCGATTATCCGCATTCGCCTGAAATCGCAGGAGAGTTATTGAAATCCTTCGAGATGGACGTATTTAAGTTCAACATGAACCTTTTGACATAGTTTTAAAAAAAGACGGGAGGCTTCCCGTCTTTTTTTTGCTTA
This sequence comes from uncultured Lachnospiraceae bacterium, assembly GCA_964618075.1. Lineage (GTDB taxonomy): Bacteria > Bacillota > Clostridia > Eubacteriales > Anaerofustaceae > CAYTMY01. The sequence goes on from CAZTZO010000015.1 coordinate 31,945, forward strand.
GACCAATAATCCGTGTTCTCTGAACGAGTAGTAATTGTTGCCACCGATAATTATATGATCAGTAATGTTTATACCGACGATCCTTCCCGCGAGTACAAGCTCCTTTGTCATACTTATATCGTTCTCGCTTGGCGTCGAATCCAAGGACGGATGGTTATGAATTAGTATCACTCTGTAAGCGCTTTTTGCTATTGCCTGCTTGAATACCTCGCGTGCGTGCACCAAAGAAGAGTTCAGAGTTCCTATAGACACCGTCTCGACTGATATTATGCGGCTCTTTGTGTTGAGCAGCACAGCGCAGAAGTGTTCTCTGTCGTAACATGACATTTCATTTATCATCACCTCCACGAGATCCTGCGGACAGCATATCGTAACATCGTTTACCTGAGTACGCACAGAGCGCTTTCCCAGCTCGAAGGCTGCCTTTAACAATACAGCCTTTGCGTTGCTTATACCCTTGTTCTCATTTATCAGCCGCTGGGTGGAAATATCCGACATATATTTCAGAGAGCCGTAGCGGCGAAGCATATTTTCCGACATCACAAATACGTCCTTCACATCATCGCCGGTACGCAGTATCAAAGACAAAAGCTCTTCATCCCTCAAATTTTCATTTCCTTCTTTTTCGAGCTTGTTTCTTAATGCTTCTATCTTTCGGGTTTCGTTTTGGCGCAATACTGACATATTATCCTCCTTATATCAAGGCGTTCTTATTTATAAATTAACAGCGGCGATAACCAAAGCTTGTTTTTAACTCATCATATACAGCAGCGATTGGCAGTCCCACAACATTTTCATAGTTGCCTTCTATGCTTTTGATAAAAAGACGCATGTCGTTTTGTATGCCGTAGGCTCCCGCTTTGTCTGAAACGTCGTTGTTTTCTAAGTATTCGAGTATTTCATTTTGAGTCATTTTAAGCATTTCAACAGTAGTTTTTTCGCATATCTCTACTGTCTTTTCTTTACTTGTTATGCACACTGCGCTCAACACTATATGTTTTTGTCCCGTTAGCTTATTAAGTATTTCAAAGGCATTGGTCTTATCCTTCGGTTTTCCTATTAATTGTCCTTCAAATACAACAACGGTATCAGCGCTGATAATTATACTGTTTTCGTTCTCGTATTTTTCTTTTATGAAAAAAGCTTTTTTGCGGGCGTTGGATACTGCTGTATGTAAAGCGTCTGTACAATTATTATTCTCCTTGACATCAGCCGGTATAATAAGGGCGTTGTTTGATATTAACCCTATAAGCTCCCTTCTTCTTGGTGAAGCGCTGGCAAGTATGATTTGCTTGCTTATATTATTATTCTCCATGACTTCAAAAACTCCTTTTTTATTTATGCAAATTATTAAAAAAAAACATAATCGCGCTATAATTTTCAAACCAAAAGCTGTTGTGTTATAATTCTTGGCATAGTATTTTTAGTGTACGGCTGTTCATTTAAGCGTATGCTTAGGGTTGTTATATAGGTATATATCATTTATTTGACTATATAATAATAGCATATACAATAAAGGGAAGATAATTAGCTAATGGAAAATAACAAGACAAATAAGAAGAAAATAACATGGATAATCATAGTTGTTATCATCGTGTTGGTAACTAACCTTGCGACGTACCTCGTCTGCACATATATGCCTGTATTTTTAGGCAAATCCATAATAATAAAAGCCGACGATACCACAGCGGCAGCGGCTGTGAACAAGATGCTTTATATTTCGCAAAAGCTCGATGACAACTATTTGTGGAAAACTGATAAAGAGGCGATGTGGGACAGCGCCATAAAGGGACTATTGGCAGGCACGGGAGACGACTATGCGGCTTATTATACAAAGGATGAATACAAGTCGTATCAGGAAATAGCAAACGGCAAGTATTCGGGTATCGGCGTACAGATAACCAACAATGATAGCGGCGACGTTAAAATAACAAAGGTGTTTGCAAACACTCCCGCTATTGAAGCTGGTATTCAGGTGGGAGATATAATCACCATGGCAAACGATACATCTCTTATCGGCATGAATATAGAAAAAGCTGTAACATATATAAGAGGCACAAAGGGGACGAGTGTTTCTATAAAAGTAAACAGAAGCGGCAGTGAATTGAGTTTTGATGTTGTACGACAGGATATAGAGCTTGTTTATGTCGAAAGTAAAATGCTAGCCGATAACGTAGGGTATGTATATATATCCGAATTTGAAACAAATACCTACAACCAGTTTGCTTCCGCAGTAAAATCGCTCAGTGAACAGAATATGACAGGGCTCATTCTCGACTTAAGACAGAACCCGGGAGGATCGGTGAGCGAGGCGGTCAATATAGCAGACGATCTTTTAAATCAGACAGATATAATGTATACGATAGACCACGACGGTAATAAACAGGTATATTCCTCGAACGCTAACTGTATACAGGTGCCCGTCGTCGTTTTGATAGACCAATATTCCGCAAGCTCAGCCGAAATACTGACTATAGCGCTTAAGGATAACAATGCGGCGCTGATAGTCGGGCAAAAAAGCTACGGCAAGGGAATAATGCAAAAGCTGATCCCTCTGTCCGACGGTACCATGTACAAATACACCTTTGCGGAATACTTCGGGCCTAAAGGAACCGAAATACACAAAGTTGGCATTACTCCGGATTATGAAATCGCACTGCCCGAAGAGTATCAAAACAAGCTAATTGGCGATATACCCTACGAAAGCGATACTCAGCTTCAAAAAGCCGTTGAAGTCGTCAAAACAATGAATAAATAGACTAAAGCATGAATCTATTGTCATTTCATGTGTTGAAATGAAACGAGATAACCTTTATAATGTAAAATAATAAATTGAAACAAACTTCGCAGGAGGTTCCTTATGGCAAAAAAAGGGACAGGGGATAAAAAGGCTACCCATACGCTTAAAATAGGAAGAAAGAGAATAAAGATAACAAAAAGGGTAAAGCGGGACGCTTCTCATAGCGATATTGACGCCGATACGATAGTATCCGATTCACCGCAGGAGCAAAGTGCCGAAAAGTCTTCCTCAGCACTTAAAAAAATTCCCGTATTGAACCGCATCAAAAAGAAAAAGCGCAAGCAAACCATAGGTAAGAACGGTAAGCCGGCGCCTACTCTTGCCGTAAAAATACTTATCATAGCCGCAGGCGTGGTAATAGTCGGTATGCTTGTGGGTTTGGGACTGGCTCTTACATGGATGGCTCAGGCGCCCGCCTTGGATACGGACAAATTTGTCTATTCTTCGGCGACAACGGTTTACGACACTGACGGAAAGTATTATCAGGAGCTGCAGTCCACGGAAAAGCGCGAGCCTGTTACTATAGAGCAAATACCCGAAATCGTGCAGCTTGCATTCGTTTCGATAGAGGATCAGAGATTCTATCAGCATTCGGGAGTTGATATAAGAGGTACGCTAAAGGCTATCTTCGGAGTTATTACCTCCGGTACGACTGACGGCCCCGGCGGCAGCACTATCACCCAACAGCTTATAAAGCAAACGCATCTGACGAGCGCCACGAGCATAAAGAGAAAGGTCATGGAATGGAAGCTTTCTTATCAGCTTGAAAAAGTGTTTACAAAGCGTCAGATCCTTGAAGCATACTTAAATAAAGTAAACCTTTCCTATGCATGGGGAATACAAAGTGCGGCAAAGCTGTATTTTAACAAGGACGTCAGCCAGTTGGATATAGCTCAGGCGGCAGTACTTGCCTCAATAATAAATTCGCCGACCTACTATAATCCTTATGAATATACTACCGATGCATCGGGAAATGAGAATCTTGTCACCACACCGAACGCCGACGGCACTGTAAACGTAGGGTATTCTAACGAGAACATGGAGCGAGCCATACTTGTTGTGGAAAAGATGTACGACCTCGGACATATATGCAAGGAAGAGCTTGAAATAGCAAAGGACGAGCTAAACAACAATAAAATCGCTCTTGTGGTTCCCACAAATACGGGCTTATATACTTACTTCACGGACGCTGTTTACAACGAAGTCCTTGAAGACCTTATGGAAAAATACAATTATCGACGCGACGACGCTGTTGATCTGTTACTAAACGGCGGGCTGAGAATATACTCAACTGTTGATCCTATAATACAGGGTTCATTAGACGCACAGGCGGCAGATCCCGGCAATTTCCCGGATTCAAGCTATGAAGCCGATCTTGCTTCGGCAGCAGTGAGCGCGCAGACAGGCGTTGCGACCTCATATATACCGCAGATAGGCGGAGTCGTCATAGAAAATGAAAACGGTTACGTCAGAGGAATTATAGGCGGCAGAGAAAAAACAGGAAGCCTGACAATGAACCGCGCTCTCGAGAAGTTCCAAACGGGATCCAGCACGAAGCCTTTAACGGCATATGCTCCCGGCCTTGACTCAGGGACTATAACTCTTGCGACTACCTTTGATGACGTTGCCTTAAACTTCGGCGGTTGGGTTCCGGCTAATGCTGAAAGCGGTTCGGGCGGAATGACTACTGTCAGACAAGGTCTTACGGAATCTATAAACAGAATAGCGGTACAGGCAGAGATGAAGACGGGACACGAGGTATCTGCGGCATATGCGGAGAAATTCGGTCTTGAAATCGACCGTCCCAACGATTTGGGTGCGGCGGCTCTTGCTTTGGGCGGTTACACTTACGGACAGACGCCTCTTGCAATGTGCAGTGCGTTTACGACCTTCCCCAACGGTGGATACAGATATACGCCTACCTTCTATACGAAGGTGACGGATTCAAACGGAGTAACAATACTTACAAGCGAACAAAAAATGGTTCAGGTAATATCCGATCAGGTCGCATGGCTTGTTACCGACGTATTAAAGGGTGTTGTAACAGGAGGCACTACGAATATATCGGTATCCGGACAGGACTTGGCAGGTAAGACAGGTACTACAGATAGCCGCGTATGCGCTTGGTTCTGCGGATATACACCGAAATATTCGGGGGCGTTCTGGTTCGGTTATGACGTAAACACGGTTACTGTCGGCTCAGACACATACGAGCTTCGTATAGGGCTGTACGGCGGAGATACTTACAACGGACCTGCCGGCTTCTTTGAAGACGTATTCAATCAGTTCTACGCAGCGAAGGGCGAGCCGAGTGCTTCCTTTAAGAGTATGCCTGCGGGCATATTTACCGCCGCGGTAGACGGCGTGTCAGGCAAGGCCCCGACAGAATTATCAGCGCTTGATCCGAGAGGCTCGCGCGTTATAAGCGAATATTTTGCGGAAGGCACATATCCTTCGGAAAGCGACGATATGCACCAGTATGTGGAGCTGTGTGCAGTAAGCGGCGGATATCCGAGCGAATATTGTCCTGTCGTAAGAAAGGTAATGGTGGTCAAGGACTACACCAAGCTGTATCCTTCCGGGGTGACGAGGGTCAACCCCTATGAGATACCCGCTTCGGAGGACGGTGCGATTGCTCCGCAAAAGGATCAGGTGTGTACACTTCACAATGCAGGCACCGTCGCAACAGGTTTTAGCTTCAGCAGGAATAGCGTCAGTATCGATACGGGAGAATCTATAAATATTTCAGGCGTCCCATGCACCTCGTCGGGAGCTGCCGCGCCTATTGGAGATTCAAGCTACAGCGTATCCGTCGGCAATTCAGCCGTAGCGAGCGCAACTTGCAGCGGCCAGAGCATAACGATAACGGGCGTGAACCCGGGTACGACAACACTGACCTTTACAGGAAGATTGAACTTGGGAAGCACAAAGGAGTATACGGTTACGGGCACTGTCACAATAACGGTTTCGCAGGCTGTCGTATATCACGATATAAGTATAGGTGTAAATAATACCACTATGGGAACGGCGAGTGTAAGCAGTAACACCGTAGCAAGCGGAGGCAGCGTGACAATAACCTGTTCACCTAATACCGGCTATAATGTAAGAACGATTGCCGTCAACGGCACAACCGTTGCCAACTATACCAACACATATACTTTGAGTAATATTACCGAGGATAAAAACGTGGTAGTAACTTTTTATTAGCCAATAATGAGCTTAGAAGTAAAAGACCTGCCGAAGTAAGTGATCTGTACCCCGAAATCTGGACACTTGAAATTTGAATAGTCTTTTAGGCACAT
>CAZTZO010000016.1:0-32541 GCA_964618075.1 uncultured Lachnospiraceae bacterium
CGCCCTCACGGACGGTCTTACATTTGCAACCTGACCCGGTCACCTTGCAAAAAAACAACAGACCAAGCGTGTGGCAAAAGCGACTTTTTCATCCTGACCCGGTCACTTTGTAAAAAAGAACGAAAGCCTGTGCATACACTACAGCGCATTTGCATTCTGACCCGGTCAGATTGCAAAAAAACTTCATTTTAAGAATACATCTTACCGACAAGGACATTGGTTAAGTTCGTCGGTAGTATTTTGGCAATAAATACGAATACCTTGTACTTAAAACCGCCTGTGTAGAGTATTTTCGGCGATTTTTTTTGAGATAATTTATAAATCAGTGAGGCTATTTTGTCGGGTGACATGCCGTTTCTCTCGTCCTTTTCCATAACCTTGAGCGCGTCTTGGGGCAAGCTGCCGTAAAACTCGGTGCCTTCATTAAATATTTCTCTTGTATCGGTAAAGCCCGTAGAAACATCGCCGGGCATAACTATGCTTACCTTTATATTGAAATGCTTTAGCTCGTTACTTAGCGCCATCGCCATAGAGTTGACGGCGGCTTTTGTAGCGGAGTAAAACGCCTGATATGGTATGGAGAGCACTCCTGCTACGCTGCTTACGCAAATGATTCTCGGATCGTCCGATTTTCTGAGTAGCCCAAGCGCTGCCTTAATGCAGTGGAACTGACCGAAAAAGTTTACGTCGAATATCCTTCTTGCACTTTCTTCGCTTGTAAACTCTATTGTCGAGGCTATCCCCATACCGGCATTGTTGACAAGCACATCTATGGAATTTTCTTTTTGAGCAATATTTTCAAAGGCGGCGTTCACGCTGTTTTCGTCGGCTACGTCACAGGAAATATGCTCTACTCCCTCAAAGGAAGAGCCGCTTCGGCTCATCTCATATACCTTATAACCGTTTTTTATGAATAAGGAAACCGTGCTTTTGCCTATTCCGCTGCTGCCTCCTGTTATGACCGCCGTTTTCATTGTTCAAATCTCTCCCATACTTTTGCGAATATGCCGAGAGCTTCGTCGATAAGAGGCTTTGTATGCGTTGCCATATAGCTTGTTCTTAAAAGACATTCTGTCGGTGGCGTCGCCGGAGGAAGCACGGGATTTACATATACGCCCTCCTCATAAAGCACCTTTGCTATTTCAAGAGTTCTCATTGTTTCGTATGTATATATAGGTATGATAGGCGTGGGTGCGTCGATATGCTTTATACCGAGCTTTGTAAGACCCTGACGCATATATTGGGAGATAGAGGCTAAATCGTCAACTATCTGTGGCTCCCTTTTTAAAATTCTCAGTGAAGCCAATGCACAGGCGCAGCTTGCGGGAGTTATCGAAGCAGAGAAGATAAAGGGGCGTGAAGCGTGTCTGACATACTCGACAACCTCTTTTTTTGCCGTCATAAAGCCTCCGAGACTTGCAAGAGATTTTGAGAAGGTACCCATTATTATATCTATATCATCATTCAGATTGTAATAATTGGCACTGCCTCTTCCGCCGTTTCCTATTACGCCAAGAGCGTGTGCGTCGTCCACCATTACCCTTGCCTTGTACTTCTTTGCAAGAGCAACGATTTCGGGCAGCTTTGCGATATCTCCACCCATGCTGAACACTCCGTCTGTTATTATAAGCTTGCCTGCCTCAGCGGGTATCTTTTCAAGCTTCTTTTCCAAATCAGCCATATCGGCGTGTTTGTAGCGCAGCATTGTGCCATATGAAAGTTTGCAGCCGTCGTATATACTGGCGTGGTTTTCCTTGTCGCATATCATGTAGTCGCCCTTGCCGACTATAGCGCTAATGATTCCGAGGTTGGACTGGAAACCCGTCGAGAAGGTCATTACAGCCTCTCTGTTTAAAAATTCCGCCAGCTCACTTTCAAGCTCAAGGTGCATATCGAGTGTACCGTTTAAAAAGCGCGAGCCTGAGCAGCCTGTTCCGTAGTCTTCAAGAGCCTTAATACCCGCCTGTATTACCTCAGGGCGTATCGTAAGTCCGAGGTAGTTGTTTGAGCCGAGCATTATTCGTCTTTTCCCCTCCATTACAACTTCTATGTCCTGACGGGATTCGAGAGCGTGAAAATACGGATAAAGTCCCTTTTGTTTGATTTCGCATACCAGATCGTTTTTGTAGCATTTGTCAAATAAATCCATTGATAATAATTGTCCTCCAAGTGCAAATAAAATGATTATTCAAATGGGAAGGTGATGTTTATCCCCAAATCGTCGCGTACCTCTATTAATTCCTTTTGAACCGCTTCTCCCACAGGCACACCCTTTTCTTTTCTGTCCTGCCATACGAGATATTCCTTTTCGCCTGCCGTATATATTCTGTCCTCACCGGGTGCTTTTTGAGAGGCTCTTAAGCCTCTTAATATATCGCCTGCCGTTTTCTTGAAAGACTCAGAGCCCATAAAAGCCTCCGTGTCTATTGCGATAAAGAAATGTCCGAGATGATAAGGAATTTTTTCCTTGTTTTCTCCGATACCCGTAAGCATCTTCATATAGCTGCCTGCCTGCAGGGCTGCTGACAGTATTTCGATTACCGTCGCATAGCCGTAGCCCTTGTAGCCTGCAAGATCCTCGCCTATTCCGCCCAAGGGAGCTAAAGCCGCTTCTCCCGTCGTCAGGTCAATAAGTATCTGCTTGCTGTCTGTCATGGCCTTGCCGTCGTGTCCGACAACCATTCCTTCAGGGGTGTCCTTGCCGATACGCTCGTAATATTCTATTTTTCCGCGCTGTGTGATGCTTGTGGCGCAGTCTATGACAAACGGGAATTCCTCGTCTGTCGGTAAGCCTATCGTCAGAGGGTTGGTTCCAAGCATGTTTTCCACTCCGAAGGTGGGAGCTATTGAAGGACGCGCGTTAGTGCCCGTTATACCTATCATATTTTGTTTTGTCGCCATTGTCGCATAATAGCCGGCTATTCCGTAGTGTGTTGAATTTCTTGCAGCGACCATACCCATACCGTATTTCTTGGCTTTTTGTATAGCCATATTCATGGCATTTGTCGCAACAATCATTCCCATGCCGTCATGCCCGTCGACCACAGCCGTCGTCGGGGTTTCGCGTATGATCTCAAATTCTGTAATCGGCTTTTGTATGCCGGCTTTAATCCTGTCTATGTATATCGGCTTAAACCTGTTGCAGCCGTGACTTTCGATACCCCTTCTGTCGCTTTCCATTAATACATCTGCGCATATCGCAGCTTCATCTTTGGGTACTCCCATTTTTTCGAACGCCTGAGTCATGAATGAACCTATCGTTTCCCACGATACATAAGGTCTGTTTTCCATATTCTCTCCTTATTATGTGCGGTAAAAAAAAGTAAAAGTCACCGCCATATAAAAAAATTTAATATATAATTGTAACATAAAACGGCGAAAAAATGTAATTTATGAGATTAAAATAGCCTTAATTACTCATAAATCGCACAATTTAAACTTTTTTTATTCAAACAAAACGCCCTATGCCTCTTCGATTATAAGGCGCGCCGGGTTTTTGCTCAAAAGAGAATCAGCACTCATCGTTTGTGACAGCCAGCTTACTACGTCATGTTTATCCAAAAGAAGAGGCATTCTGTCGTGTACCTTTGAGACCGTTTCGTCTGCCTGAGTTGTGATTATGGCAAAATAGCCCCTGCCCGATTTGCTTGCAGCTATTCCCGCCATATAAAGCAGCTTGATATCCTCATCAAAGAAAAGGTATTTCTTCTTATCCCTGCTCCATTCGTAAAAGCCCGTAGCCGGAACTATTATCCTGTTATTTTTATACGCTTCGGCAAAGCTTGGCTTTGTTTTTACGCTTTCGCTTCTTGCGTTTATCAAAGATGTTTTAAATCCTGTCGGCTTGATGCCCCATTCGTACATAAACATCTCCGGGCTTTCTTTACCTTCCTTTATTATAGGCGCATATTGCCCGGGAAATATCTCCCCCGAATCAAAGGGAATAGAGGTGTATTTCTTTTTTATTTCCTGTTTTAATTTTTTAGCCTCGATAAAACGCTCGTCGTCAAGAAACTGATATCTTCCGCACATAATTTTTCCTCATAAATTGTTTTTTAATAACGCAACTTTTAGTTTTACATAAGACGTTTTGTTTTATTGTATGAGTTCAAACATTTAATACGTTTTTGCAAGAGAAAAAGTCACATTAATTGCTCGTTTAGAATAATATTTTCATTTATTTTTACTCAAATCGACAGATTTATGTAATAATAATTATATCAGATAATTAGGCTCTTTGAATCCTTAGAAGAGCTTGAAGTATGTTTTTAAGCTAAGGGTCAATAAAAATGGATATTTTCAACATTTTTACATTGTTCGGCGGTCTTGCATTCTTTTTGTTCGGCATGAGTCAAATGTCCGAAGCCTTATCAAAGCTTTCGGGCGGCAAGCTCGAAAAAATGCTCAAAAGGATAACCTCCAGCAAATTCAAGTCGATTCTTGCGGGGGCGGGCGTGACTGCGCTGATACAATCCTCCTCCGCTCTTACGGTAATGCTTGTCGGACTTGTCAACTCCGGCATAATGCAGCTCAAGCAGGCGATAAATATTGTAATGGGCTCGAATATCGGCACTACCATCACAGCGTGGATACTTTCTCTTTCAGGCATTAAAAGCACAAACTTTTTCGTGCGCCTGTTAAAGCCCGAGAGCTTCTCCCCGATACTTGCCTTAGTCGGTATAATCATGATGATGCTGGCAAAGGACGAGAAAAAGAGCGACGTCGGAAAGGTTCTTATCAGCTTTAGCGTGTTAATGTACGGAATGCAGCTGATGAGCTCCTCTGTTTCCCCCCTATCGGATTCTCCTGTCTTTGCTTCGCTATTGACAAAGTTTTCGAATCCTCTTCTCGGCGTTCTTGCGGGACTATTCGTTACCGCCGTCATACAAAGCTCAGCTGCCTCTGTGGGTATATTGCAGGCGATATCTCTTACCGGCAACCTTACCTTTATGTCGGCGCTTCCTATAATTATGGGTCAAAACATCGGAACGTGCATTACCTCCGTGATAAGCGCTATCGGAGCAAACAACGACGCAAAGCGCGTTGCTGCCGTACACGTCAGCTTCAACGTTATCGGAACGGTAATATGCATGGCTCTGTTTTATGGATTAAACGCGCTGTTTTCGTTTTCGTTTCTTACTGAAGCGATATCTCCCGTAGGTATAGCGCTTTTGCATACCGCATTTAACCTAATTACTACTATGCTTCTAATACCCTTTACGGGAATGCTGGAAAAAATCGCGCGCATCATAATAAAGGACAAGCCGGAGGAGAAAGACCCTATAGCCGCCTCTCTCGACGAGCGTCTTTTGGCAACACCTGCATTTGCTATTGCCGAATGCTCTGACGTTACGGCAAAAATGGCAAACGAAAGCTATGATGAGATAATGAGCGCTCTTGATATGGTAGAAAAATGTGATGCCGCAAAGCTTCCATTAATAGAAAGATGGGAAACTGACATAGATAAATACGAGGACAAGATAGGCACGTTTCTTGTCAAGCTCAACGGTAAAGAGCTTAACGAAGCTGACAGCAGGGAGACCTCCAAGCTATTGCATTTAATAGGAGATTTCGAGAGGATAAGCGACCACGGAGTAAATATTGCGCACTCTGTAAAGGAGCTTAAGGACAAGGAAATGAGCTTCTCGCCCCAGGCGAACGCAGAGCTGAAGGTATTGATAGACGCACTCGGCGAGATTCTCAAAATGAGCATTAACTCATACAAGGAAAACGACCTTAAGCTTGCGAAGAGAGTGGAGCCTCTTGAGGAGGTCATAGACCACCTGACAGAGGACATCAGAGCAAGGCATATTCAAAGACTCAGAGCAGGCGAATGCACGATAGAGCTGGGCTTTGTGCTATCCGATTTTGTGACGAATATGGAAAGAGTATCGGATCACTGCTCAAATATCGCACTTTGCATTATAAGCATAAGCAATTCGGATTTTGAAACGCACGAATATGTCAGCTCCATGGACAAAAAACGCGCCGCCGATTTTGACAGACTTGTAAGAGAGTATTCAATTCGCTTTAAGCTGCCGGACATAAACCGTACAAAATAAAAGCTCTTAAATGAGCGCACAAAAAAGACAAAGGATAAAGGATGACAAAAAGAAGCTACAAGCAGCTTATTAAAAGATACATATTTTTTGTTTTCGGGCTATTTGTGATGAGTATCGGAGTGGTGCTTTCGGCTAAGGCGAATCTCGGCACTTCTCCCATTTCGAGTGTGCCCTATGTATACAGCTTACAATATCCCCTCACTATGGGAAACTTTACTATAATCATGCACGCTTTTTTCGTATTGCTGCAAATAGCGATGTTACGAAAAAATTATCAGGCGATACAGATTTTTCAAATGTTCGTTGCCGTTGTGTTTGGTTATATTATTGATTTTAGTATGATTATACTTTCATGGGTAAATGTGTCGGGGTATTTCGCTCAGTTTTCACTAATGCTTTTAAGCTGCGTGTTCGTTGCGTTAGGTGTAGCCATAGAGGTTAAAGCAAACGTCGTAATGCTGGCAGGAGAAGGTCTTGCGCTTAGTCTGTCTGAAGTTACTCATATGGAGTTTGCAAAGGCAAAGGTGATATGTGATGCTTCACTCGTTGTTTTTGCGCTTGTATCCTCCTTCATCTTTTTTAAGGAAATCCATGGGGTAAGGGAGGGCACTGTTATAGCAGCAGTGATAGTCGGCCCCATTTCCAAAGTCTTTATAAAGGCACTGGAGCCGTTCGAAAAAAAGTATTTGAACTAAAGCTTTTTGTATATGAGAAAAATAATGCTTGAAAAGTCGGTAATTATAGTGTAGTATATACAATATTGATATTTAAGCAATGAAGCGATGAGTAACCTTGCAAGCGTTTATAAGAGAAGCGGTATTTTGCTGAGAGCCGCAAACGAAAAAAGGGCGAATATGGTCGCAGAGCTTTCACTGCGGGCGAGTACATATGTATAAGCCTCGGGCGTTTTGGGCGCGATACAGCCCTTTTAAGAGGACAAACGTCAAAAAGGGTGGTACCGCGGTAATATATCGTCCCTTAAAGAACGTTTCTTTTTTTTTAGGAGGAGAAATATGGAAAAAAATAAGCCATATTATATTTCAACGGCTATTGCCTACACCTCGGGAAAGCCTCATATCGGCAATTTGTACGAGATCGTTCTTGCCGATTCGATAGCCCGCTTTGCACGTTTGTACGGTTGTGAGGTATACTTTCAAACAGGCACCGATGAGCATGGTCAGAAAATCCAATCAAAGGCTCAGCAGGAAGGTATAACACCCAAGGAATTTGTCGATAAAACGGCAAAAGAAATAAAGCGCAACTGGGATATAATGAATATCAGCTACGACCGCTTTGTTCGTACGACAGACCCAACACACGAAAAATGCGTACAGAAGATATTTAAAAAGCTGCACGAAAAGGGCGATATTTACAAGGGCGAGTATGAGGGAATGTACTGCGAGCCGTGCGAATCGTTCTTTACGAAATCCCAGCTTGTCGACGGAAGGTGTCCCGACTGCAACAGCGAGGTAAAGTATGCAAGAGAGGAAGCCTACTTTTTCAGGCTTTCAAAATACCAAAAGCAGCTGGAGGAATACATCGAGGAGCATCCCGATTTTATACAGCCCGAAAGCCGCAAAAACGAGATGCTAAACAACTTCATAAAGCCGGGGTTAAAGGATCTGTGCGTATCAAGAACTTCCTTTGACTGGGGCATACCCGTCGATTTCGATGAAAAACACGTCATATACGTATGGATAGACGCTTTAAGCAACTATATAACCTTCCTTGGTTACGACCCATACTCAGAATGCGCAGAAAACTTCAACAAGTACTGGCCTGCCGACGTTCATCTAATCGGAAAGGATATACTTCGTTTCCACACTATCTACTGGCCTATTATGCTCATGGCGTTAGATTTGCCGCTGCCCAAGCAGGTATTCGGTCACCCGTGGCTTTTAATGGGCGAAGGGAAAATGAGCAAGTCAAAGGGCAACGTGATATATGCCGACGATCTTGTTGAGCTTTTCGGCTGCGATGCCATAAGGTTTTATCTTTTGCACGAAATGCCCTTTATGCAGGACGGAACTATAACCTACGAGCTATTGATAGAGAGAATAAACTCAGAGCTTGTCAACATACTCGGCAACCTAGTGAACCGCACCGCTGCTATGACAAATCAGTATTTCGACGGCGTTATACCGAAGATGTATTACGACGAGATGTATGATTCGTCCTTAATAAAGCTGGCGAGCGCAACTCCGGGAATAGTATGCGAAAAGATGCAGCAGCTGAAGATTTCCGAGGCAATAGACGCAGTATTTGCTCTTCTTCGCCGCTCCAACAAATATATAGACGAAACTCAGCCGTGGGTACTTGCAAGGGACGAAAGCAAAAAAGCAAGGCTCGGCGGAATACTTTATAACCTTCTGGAATGTATAAGAATAGCAGGCGTATTGTTAAAGCCGTTTTTGCCCGAAACAGCGGATAAAATAGCGAAAATCCTGAATACGGATTCCTTTGATTTCGATTCGCTTGAGGAATACGCAGCTATTAAACCGAATACAAAGCTAAATAAAGCCACTATACTATTCGAGCGTATAAAGCCCGGGGAAATAGCCTTAAAAATAGCGTCTAAAAAGCCCGCAGCTAAAAAGCAGGAAGAAAAGAAAACAAACACAGAAGCGATAAGCATAGAGGATTTTTCAAAGGTATCGCTTAAAACAGGCAAAATACTCTCCTGTGAAAAGCACCCCGACGCAGACAAGCTGCTTGTTTTAAAGGTGGATACGGGAGAAAAGACGCGCACAATAGTTTCGGGAATAGCGAAGCATTTTACACCGGATGAGCTAATTGGCAAAAACGTAGTCGTGGCGGCAAATTTAAAAAGCGCGAAGATAAGAGGCGTATTGAGCGAAGGAATGCTGCTTTTGGCAGAGGACGAAAAAGGTAAGCTTGTATTTATATCTCCCGAAAAGGATATAAAACCAGGCAGTAATATACGATAATATAATAATTTAAAAGGAAGAACATATTTTATGAGCATTCAAATGGTAGCCGATCACGCTGTCCGCCCCCTTGAGGACGACGTAATATTCGGCATAGCGGCAAGAGCGGCTGTGGCTGAAGAAAAAATAGGCAGAGAGAACGTAGTAAATTCAACAATAGGAAGCCTCTTAGAGGACGACGGAAGGCTTGTGGCGTTCAAAAGCGTGTACGACGAGCTTAAAGCGTTGGACGACGTAAAGATAGCGAACTATGCGGGAATTGCGGGAATACCGGAATTTCTCGATTCGGTTATAACAGACTGCTTCGGCAAATACACTCCCAAGGAATATATCAAGGCGGTTGCAACTCCAGGAGGCAGCGGCGCTATACGTCATGCGGTTTACGATTATACCGACATGGGCGGAAACGTGCTCACAAGCGACTGGTATTGGGAGCCTTATAAGACGATATGCGATGAATACGACAGAGTGTTCAATACATACACCTTGTTTGACGAAAACGGAAACTTCAACCATGCTTCTTTTCAAGAAACTGTAAACAGGCTTTTAAATGAACAAAACAGACTCGTCATTATCATAAATACTCCGGCACACAACCCCACGGGCTTTACTGTATCCGATGACGACTGGGATAAAATACTTTTGTTTTTAAAAGACAAGGCGAAGGATAAAGACAAAAGAATAGTTATACTTTGCGATGTGGCATATATCGACTTTGCGGGAGAGGACAAGAGAAGCTTTTTTACAAAGTTTTCGCTTCTTCCCGAAAACCTTCTTATACTTGTAGCATATTCCGCTTCGAAAAGCTACACCATGTACGGGCTTAGAAACGGCGCAATATTGTGCGTAACGCAAAATGAGGATATCGCCACGGAATTTATGGCTTCCTGTATGCATTCAAACAGGGGAAGCTGGTCAAACGGAACAAGAGGCGCAATGCAGACCTTTGTGAATATCAACAGCGATAAAAAGAAAAGAGAACGCTTCGATGAGGAAAGAGCGCATTATGCACTTCTTTTAAAAAAGCGCGCCGACGCCTTTATGAAGGGCTGTAAGGAGTGCGGCTTAAATACGACCAATTATTGCGGAGGCTTCTTTGTGAGCGTCCCCACCTCAAAGACAAACGAGCTGTGCGAAAAGCTCATAGAGTCCGACATATATACAGTACCCTTGAGAAAGGGCATAAGGCTTGCTTTATGCGCTATAAGCGAAGAAAAAGCGGCAAGAATACCCGCTATAATAAAAAAATCGCTTGAAGAGGTTGAATAATTGAATAATATAAGGTAAAATTTGATTATGAACAGAGGATCACATCGCAACAGACCGGCACGCATTATTTTGGCAATCATATTAGTTCTGATCCTGCTGGGCTCCGCAGGCCTTGCGGTTAATTATTATTGCCCCGATGTGTTTTCAAACGGCTTTAACATTTCCAAGCTGGACATTTCGAAGATAACCTTTTCAGACTTCAAGAGCGTTATCAACAAAACAAAGGTGGTTTTCCCTTCCAATGCTCAAACTATAATGGTTTATCCGGGAGAGGAGTATACCTTTGATTTAAAGGTGACCACAGAAAAGCTCTTCGGCGGCACCTCCACCGGAGAATTGACGGATACGCATAACGTAAACATGTTTTTCTCGGACACAAACATAGTCACGAGAACGAGCTATAATACCATAAAGCTGAGCGACAGTGTAAAAACGGGAGTTTTCTTTACCGTAACAATAAAATATCAGGATCAAAGCACCATATACTCGCTTTGCACCGAGGCTAAGCCTGCCGAAACAAAAACGACACAGACAACACAAACTACACAAACGAATCAATCGCCTTAATTAGCTTGTAATATTGATTATTTAAGGCTCATATATTGATTAGCAAACAAAAATATAAACGCCCTCTTTTTTTAAGAGGGCGTTTGTTCTGTTCTAACTATACGAGCTGTGCTTTTTCAAGCAATGGCTACATTATCTCTTCCATTCCGAGTGCGGGATGTTTTTTATCCTGCAGGAATTTAAGAACCGCTTCGCTTTCCGTTGCGATTGTTTCATCACATATCATATCGGTGAAGTTGTCGATTCCGAGAAGCTCCTTGGCAGTCTTATTGAGTCTGGGAGCTACGTCGTCCTTTAATTCCTTAGGCATCCATACTATTCTTTCAATTCCGCCTTCAGCGCTCATGAACTTCTTTGAAGCTATGAAATGTCTGCCGTGACCCATGAAGCCCGGAGTCTGTACGCCGCCGCCGGTCATACTTGCAAGCTCACCGAAGGTCATTCCGACAGGCGTTATGCCCTGGAACTCACGGTTGACTACTACAACGCCCTTTGCTTCCGGCATGATACCGCATATGCATTCGAAGCAGCCGCAGCTTGTCATCGGGTCTGTAAGGATTGAGTAAAGGGATACGTTCGTAAGAGCGCCGTGCGAAGCGTCTGCTACAGCATCGTTGACCGTTTTGTAAATACCCTTTTTCTCGTCAATGCAGTCTGTTTTGGCAATAGGCTGGTTCGGGCCCTCGGGTGAAAGCTCCTTGCCTGCTTTTGCGTCAAGCCAGGATACCGCGCCGCAAAGACCAAGTCTTTCAGGCGTGACAACGCATACGTGGCTGGGTGCGAAGGACTGGCAGAGTATGCAGGTGTAGAAGGTGTCTACCGATTCATCCGTCATGGACGCAAGACGTTCGTCTCTGGCGTCATATTTGGGCATTGCTACCTTTTCGAGAAGCTCTTTTACCTTATCTTCGTCAGTTACGAGCGTGATTTGGCACTTATCGACAACATTGCCGAATTCTTCCATAAGCATCGTGTATATGACTTTACCGAGATCCTTTAATCTTAAGCCGGCTTCATATGCCGTCTTGGATATTCTGATTCGGAATATATTTCTCTGTCCCGTATGCATAACGCCTTCTATGCAGTTGAGCCATCCGTGTATTTTACGCTCAAGAACAGGCTCGAAGTCCTCCTGCATTTTCTTGCCGTATACTTCGACTATCGTAGCAAGGGGCAAAAATACGGGTGCTTCGCCGTCGATATCCGGTCCGACAATGGTAATTTTTTCATCCTGGATGCTTTTTTCATCTCTCATTAAGAGAAGCTCGCAGGTGGGTACCTTTTCGCCGTTTACTTCGAGGTGCATATCGGCTTTTCTTATGATCTCGCCTTCAAATGCCGCAGCGTAGGCAACAGGTATGTCTATCTGTGTATGCTTGATCTTTATATTTCTGAGTTCAAGTGATTTTTTGACTGTCTGTGTATGGTCAAGCTCGGTTTCGAGTGCTCCGGGTACTTGATTGTCGGCAAGGTCGATATCCACTATTACGGGGAAGCCGAGGGCTATTGCGCCTGCGCCGGCAGATACGACTACGTTGTCTATTGCGCCGAAGGTGTTAACAAAGGCAGGTACTCTCTCTTTTGTATAAGCAAGAAGTCCTGCAAGGTCTCCGCCCTGAATACCGCCGAAGATAAGTGCCGCTCTGACTGCAACCGTTACAACGTGTATAACAGCCGTTACGTCGTGTCCGAGAGGAACAACTCTGTAGTCAAGTCCCATCTTTACTCCGCCCTGTGCGCACTGATCAATAACGTCGCCTACGAGGAAGGAAAGAAGTCCCTTGCTCTGGTAATCCTTAACGACGTTTACTACGTCTTCGGGGTTATCAGCTTTGCCGAGTACAACGGCAACACCGGGGATATCGCCCGTTACGAGGGGCACGCCGAGTGAACGGATAAAGGGGTCAGGCACAAAGCCGATTCCGCCTTCGTTTTCATACGGTTTGTCACTCTGTACATATTTCAGTGCTTCGATTATTTCCGCTCCGACTGCCGTAGCAAGTCCCGCGTTGAGTGCTTCGCCTAAATCTTCCTTGTGAGAAATGAGGCTTTTAAGTACGCCGACGCATGCAGGCAGATCGCCCAGCTTTTCGACTTTTACACCTGTTGCTGCGAAGATGGTCGGTAAAAAGTATGCGGTATCGGGCATCGCCACTTTTTTGTCTTCGCCGTACTTTGCTATAGCGTCATTGACTGCGCCCTCCGTTAAACCGGCAACAGCATCGCTTCCGCCATAGATCAGATCTGTTAAT
This sequence comes from uncultured Lachnospiraceae bacterium, assembly GCA_964618075.1. Lineage (GTDB taxonomy): Bacteria > Bacillota > Clostridia > Eubacteriales > Anaerofustaceae > CAYTMY01. Next base: position 13,099 of record CAZTZO010000016.1, read on the forward strand.
ACGCTCATGTTTTCCTCCTGTTATTTGATTTTACTTTAAGGCTTTAAAGCGTTGAATGATTTGCTTTTAAGCCAATATTCAGTCTATTTTTTTGCCGGGGAGAGTTTCCCCCCGGCTTAAAAAATTACAGCTCAAGGAATGAATCGGCATACAATACGTTATTGAGTATTATATCGCACGATTTAATGGTTTCCATAAGTCTTAAATCGTTGGGGTTGACTATAGCGGAGGTAAATCCGTTTGCCATCGCCATAGCGACTGTCGTTGCGTCAAGTATGGGACGAAGAGTCTTGGGCATACCGTTTGATACGTTTGACAATCCGCCTGTTGAATTAAGACCCATATCGCTCAAGTCCTTTATGAATCTTAAAACGTCCATCTGCTTATCCTGCATTCCCTTTATGACGAGGAAGAGAGGATCAAACCACATATCCGTCGGCTCCATACCGTGCTCCATACCTCTTTCGAGCATGAGCTGGCAGTAATTCATACGTTCTTCGTTGTTTGCCGCAATGCCTTCGCCGTTGCAAAGCGCTATAACTATGGCGTCGTTTGCCGCTGCAAGGTCGATGTTCGCAATTCTTCCCGATGCGTCTGCGGAGTTTACGATAGGCTTGCCCTTTGCTCTGTTGTATACGGAAATACCGGCTTCGATAGCCTTCTGATTTGACGTATCCAGAGCGAGGGGAACGTTGTCAAATTCCTTTTGAATAAGCTGTACAGCCCATTTCATAAGGTCTTCGCCGTCACGTTCGGCAGGTCCGATGTTTACGTCTAAGTAAACGGCGCCTGCGTCAAGCTGCTGCTTGGCTCTTGCGATAATCGGTTCGGGGTCTCTTTCGTTGAAGGCCTTGTTTACTGCGGGAGCAGTCGTTGAAAGCCTTTCACCTATGGTGATAAATGTGCCCATTTTTGTTCTCCTTCTGATGATTTATATTATTTTAAAGATCTTTGAAGAATTTAACAGCCTGAAGCGCTTCGTTCGGTCCGACGAGTATTTCCCAGCCGGGCAGCTTCTCTTCAAGCTCGCCCTTGAGCACGGCGACCTTTCCGGGAAGTACGAGTTTTCTGGATTTGATCTTGTCTTCGATACCGTTTTCCTGGAAGAACTTGGAAATTGTTCCTGCGGAGAATTTGCCTGCCGCCCAGGAGGTAAGTACGGAATATCCGCCTGCGTCCGAAACGATAAGGTTGATGGGAACTCCGCTTCTTTCCATTTCGCCGGAAATGACGAAGTATGAAAGTGCAAAGTCAACTGTAACCGCGCATATTGAGTTCTCGTCGGCACCGTTGAGCGGGTAAATACCCGGTGTGACTCTCATGGGCTTCTGAGGATCTGTGTATACGTTCTGGCGCAGTCCGTAAAGTGAAAGTGCGGCTGCGTAGTCCATGTTTTCCATAACGATTATTGAGCCGTATTTAAGAGTAAATACGGAAGCGAGTGCGCTCTGAAGATAATCGTCTCCGTTTGCAATTCTTTCGAGGTTGACTATTGAAGGATAACCGAAGGTTCTGTTTGCATCCTTAAGTGCGCTGCGTCTGATCTGTACGGCGTTTGAGAAGGTGTCCTTTATGGACTGGATACCGCAGTCAAGCACGAGGTTTTTGTTTCCGAGACCTTCAAGCTTTGCAGTCACATCGTACAATTCGTCTAAGCTTGCGCCCTTTACGCCGAGAACAACGCCGTATTGCTTGGCTATCTCGTTCATTGCCTCTGCATTTGCATTTGTTGCGCCTAAAAGTATGGGCTTGGTGTCCTTTACTATATCAAGAGCTTTCTTTGCAACGTCGGGGTTTTCGCAGCTTATGATAAGCGCTCTGTTCGCCGCCTTTGCTTTGTTTACGAGCTCGATGAATTTGGCTTCGTCTTTTCCCTCAACGTAGTTTACATATATTACTTCGACAAACATTCTTTCGCCGATACGGTCGTAGTCTATCTTTGCGATATTTTCGAATACGGCGTTATTGTGTGCATCGTCTGCGGCGTTGCATACGCTTACCGCATAAATGTTTTTGCTTACGAATGTCTTTTCATGTCTGAAAAGCACCGTTTCTCCGCCGAGCGTGTGTTCGTTGTCGCCCGTGCCGAATTTGATTGTTTTCATCGGAGGCGCAGTCGCTTCCGCCATTTGATTCTTTACTTCGTCTGAAAGATGCGGGCAGCTTTCGAGCTTCATTGCGCCCTGAGCGACTTTCATTGCAAAGGCCATGCAAGTCGGGCAGCCGCAGTCTTTGCAGTTTGTTTTCGGTGTGATCTTAAAAATATCTATTCCTGTAAGTGCCATCGTCTGCTTCCTCCTATGAAAGTTCCTTTATCATTTTTGCTATCGTTTTGATAGAATCGGGATGTCTGAGTATGACCGCGTTGCTTCCGGCAGCAAGACATGCAGCAGCCGTAACGACTTCCATCGTGACCGCGCGTTTTTCTCTTTCTCCCCATTCGGGCATATCGCTTTGAGCCATAACGGCTTCCTTTACCGTCCATGTTTCAAAGGATACCGGCGTGATAACAGGCATCTGGAGCATACCGTCGTTCTGTCCGAGTGCGGCGGCTTTTACTCTGTCGAAGGTTGATACGACGTATTCAAAGCCGTATCCGGCAGCTGCGCTGCCTATATTCATGACGATGTTGTCCTTACTTACTCCGAGCTGTGTAAGCAGTACGTTGAGCTGTTTTGCAAGGTTGATGTCAACAGCGGATTCGGCGCCGACCTTCTGTGCGTAAGCAAGACCTACAGCAGCTCCGACTCCCTTGTAGTTTTCTTCTCTTGCGGACATGAACAGTACGTTCTTGCCCTGGAGCGCGTCAGCTATCTTTTCAAAGAGCGTAGCGTCCTTTTCTGTATTTTTGCAGCCTGCCACCACTAAGGGCTTGGTTATAACAGAGGCTACTTCCTTTGCGAGCGCGACGCAGTCTTCAACAGACTTGTTTTCGCCGTTGGGGTCCGCTCCTTCAAATCTTAAGCACACGAAATCGGCGTCCTCTATCGAATCGGCTTTCTTTGCTATTTCCGCTACGCTGTTTAATCCGGCATAGAAGTCTTTAAGACCGTCGAAAATTTCTTCCGCTTCCATATCGGATACTTCAACACCGATTTTCGGAGCATTTTCACACTGAGCGTCAAACGAATAAAAAGCAAAGCTCTTTTCTCCGCCGAGCACGATCTTCTTCTCACCGGCGCCTATTTCAACAGTGCCGATAGTGCCGTTGAATTTTTGTGGCGTCTTTGTAAAAGGCATTTGTGGTTCCTCCCTAGTAAAAAATATTATTTTATTTATTATAACAAGCTGTTGGTTCGTATTATCTCAGGCCGTCTTATATTTGAATGTGTGTCAACCGATTCTATGAAAAAAGCTTGTTCATAATCTCGTTGAGCGCTGCTCTGCTTACTGAGGTGTCCGGAAGCTTGCTGGTAGGCTTTCCCTGTGCGTCATAATTATACACCATTTCGTCATGAGGCACAACACCGATAAGGTCCAGTTGTTGATTTTGAATCTCATTTTTTATCCCATCACTGAGTTTACCCTCCGGAGCGCGATTTATTATAAGCTTTATAAGCTTCGGATTCAATTTTATATCCTTTGCCAAACGCGCTATCCTGCCGACTGCCTGTACTCCGCGCACCGAGCAGTCGCTCACAAGTATAAGAGCGTCTATCTTGGGCAATATCCCTCTGGAGATGTGCTCCATGCCCGCTTCGTTGTCAACGACGATATATTCGTAGTTGTCCGAGAACTTGTGCATTTGGGTCTTGAGCATACCGTTTACATAGCAGTAGCAGCCCTCGCCCTGCGTTCTTCCCATTACAAGCATATCAACGGAATCCGTCTCCGTGAGCGCTGCGCTAAACTTAAAATCAAGATAATCTGCCTTTGTCATTCCCGCAGGTATCGGGGAGACCAAAGCGGTTTCCGACTTGTTTATTTCTTCTCTTATATCACCCAAGGTTTCTTCGATGTCTACGCCCAAAACTTCGTTTAAATTTGAGTTCGCATCTGCGTCGACTGCCAGTATCGGCGTCATCTTATGCTTTACCAAATAATCTATCATCATGCCGCAAAGGGTTGTCTTGCCTGTTCCGCCTTTTCCCGCGACCGCTATCGTATATGACATATCTCCTCCTTAATAGTACGCTTATACAATTATGCATACCTGCCACTATAGCAAGGGCATCTTTAATTATATTATCTTTTTTAACGATTTGCAAGCGATATATGCTATAATACATGGCACTATTATTCCTTAAAGAGCATTTGAAAGAGTAAAATATATGGATAGATTCTACAGAGCGACCTTTGAGGGCAAAGACCTTGTATATTATCGTGTAAAATACAAACAAACAGACCTTTTTATCGCTTCGGACAGCGATTATTCCGAGGTCGTTTTAAAGCTGGTTCAAAACCTTTGGGCGTCTTTAGAAGCGTATATAAAAGTATGCCCTGATTTCCTAAGCTCCTATAAGCCCATAAAAGAGGAAAAGGGCTGCCCTAAAATAGCTCTGGATATGATACAAACAAGTAAAATGTGCAATGTCGGGCCTATGGCTGCAGTTGCCGGAGCGATATCTCAAGCAATCGGTGAGTATCTTCGTTTTACTAATAAAAACGTCATAGTCGAAAACGGCGGAGACGTTTATATGATGAGCGATGAAAAGCGTATCGTCTCTATTTATGCCGTCAACAATACGATAAATCAGAGCCTGAAGGTCGAGGTTAAAAAGTCGGATTTTCCGATGTGCGTATGTACGTCCTCTGCGACATACGGGCCTTCAAAGAGCTTCGGGCGTGCGGACAGCGTGAGCGTGTTTTCTAAAAGCGGAGCGCTTGCAGACGCTGCTGCGACTTCCTTATGCAACATGGTCAAAAGTGAAAAGGATATCTCCAGAGTTCTTGAGTTCGGCTCCTTAATTAAGGGCGTAAGCGGTATCGTGATAGTTTTAAATAAAAAAATAGGCGCATGGGGAAATGTGAAATTCGTCTAAACAATATTCGATTATAGAAGCATAAGAAAAAGTGCATAGTGCCGTACTTGGATATGCACGGTGACTTTTACGAGAGGATATGCAAATGAAGGAATTTTTAAAGTTAACTGCCGCTGAATTGAGATTTGCCGGATTTTTCACAAGGCTTTTTGCCTCGCTCGTAAATGAAAAAATGATACGCTTTGCTTCGCGTTTATCCCGTTTAAATAAGGGGAAAGCAAGACAAAAAGGTCTTAATATAAGAGAAGTTTTTATACCGCGAGAGGATAACAGCCTTTTACGTCTTATTATATTCGAGCCTGTTGACAAAGCAGAATCGAATGAAAATAACTGCGCCATGCTTTGGCTTCACGGCGGAGGCTTTGCTTACGGCAACGCAAAAAGCGATATGTGCTACATAAAGAGGATAGCCTTAAGCGGGTGCACGGTCGTTTCTGTCGATTACACCCTTTCAACTGTAAGGGCCTATCCCGCTGCCCTTGAGGACGCTTTACTTGCTCTTGTCTGGTTAAAGGAAAGTAGCGAGCAGTATTTAGGAAAAATAAACAGAATTTTTGTGGGAGGCATGAGCGCAGGAGCCTCTCTTTGCGCTTCGTTATGTTTGTATGCAAGAGATAATAATGCTCCGAAAATATCATATCAGCTTTTGATTGCTCCTATGCTGGATAATACAACGTCTGAAGCCTTAAATAAGGGCAGTCTGTCCGGTATATGGGACACAAGAGAGGACGAAATCGAGTGGAGGCTGTACCTTAGGGACATAAACAAAGAAGATGAAATACCCAAATACGCTTCTTGCGCAAGGGAAACAGACTATTCGTTTTTGCCCTCTACGGGATTATATGTGGGAAGCGCAGACTGTTATTATTATGAAACGCTTCGCTATGCAGACAACCTCAAAAAAACGGGAAATGACGTGCATTTTAAGGTGTTTGAGGGAGGCTTTCACGGCTTTGAAAAAATAGCTCCGAGGGCGAAGCTATCCCAACAGGCGTTTGAATTTATCGAGGAAGAAATATCGCGCGTTTTAAGTAGGGCGGATTAATAAAATAATATTTGCCATAGAAAAAAAATGAATCGGACAGTCCTTTTATGCGCATACTTTATATATAAACATGAAAGGAGATATCCATGGATAACAGACTTTACTCGAAGGTTGCGCAGAACTGCTCGTCCTTTTTCCCGAGAATAGACGTTTTTCGTTCCTGTCCCGAGGCAAGCGTGCCCACCTGCTACAACTGCAACAATTTTGAGGATAATAAATGTAAAAAGGGCATATTCGACGCCATAGCGGCAAATCTTAAATAAAAAAAGCATTTCGTACACTTTAAAATGAAGGCATAAAGTAAAGCAAAATAAGCAAGCTTTAACACTAACTTTAACTTAAACGTAGCAATGGCAGTGTAGTATTTTTAAACCAAGAAAACCAATCCTATAGGTTAAACCCTTAAGGATTGGTTTTTTATGTAATTGTATAAAATATCACATGTATTATTTCGTAGCTTATATTGATAATCAAGCCTCTTTGGTATAATATAATAAGAGTATATTTTAGTTAAGCATCATTCAATTAAGCGTCATAATCAGAACTCATATAACAGACATTTATTTTTAAACAGATCGAAACAAAGAGGAAACAAAATGCTCACATTTATCGCCTCGCTGATAATATTAATCCTGGGATATATTATATACGGTCGTTTTACGCAAAAAATAGTTTCTCCCGACGACAGAGCGACTCCTGCAATGTCGATTAACGACGGAGTCGACTGTGTACCTCTAAAAACGTGGAAGGCTTTTTTAATACAGCTGTTGAACATTGCGGGTACGGGGCCTATATTCGGTGCTTTAATGGGCGCAACCTTCGGGCCTGTGGTATTTTTGTGGATAGTGTTCGGCTCTATTCTCGGCGGAGCGGTGCATGATTATCTTATAGGCATGATATCCGAGCGCAACGGCGGAAAGTCCGTAGCTTCTCTTTGCGGTATATATTTAAACGATTTTATAAAGCAGATTGTACGTGTATTTTCTCTTCTGCTGCTTCTTTTGGTGGGTGCGGTGTTCGTGACGAGTCCTGCCGCTCTTATGGCAAGGCTTACTCCCGATTTTGCAAGCAAGAACTTTTGGGTCGCATTGATTCTTATTTACTATGTGCTTGCGACTCTTTTACCCGTTGACAAGCTTATTGGAAGGCTGTACCCTTTGTTTGGCATAGCTCTGGCAAGTATGGCTTTTTGTATTATAGGAAGTATATTTTTTAAAAACGGCTTGAGTATTCCCGAAATAAGCTTATCCTCCTTTACTCCTCAGGAGCCGAGCGTGTGGCCTTATATGTTTGTGACGGTCGCATGCGGAGCTGTATCAGGCTTTCACTCCACCCAAACTCCTATGATGGCAAAGTGCATTACAAGCGAAAGAGAAGGCAGGAAGGTGTTTTACGGCGCCATGATATGCGAAGCCGTCATTGCTCTTATCTGGGCAGCGGGAGGTATGGCGTATTATTCCACATCGTCAAATCTTTCACAAGCGCTTTTATTAATGGGGCAATCGGGAGTTGTATACGAGATGTCCACGGGTCTTTTGGGAGGCTTTGGCGGCGTGATAGCAATAGTAGGAGTCGTGCTTTGTCCCATTACCTCTGGAGATACGGCGTTTCGAAGCGCTCGGCTGATACTTGCGTAGTGGACGGGGCTGGATCAAAAGAATTTAAAAAACAGGCTTATTCTCACCTTGCCTATGCTTTTGGCAGGAGCCGTGTTGACTCAGCTCGATTTTGACGTTTTGTGGAGATATTTTTCATGGAGCAACCAAACCTTGGCTATGATTACCCTTTGGATAGCTTCCTCGTATTTGTCTGTAAACAGCAAATATCAATTAGGTTTTTTAATAGCCGCGATCCCTGCGACGTTTATGTCCGGGGTTACCGCTACGTATATATTAATGGCGGAGGAGGGCTTCAGGCTTTCCTCAACAACGGCATATCCGCTCGGAGGAGCCTTTGCGCTTTTGTGCTTTGTTTTGTGTTTGTACCGCGTGAAAAAGAAAAGAGCGATTAAAATCCGATAAAGTTCTTTCTTATAAGCGAATAAACCGTTTATATTTCTGTACAATCCTTCTCGCCTTTTATATCATACAAAAGCACGTTTCTGCCCGCAACCTTCATATTAAGTGCCTGAGTGAGTATCGTTTTAAGCTTTCTTGCCTCTTTATTTTCATACAGACAGGCACGCTGTCCTTTGGAATCATAATTAAATTCGATAATAACGGACAAGTCCTCAAAGAGCGTTCCGTCTGTCGGTTCAAACTTAAAGTAGGTGAAAGTCTTATCTTTAATATCCTTAAGAAGAATTTCTGAGGTTATCGTATCGCCGTTCGTGCGTATCAGGCTCATTTTTGCGCTGCCCGAAAGCTTTTCGCCCTCGTTTTTTGCTTCTATTATCACACCAACGCCAAACAGAGGCTCTTTTGTGCATTTGATAAGCTTATATTCTCTTTTACGCCTTATACCCGCACTTTTTTTAAGCTTTTCAAAGTCGGGCTTCGGCGCGTCTGTGTCAATTTCATCGTAGTAAAGCACGGACAAGCGCGATTTATTATAGTCCTCATGGGGCTTGGTTGCCTTGATTATTTCCTTTTTAAGGGCAGTCTTGCCCGTTTTCATATCATACTCTTCACTTAAAAAGCTCAGTGCATTATTGTATATCTCAAGGTGTCTTTGGCTGTTTGTTATAGCCTCTTCAATCGTATGAAAAATATCGTTTTCATTTTCGTTGAGTAAAATACTTCTTTCACTGTTATTGCTTGAAGAATAACGAGTGTCGTTTGAGAGAAGCACGCTGCCTAAAAGGGTCGACTGAATAAGCGCAGACGGGAAATCATCAGTATTTTGTGAGGCGCTGTCATTTTTGTAATCAATAATAAACTGTGGGTGAAAACTATGCGCTTGTAGGTAGCAGGCATTTACAGAGGCTCTTTTTTTTGAATAAGCCAGCTTGATATTTTTATATGCGCTATATTTGTTATCGTTTGATAAATCCTTATCAAGCACCACGCATATATCGTATTTTTCGGACAGCTCGCACAATACGGGCATGACTTTTTTTTCAAATAACGCGCGCTCGTTTGTTTCATTATAAAGGGCGAAGGTTATTTGCTTTCGTTTATCTAATTCGTTATAGCTTTTTATTATCCTTTTGTCGAATACGTCGCTTAAGACTATTGTATTTATATCATAGGTAAGCTTTTTATTGCAGCCTTCGCTTGGTATAAATACAGCCTTAAAGTCGGACAAATCTGTATAGTCCTCTATCGAAGAATAACTGTCCATATACAGGAAACATGCTATATTTAAGCTTTTTACCCTTTGCAAAGAAGCCTTTATTTTACTACTATCGCCTAAAAATATACATGCGTCGGCATACAAAAGATCCTCTCTTGTCATTTCGTCTGCAAACACAAAGTTATAGCATATATCCTTGTCATCGTGATTATAGTGTATGAAGGGACAGCGCGATAATACAAGGCTGTCTGAATAAGCTATAAGGACTTTTCTTATTGTGCGCGCGCTTGTCTTTACTTCTGCTCTTTCGAAGGATTTGAACCACTCTTTTTTTGAGCATTCATCTATTCTTTTATTAAGCATCTTGTCAAACAATTCAGACGAAGTAAACGCCAGAGAATCTATCTCATATTCCGGGTAGTTTTCTATTGAAAGATCCCTTTGTCTGTTCATCTGCTCGCACACGCACCATTTGTTATGTGAAGTCTCTCTTGAGAGCTTGTTATTTTGAGTTACGCTTATCTCGTTAGCGCAGAATATTCCGCTTGCGCTAAGCTCAAAATCTCTTGAAATGCGAAGAAGCATATCCCACGGGTAGTCCTTTGTTAAGGATAGGTGACAATCGAAGAAGCCAACCTTATCAAACACGCTTTTGTGTACCACAAGGCTGCTTAGTGAAATTAAGGGCTTTGAGAGAAGCTCCTCACACAATAGTCCGTTTGTATCGTTGCCGTATGATATAAAGTCGTTTTCCTGTGTGCCGTAGTAGCTGTTTAATATACCGTAGGAGGCATAAAAAGAGTTATATTTCATATATCGGAGGGTTTGAGAAATAAAGGACTTATCCCACGCAGTATCGTCGAATATAAAAGCTATATATTCGCCTTTAGCCTTTAAAAAGCCCTCGTAGGTGCTAAGAGCAGGAAGAGCTATATTTGCCTTATGCGTTATTACGCTTATTCTCGAATCGCTTTGGCATAGCTTACCTAGTTCAACGGGTGTTTTGTCCTCGGAGGCATCGTCAATTATGATCAGCTCCAAATTTTTAAAGTCCTGCTCCAGCACGCTTTGAACAGCTCTTTTGAGAAATCCGTCCGCCTGTTTGTTATATGTCGGCATTATGACGGAAACCTCGCAGGGCTTATCTCTATATGCCGCTGCCTGCAAAAATGTCGATGTGTTTTCGTTTATTATCTGTTTGAGTTTCACTTGAAATCTCTCCGTATGGCTTTGTTTGGTTAATCCGATTATATATTTTATTTATCGCTTTGTCCATAACATGCAAGCGATATAAGCTTTGGTGCTATGTTTGTCTATTAAAAAAGCTTTAAAAATGTATTGTGCGTTTTTAGGCAGTATCTTTTTTAATAACTTAAATATTCAGAGTAAAGACGCTTTTTTGATATGCATAGTCTTTTTACATATTATTAAAGAATAAAACAATAACTCCCGATAAGAGGACAAAAGATGTCCATATCGGGAGTTTTCTTGTAAGAAAAGTCATATTAATGCTATTACGCTTTTATCTCTTCTTCCTTTTCGGTCTGAGCCTTAGCTTTCTTTGCCGGCTTTATAACGGCTTCGATTTCTTCAAACTCAACTTCCTTTTCGGGTGCGTTCTTTTTGATTGCAACAAGTATTGCGTCAGCAGCAAAAAGCACTGCGGCAAGTAAACCGTAGGAGGTTATCACGGTTGACCATGAAGGCAGAACCGAAGATAAAAACGGCATGTAAGCGACTACGGTTGCGCGGTCATATCCGCTATCAACGTAAGAAGCGATCGTATTGTTGTAGGATACCACATAGTAAACAGCCATGATGACGAGCAGCGCGACGGCGGCTATCGCGAAGTAAAAAAACAGTGTTCTTTTGGTTTTTCCGATTTGCATTTGTTATATATTCCTCATTTCCGTTAGGTTAATGTTAAACTATCTCGTATTTTAGCACGCACAAAAGGTATGTTTCAACGCATTGCGCCAATATTCACCGAACTTTAATAAAGCGTTCACATTTAAAGATACTTTTCGTTGTTTATAAGACCTTTAATGCATTATTTACGGTGTTTATTTTATATTATTTATATTTTGAATTATTTTCTTTGTTTTAACGCACGCCTCACTTAAAGGCTTAATAATATATTTAAAGTATATTTATTTTTAAAGCGTTTAAATTATCCGCATTAAGCAGGACGCAAACTGCAATAAATACTCGCTCCTATTCAATATATTATGGCAAATCACAAATAAATAAAAGACAATTTGTCATATTATATGTATGAATTAAGAATTGTTAAGAATTTGTGTATACATAAGTTAATAATTATCTTCTACAATGTGTATACGAATGATATTTAAGACAAACAAACGCGTATAATGTCATTTGCGGAGAAACAACGATGTCAAAAACCAAAATACTTATTATAGAGGACGACGCCGACATACGCGAGGGAGTACGCATATTGTTGGAAAACGAGGGATATTCGATAATCGAAGCACAGGACGGACTCACGGGACTGAAGCTGTTGGACGATAAAGTCGAGCTTGTTCTTTTAGACGTTATGATGCCGGGGATATCGGGGCTTAAAACCTGCGAGGAAATACGCAAGAAATCTATCATTCCCATTTTATTCCTTACGGCGAAATCAAACGAATCCGACAAACTTATAGGTCTTATGGCAGGAGCCGACGACTACCTTTGCAAGCCCTTTTCGTATGCTGAGCTTCTCGGACGAGTAAAAGCTCTGTTAAGGCGCTACCAGGTGTACGATGTAATGACGGGCGCTAATGTAAGTAACGACGGTATCATCAAAATAGGCAACATTGAAATAAACGAGGATACGAACGATGTAACAGTCAGCAAAAAGCAAGTCGAGCTGACAGAGCTTGAATACAAAATTCTCTTGCTCTTAATGCAGTATCCGAAAAAAATATTTTCAGCACAAAACCTTTATGAGAGCATTTGGCAGGAAAAGTATCTTTATTCCTCCAACAGTACTGTCATGGTGCATATACGTAAGCTTCGCTCGAAAATAGAAAAAACCCCGGAGTCTCCGGAGCACATAAAAACTGTGTGGGGGAAGGGCTACCGCTTTGAGTAAAAAATTCCACGGTTTGAAGATGCAGTCCGTTATAGCGCTGCTGTTATCGCTTTTTATAGCCTGCTGCTTCTACTTGACAATAGACCAGATAAATACGGTAATAATAAGGCATCTTTTAAGGCGCAGCACGTTTTCGCAGAATAAAACCGTCTCTTATCTGGACAGCTTTGAAGCCTACGTTAACGATAACGAGATAAATTCATCGGACGAAAGACTCATAAACCGCTGGCTGGCGCAAAACAAATCGGGCACGCTTATCGTTTATATAAGTAAGGACGGGCAGGTCGTGTATGACTCCCTTCAGTCCTACTGGGCAAAAACTCAGGTTTTATCCAGAGCCGCAGACAGCACCGAGAATACGGATCAATCTTCTCTTGTTTCGGACAATGCTTTTAACGGAGAATTGTCGCACAAAACCGACACGGATATATATGTCGGAGAAAACTACGGCGATAACAGCTGGTTTTTAAAGCGCGAAATAGAATTTGCCGACGGTACGGCGAGCGTTTCGATGTACGGCTACTTTGACGAATGGGTATATAACTTAGCGTGGATAGCCGAAATAATCATGTCGTTTGTCTTGTGCTGTATAGTTTTTACCTGCTTTCTTCAAAGAAAAATCAAATATGTCATAAAGCTGGAGAAGGATATAAAGGTAATAGAAACAGGCGGGCTTGACTACGAGGTTGAAGAACAGGGTAATGATGAGCTAAGCTCTCTTGCAAACGGTTTAAACCAAATGCGAATAGCCCTTGCCGACAACATAAATACGGAATCAAAGGCTGTAAAGGCGAATTACGATTTGGTTGTAGAGGTTTCCCACGATCTTCGTACTCCGCTTACCTCCCTCGGGCTCTATCTCGATTTGATACGGGACGGCAAGTATGAAAATGATGAGCAGATGAACTCATACATACAGAAATGCTGTAGGAAAGTCACTCAGATAAAGCAAATGTCGGATCAACTCTTTGAAAGGTTTTACTTGACAAAGGAGCAGCAGATCATTTTGGAAAGTCCCATGCCGCCGCAGAGCGTTTTCGAGGACTATCTGTCGAATCTGTGCGGTTATCTCGATGTAAACGAATTTATTACGACAACCAGCCTGTCATGGACAAAAAATAAGCTTTCGGTTTCCACGGATTATACGTCAAGAATATTCGAAAATATAGCGTCGAATATAGTGAAGTATGCAGACCATGACAAGCCGATAGATATTAAAGCCTTCGAAAAAGACGGTATGTTCATATTAAAATTCACAAACGCCGTTCGTATACTCGAAAGTCACCCTGAAAGCTCGCAGGTCGGCGTGAAGAACATTGCATTTATGATGGAAAAGATGAACGGTCGCTGCGAGGTCGAAAAGAAAAAGGACGAATACTGTATAGCATTGTACTTTTCATATTTGCAGCACTAAGGAAAAAAAGCTTAAATAAGAATTTAAACGGAGTAATTTAGGTAGAAAAAATGGTTACAAATATTCTTGAATATCTTGAAAATACAGCGTTAGAGTATCCCGATAAAACGGGTGTTATTGACGAGAGCTCCTCAATTAGCTACAGTGAATTACTCACCCGTTCAAAAAAAATGGCGAGCGCTTTGATAAAAAGGGGCGTATCAAAGGGAGAGCCTGTCGGCGTTTATATGGAAAAAGGCATACAGGCGGTATGTGCATTTTTCGCTGTCGTCTATACGGGAGCCTTTTACAGTATGCTCAATACTGACTTGCCTGCGGTAAGATTAAGCGGCATCAACGATGTTTTGCAGGCAAAAACTATTCTTACAACGCCGGAATTAAAGGATTCGGCTAATAAGATATTTTCCTCTTCAAAAATATATACGACGGACGAATTAGCTAACGAAGAGATTAACGAAGAGGCTCTTGGGCTGCTGCGAAGCGAGTTTATTGATACCGACAAGCTATATGTAAACTTTACGTCAGGCTCAACGGGACAGGCAAAGGGGATAGTTGTCAGCCACAGAAGCGTTATCGACTTTATCGACTGTTTTACCGGGCTTTTTCATATAACAAGCGAGGACGTCATAGCCAATCAGGCTCCGTTTGATTTCGATGTTTCGGTGAAGGACATATATTCGGCTGTAAAAACGGGCGCATTGCTTGTTATAGTGCCGAAGAATCTTTTCAGCATTCCCGCAAATCTTATAGATTTCTTGTGTGAAAATAAGGTCACTACTTTGATATGGGCTGTATCTGCCCTGTGCCTTGTAAGCACGTTTCACGGGCTTGACTACAAAACGCCCGAAACTATAAACAAGATACTTTTCAGCGGTGAGGTAATGCCGTATAAGCACCTAACTCAGTGGAGAAAGCATTTGCCCGAGGCTACATACGTCAACCTATACGGCCCGACAGAGATCACATGCAACTGTACATATCATATACTCGACAAGGAAAATGACTACTCAAACGGCATACCCATGGGAAAGCATTTCCCGAACGAGGACGTGTTTTTACTGGACGAAGCCGACAATAAAATAACCGAGCCTTACAAAAAAGGTGAAGTCGTTGTAAGGGGCACGGCGCTTGCTCTTGGCTACTATAACGCCGATGAAAATAAAAACGGCGGTTTTGTTGATAATCCTCTTAACAAAGCGTACCGTGAAACGGTATACAGAACGGGAGATATAGCCTACTACGACGACAACGCAGAATTTTATTTTTGCGGAAGAGAGGACTATCAAATAAAATATATGGGACACCGTATAGAGCTTGAGGAAATCGAACGAGTGATGAATCAGATAGAGGGTGTCGAGAGGTGCTGCTGTATATTCGACAAGCAAAAAGAAAGGCTGCGCGCTTATTATATCGGGCAAATAGACAAGTCAAAGCTACACGCCAATCTTAAAGAAAAAATACCTGTTTTCATGATACCGCAAACGATTAAGAATATAGAAAAAATGCCGCTTACGAAAAACGGAAAGATAGACCGCTCTAAGCTTAAGCAGATATAAAGGAGGAAGCCTGAGTTGAAGGAAAATATAAATAAGCTGATACAGGATAACGACATGGCTTTCTATGTTTTTGATATAGAAGCCCTAAAAAAAAGGATAGCTTTT
Organism: uncultured Lachnospiraceae bacterium; assembly: GCA_964618075.1. Lineage (GTDB taxonomy): Bacteria > Bacillota > Clostridia > Eubacteriales > Anaerofustaceae > CAYTMY01. The sequence goes on from CAZTZO010000016.1 coordinate 28,532, forward strand.
CTAAGGAACAGTCTGCCCGATAATACGAAAATATGCTACGCTATAAAAGCAAATCCCTTTGTTGTAAAGGAGATAATAAACGATATCGACCGCTTTGAGGTCTGCTCTGCGGGAGAAGAGGATATTTGCAGAACTCTTAATGTGCCCGAAGTCAAAACGGTTGTTTCGGGGGTATACAAGACTCCCGAGCTTATAGAAAAAAATATAAGCACAAGCCCAACGAACGAGCAGATATATACGGCGGAGTCCCTGCTTCAATATAAGCTGTTAAGCGAGCTGTCCGAAAAGTACAACGCAAGGCTAAAGGTACTCCTTCGCCTTACGAACAACAGCCAGTTCGGTATGAACGAAGAGGATATAGAGGATATTTTCTCAAAGGCGCATCAACACGCAAATATCGAAATAATCGGTATTCAGTATTTCTCCGGCACGCAAAAAACATCCGTAAAGAAGTTTCATAGGGAGATAGAGTATCTTGACGCTTTTATTTCACGTTTGGAAAATGACCTCGGCTATAAAGTAAGCGAGCTGGAATACGGCCCCGGCTTTCCCGTTTCGTACTTTGAGTCGGACGAGCTTGACGAAAACGAGCTTTTCAGAGAGTTTTCACTTGCGATAAATTCAATGCAAAGCAAACCGAAGCTGACCCTTGAAATAGGAAGAAGCTTAAGCGCTTGCTGCGGAAAGTACTACACTCACGTTGTTGATATCAAGTGCAACAAAAATCAGAACTACCTGCTTATGGACGGCGGAATGCATCATCTGGTATATTTCGGTCAGCATATGGCGATGAAGCAGCCCATACTAAGCGTTTACGGCAAGGAAAACGAGAAAAAAGACAAGATATGGACTATCTGCGGCTGTCTTTGCTCCATGAACGATATAATGGCAAAGCAGGTTGCTCTGCCCGAAATCAATATAAAAGATGTGCTTTGCTTTGAAAATACAGGCGCTTACTGTATGGCGGAAGGGATATCGCTGTTTTTAAGCAGAGATCTGCCGAAAGTGTATCTTATGCTTGAAGATAAAACAACCGTATGCGTGCGCCGCGCATTTCAGAGTAAATCGTTAAATACACCGCTTTATGAAAGGATAGACTGACATGCAAAGACTTATAGAAATCTTAGAGGACATTCAACCCGATATCGACTACGAAAACAACGAAGAGCTTATTGACGGGCACTACCTTGATTCGTTGTCTATTATATCGCTGATAGCCGAAATAGAGGACGAATACGATATAAGCGTACCCGCAGTCGAGATTATTCCGGAGAATTTCAACTCGGCAAAAAAAATGATGGAAATGATAAAGCGTCTGCAAGAGGAGTACTGATATGCTTCTTACCACCTTATTTAAGGGCGGTGAGATATCATCGCTGACCTCCTTTATTTCGGTCGCTTATTTTGCCGTATTTCTGCCGATTTGCCTTATACTTTACGCTCTTATACCACAAAGGTTTAAAAGGTATTACCTGCTTTTGATAAGCGCTGTGTTCTTTTGGCTTATCAGCGGAAAGCTTATAGTGTACATAATACTTGCTGTTTTTTCCATGCATTATTTCGGTCTTTGGCTTGACAGACTTCAGACAAGCGAAGCGCTGAATTTAAAAACGTGTGATAAAGAAGAGCGTAAGGGCATTAAAAAAGAAGCGAAAAATAAACAGCGCGGCGTCGTGATATTGGCGGGGTGTATCCTTTTCGGAGTGCTTTTGGTACTGAAATATTCCGCTTTCTTTACTGTTAATATCAATACGCTTTTGAAGGCGATGAATATAAATGCCGTATTTAATATACCCAACTATCTTTTGCCTATAGGCATTTCCTTTTTTACCTTACAGGCAATGTCGTATATATTCGACGTTTACAATAAAACTGTAAAAGCGGACGACAATATCTTAAGGCTTGCTTTGTTTATATGCTTTTTCCCACAGATAGTGGAAGGGCCTATATGCCGCTACAATCAAACCGCCGACAAGCTTTGGAATGTGGGCAAGATAGAGTTTTATAATCTTACATTGGGCCTTGAGCGTATCGCATACGGAATGATGAAAAAGATAGTCATTGCGGATAGACTGAATCCGCTGGTTAAAAACGTCTTTTCAAACTACTCTAACTATGAGGGCGGCGTCATTGCTTTGGCAGCGGTATGCTACACGATACAGCTGTATATGGATTTTTCGGGCGCTATGGACGCAGTGTGCGGTACGGCGCAGATATTTTCATTGAAGATGCCCGAAAATTTCGAGCGGCCTTTTTTTTCCAAGAGCATATCGGAGTTTTGGAAGCGCTGGCATATTACGCTGGGCACATGGTTCAAGGACTATATCTTTTATCCCGTCGTCAGCTCAAAGCCGATGAAAAAGCTCACATCAATAGGACGTAAAAAGCTCGGCAACCACTACGGAGCGCTTATCAGCGGAGGGATCGCACTGTTTTTGGTATGGGTGTGCAACGGCTTGTGGCACGGAGCGGCATGGACGTTTGTGTTTTTCGGAATGTACCACTTTGTTTTAATACTTTCGGGCAACATAATCGAGCCTGTCGCCCTTTATGTAAACAAAAAATTACATATTAAGACAGACAGTCTGTATTTTAAAATATTTAGGATAGTAAGAACGGGGATTATCGTTGTAATAGGAGAACTATTCTTCAGAGTAAGCGATTTGAAAACGGGCTTTGGCATGGTAGGTAAAATATTTACCCAGTTTACCTTTACAAGCTTCAATGATTCGCTATTAAACAACCTCGGAGTAGATCGCTACGACCTTATCATAGTCGCATTTACTCTTATCATAGTATTTTTAATAAGCTTACTCAACGAGAAGGGGATAATCCTCAGAGAATATCTGTCGAATAAAAGCAGGGCGCTGAGATTGGCAGTTATATATGCGCTAATACTATATATTGTCGTATTCGGAGCATACGGTATGGGCTATATACCGGTCGATCCGCTATACGCAAACTTTTAGGAGGTTTTCATGCGAGCTGTTACAAAACGCATTTTAGGCGTAATAGGCTTTATAGCCGGTCTGTTAATATTGCTTATGGCAGTATCGCGCCTCTTGATGCCTAAAAACAATACAAAAGAGGCGGGTATGCAGGATCCCGTCGCAAACGGTATACTCAGCGAGCCAGACTATACCCTTGATGTGGTGGTTTTGGGCGACAGTGAGACGTTCTGTTCTATAATTCCTCCGATGCTTTATGAAAATTACGGTATAACCTCTTATTGCTGCGGTACGGCGGGGCAGATACTTTGTACTACATACGACTTTCTTTATAAGGCGTTTAACGATCAGTCTCCAAAAATAATTCTCTTGGAAACGAACGTGATATTTAAAAAGTTTACTGCCATTGACGAGATCATACGTCAGGCGGATGACCTTTTGCCCGTATTCACATACCACAACCGCTGGAAATACTTAAGTAAAAGAGATTTGCAGCTTGCCGTGAACTATACGGACGTAAAAAACGGCAAGGGTTATCTTTTCAGCGCAACGATAAATCCGGCTGACGACAGCAGCTATATGCTTCCAAGCGACGAATATGAGACGATACCCGACAAAAGTGTCGCATATATTGAGAATATGAAGCAATACTGCGAGGAAAACGGCGCAAGGCTGATACTATTCAGCTCGCCCAGCACAAAGAACTGGAATATGAAGCGGCACAACAGTGTGCAAAAGCTTTGCGATGAAGCAGGGATAGAATATATCGACATGAATTTAATGCAAAGTGAAATACCGATAGATTGGCAGACGGATACCCGCGATAAGGGAGACCACCTCAACCATTACGGGGCGCAGAAGGTCAGTGCGTATATGGGAGAATATCTATGGCAAACCGGTTTGTTTGAAAACCACCGCTCAGACGATAGATACGCTCTGTGGGAAAAGTCGCTACAAGACTTTAACAATTACGCTTCGACTTATCTGCAAAAATAAAATTTTGCAACCTGACCCGGTCACCTTGCAAAAGCACAGTCGTATGTGCAGCGCATTTACAGCGCA
>CAZTZO010000016.1:32641-34112 GCA_964618075.1 uncultured Lachnospiraceae bacterium
CTGACCCGGTCACCTTGCAAAAGCACAGTCGTATGTGCAGCGCATTTACAGCGCATTTTCATTCTGACCCGGTCACTTTAACAAAAAAAGGAGCATGAGGCTTATCCTCATGCTCCACTAAAGAGCCGGTACTTTGTTTATGGATTTTATTTTACCCCAACTATTGACTCAGAACCTTAATACTCGTTTAAGTATGCTTTGTATTCTTTATTTAAGTTGAAGGTCGCAACCGCGCCCCATATAAGACAAGCCATTATCACAATAGCAAATATAGCCTGAGCTGTAGTAGAGCCTCCGGCTATTATATAGAAGCCCTGTCCGATTATATACCATGCCGCACTGACTATTGCAGCCGCTCTGCTCTGCTTTAATAAAATGAAGACCCCGCACCCTGCAAATACAAGCACGTCTATAGCCGAAATCAAGCCGAGCGTCATAATGTTGATTAAATTGAGAGCGCCTAAGCAAATGCTAAGTATCGCCGCGGTTATTACAGCCGCTTTTGTGCTAGGCAACGCCAAGGTTTTCATAAAGGCCTTTTTGTTTACCTTTACTGATGAAGTCTGTTGATAATCAGACGTATTTGAGGAAGGCTCGTATGGTGCAAATATATCCTCTCTTCTGGGTTCTTCGGGTATATCGTTCATCGCTTCTCCCTGAAGAGTCTCATTTGAGGAATATGCTTCCTTCGGCAGCTCAAGGGCGGGCTCAACCTCTGCCGTGGGAACTTGGTTATCCTTCATCTGAGTTCCGCACTGCGTACAAAAATTACTTCCGTCGGGAAGCTTGCTTCCGCATTCCTTGCAGAATCTAATCTCATCACTCATGTTATTTCTCCTACTAAATTATTTACTTTATTACACTATACACGAAATATAGGAGAATTGCACCTGCTAAAAGGTATAGTAATTATTAAAATTTGCCTATCAGTCGATTATTTCGTCTATTACACCGCTTCCAAGGCATATATCCCCGACATATACCGCACCGCTTTGTCCCGGAGCAATTCCGCTTTGCTTTTGCTTAAATACGCATTCCATTACCTGTTTGTTATCCTTAGTCTTGTATAGCTTTACAAAAGCGTCCTTGTCCTCCTGACGGTAGCGGTATTTTACTTTGCAGTCAAACTCATAGCCGTTAATAGTTGTTTTCATGCTTGCAATATCAGTATATTTATATATTTGCTCAACGAAGCTCGTGTCGTATGATATAAATCCGCTTTTGAAAAGCAGGGGATTATCAGCGCCCTCGCAGATATAAAGGATATTGTTGTTGATATCTTTGTCACAGACGAACCACCTGTCGCCGCCTCCGAGATTGCCTATTCCCAAGCCCCGTCTTTGAGCTATGGTGTAATACATCAGTCCGTTGTGCTTGCCCACAATTTTTCCGCTGTCCCTATCCACGATATCTCCGGGAAGCGAAAAAAGGTACTCAGAGAGAAATTTGCGAAAGTTACGCTCGCCTATAA
>CAZTZO010000017.1:0-14634 GCA_964618075.1 uncultured Lachnospiraceae bacterium
CATCGTTTAAGGAAACGGGCTCACTGATTAAGTCTATCAGCCTTATGCACTCGGCAGCCTTTGCAGCGCTGAGAGCCGCAACGCATGCGTTTAACTTGGCCGCGTTGCTAACAAGAGCTTTGCCGTTTGAGGTCAGCGCGTTATAGGAAATCACCGCATTATTTATCGCTGTTTCGTCGGATACGCTCACATCTTCGGCCGCGGGCAGCTTTTCTATCAAGGCTGTTACGGCTTCTGCTCTCTGGCGTTCGCTTAACAGTGCAACATCGCTCATGTCATAGAGGCTCGTTTTATTATCCAAAAGTCTGTAATAGCTCGTAAGCGCATAGTAGCCCTGCTCAGTCGCCATACCGTCAAGACTGCCGCTTGTCAAATGCTTAAAGCCGCCGCCCTGTGTATAGAAGAGCATAAGCGCGTCTATCGCGTCATTACCGTTCTTTATAAAGCGCACGTCCTTTGTCGGGTCTATGCCGAGGCTCGTAAGCGCCACTATTACCTGAGAAGTGCTTTCACTGCTTTGTCCGCCCGCAAAGGCAGAGCCAAAGGTTCCGTCGTTTGCCTGCATACCGGAAAGCGTTGTTAAAGCCCTGTCTATCGCCGCCTTTAGCGCGGCATTTGTATTGTAGTACGGCGCCAGCGCCTGAATCGCCATAGCCGTCATATCCGGGTCGGCGGGAATGGTGTTATCCTGCGTGCCGGTATAAGAGAGGCTCCAGCCGCCGTTTAACAGCTGCGAATTGAGTATGTAGTTTATCATCAGCTCGCGCGTATTCTGCGTGGAGACGCCTGATACCGCAGGTATGGCGTAGTCGGGGCTGTCAAAGGCGATAAGCGCCCATATCGGCCCGTTTAAGCCCTGCTTTGTCACATTGTCGAAGTCGGCAAGCTTTTCAAGCAGGTTTACGCCGTCAGCGTCGGTAACGTCGCCGCCGGTCGTCGTTACGGCAAGTATGGCGCGCGAGTATTCTGTGAATTTAACGTCCCTTACATCCGGCAGAACTCCGCCGTTAGCGCTTAGCGTGGCGTTGAGGTTGGCGATATATTTATCGTAGTAGCCAGACGGCACGTTATATGTACCGCGCGCAAGCCCCAGCACAGCCCATTCGCCACCGGTTGAATTTACAGTCGGGTTCGTCACGTTATTTACGAGAAACGCGCCTGTCGCCTTGTAGGCGTCGCCCGCCGCGCCCTCTATGGCCTCGGATAGTTCGGCCATGCGCGAGACGCACGCGGCAAGCTTATTGATAAGCCTTACCTGCAGCTCGTCCTGTTCGTCGGAGGTAAGAGCGTCGAAGGCAGTCTTTGCGGAATCTACCGCCGGTTTGTCGGAATAAACGAGAGCATTCGCTTCCGGCAGCGCGGTGATAAGAGCTTTTACGTTTTCAATCGCTTCAAGGCTTGCCATCCTTTCAACGCATTTATTGAGCTTTGCTATCAAGGATGAGTCGATATTTGCCTTCTGCTCTTCGGTGAGGGCGTTAAACACAGCCTTTGCCTTATTTACGTCGTCCTTATCGTCAAGGGTAAGAGAGGCGGGCTTGGGCAGTTTTTCTATAAGCGTTTTCGCCGCACCCTCGTCGTCTACTATCGCTACCGTGTATTTCGTGGCGCTCGCGCTGCCCATGGAGGCCCAGCTGCTTTCGCCCACGCCCACATAGATCACGTCGCCCGCCTTTACGGGTATGGTGTCGCCGCTCATAAAGTAACCGCTTGCAGTCGGCGCGTAGCTGTTGAGATACGCCCTGCTCTGGAAGGAGCGGTTATTTGAGGAGAAGGTTATTTCGGCGGAGTTTTTACCTTCATCAAGCGTAAAGAGATAGCTTGTCGTTTTTCCGTCGAATACGGGCGTCAGCGTGCCGTTGGTAAGAGCCAGCTCATACAGGCTTGTGTCGGTGTTGCCCTCCACGCCGCCGCGTATGTCGCTGCCGAGAGTGCAGGTGTATTCCACGCTTATCACATCTCCGCCCTTGAGCTTGCCGTTAGCTACGCTAAAGGCCGAGAAGCCCTCGTTTACAAACCAGTCGTTCAAGGTGCCCATCCAGCCGCCGCCGCTGCCGCCGTCAAACTCGCCGAGGGTTTTGCCGCCCTTTGTCACGGAGGATATATAGCTGATGGTAGTATCGTTTATGCCGCCGTTTGTGCCGCCGGTGCCGCTCCAGCCGTAGCCAGCCTGTGCAAGACCCTTTAACAGCGCAGTCATCATGGTGTCATCAGACGAAAGCGCCACGGTCTGGTTTACGAAGGTTCCGCTAAAGGCTCCGTTTGCGTAGGTATCGTTCTTCACGATAACAGTCACGGTCGCACTTTTCGGCACAGCCTTCATGGCGGCTATGGCGTTTGTAAGCGCCGTATCCACTGCGGCGAGAGTTGTTGCCGCATTGATGTTTGTTTTCCCGGTGTTATATGTCGAGGTGAGGGTTGTCCAGTCTGCGCTTTCATAATTGCTCTCGGTGAAGCTGTTCTTTACATCCAAGAGACCTGCCAGAGCGGAGGTCTTGGCGGCTGTGAGCGCCGCAGCGCCCGGTTCTTCCTCACTATTCGGTGAAAGGTAAACCTTAATGACAGAATCCTCGCGCAGCATATTTCCAAACACGCTGACTGCGGTGCCGCTCGAGCCGCTTAAGCTGTAATAGTAGTGATCGTCTACGCTACTCTCTACGCTGGTAATGGTGTATGCGGAATCTGATTTCAGTGGGAACCATGCGTCGTAAGTATAGCCGCGCCCTTGCGGAAGCTCTGCCGATGTGGTCAAGGAGCAGCCATCATCGCCAACAGTAAAGGATGCCGATACTGTATTATCAAGCAGTTGCTGGTATATCTCATTTCCATACTTGTTGGGAACCAATACATAGTCGTTATAGAAGTTGTATCGTGCTGTGTTATTACTTATGATATTATCGTTTTCGATCTTTTCCCCCGTGTCCGCATCATAAAGCTCGATGTCGATTTTGAAAGCGGGTGCGGTCGTGAGCTTATCAAGACCATTATTATAGACTGCCTGCAATTCCGCAAGCAAAGTGATTTCACCCTGCGTGAATTGATTTTTCTGATAGGCGGTCATCTTGGTAAAGAAGCCCGTTTCACTGTTAAATAGCTTTTCCAGCTCCACAGTGTCGCTTGAATAGATCCTGCCGAGCGCAAGGTCTGCTTTATTCGGCAGATACTTCAGCATCTCCCTGACATTCATCAGGTTTTCCTCTACCACACCGGCGTTTGCCGTTTGGATCGCCGTGATCCCGTTATAGGCGGTATCAAAGGCCGCACTTGCCGCGCCGCCGTTCGCCGCTTTTTCAATGAGCGGGATAGCGGTATCATAGTAACTTTCAACCTGAGCAAGCTGGTTTTCTGTGTAGAAGTCGTCCGTATAGGCTGTGTAAAGCGCGTTCAGCCGTGCTTTGAAATCCGCTTTTAGCGCACTCAGGTCAGACGGGTCGGACACATGGACGAGCACGTTCGCGCCGTTTGCAAGCCCGCCCTTCTCGTCCTTGGAAACGAGATTCAATACATACCAGCCCTCGTCGCTGTCGGCGTAGGGGTACAGCGTCAGTTTGAAACTGCCGTCCGTCGCGGTAACAACGCCGCTGTCCTTTGCGGCTGTCGCGGCTCTTGCCTCGGCCTCTGTGGCAAAGCAATCGCTCACATATACCGCTGCGCCCGACTTTGCAGAACGTCCTCCGCTGTAACCGCTGAGCAGCGCAAAAGCGTAATCCGCGCTGAGCGTGAACTCCGTGCCGGACACAGCCTCAACAGAAGCGATCGCCGCGCCGTTTTGTGTGACACGAAGATACTGAAAGTCCGCCAGCAGCTCATCGGCAGGCACTACGCCTAATGAGCCGCTCATGTTTGTGTATGTCGGCAACTTCATAAGCGCCACAACGATCTCATCGCCCGGATGAACATGAATGCTGTTATATCTCAGGCTGTTCACAGAGCTGCTGACGTTGCCCCCTGCCGGATTTGAAACGTAGACCCCGTTGATGTAAACGCCGACTCCGAAGTCAATAGAATTACGGGCAAAGCTGTATTCGGAACCGAGCGCAGAGGTTAGTGCCTCACCCAGTGTGGTGACGCTGTCGGAAAGAGCTACGGAATAGGTTCCCGCATAATCGGAAACCGTCCCGCCTTTTAAAAGCGCATAGTTATCCGTAATGCTGATGGAAACGCTGCCGGTCTGTGCGGCGGGTGCAAGCGTTTCGTAGCAGGCTGACCAGAATGCCTTGTAGGCGGCAATGTAGATGTCCGCTTCCTTTTGACCGATTCCATTTGCAGGCACGCTATGACTGCCGAGAAATGCCAGCGCCGCTTCCCGCGCCTGTGTGAAGGTCTCCCAGCTTGCCTCCGTATAGTCTGCTTGGGTCATTGTGGAAGAGTTAAATACCTTATTTGCCAGCACAGTCATCCCGTCGTAAGCCATCAGAGCATACTCGACGTCGGTGATTTTATCCAAGCCGCTGATGGCGTTGGACAGGTTCGTTGTCGATGTGCTTACGTTCCCGGCAGCCTCGCCGGTGCTGTTATTGTAGGGCTTAGCATCGCCGACTGCTTTGCCTTCGGGGATCGTGTCGCTCTGCTGATAATAGAGCTTTGCAAGCTCTGCCTGCGCGGCCGTTTGCGCGGTCTGATAGGCGCTCCAGCTTGCCGCCGAGGCGGTCTTGTCTGTTACGTCCTCAACACTCGAATCGTATCCGGCGGGGGGAACAGCCTCATAAATAAGTGACCCCGCTTCGCTCACGACAGGGGTGCTTCCATCGTATTTCATCCACCATTTATATGCTGTTGTGTTTGCCGCTTCGTACAGTGCCGTGGCGTTGACCTGCGACGAGGGAATAAGCTTGGCAATGGCGGCGGTAAGCGCTTCTTCCGCTGCATCCACCTGCGCCTGCGTTGCGGTCGTGCTTTCGTTTACCGTCTGCGCGGCGGTAAGAACCGCCTGCATGTCAGCCCAAAATCCGGCCGTGCTGGTCGTCTTGCCGTTATAGCGGTCGTCGGACTGATAATAATTTGCCGTGTTATCGCCCGTAACGCTGTCTATTGCGGCGGCAAGGGCGGTTTTGTCGACGGTTTCCACTACTGATGATGAAGTGAATTGTATAACAACAGCAGGATAAGCTACAACACTATCACCATTTTTTATTTGAATACGCAATGCATAGCCCGTTAAGGTCGTTTCTGTTGGAATAGCTTTTAAGGTGCTGTCATCTAAACCGCCATTGAGCTTCTTAATAAAATATTTATAATACCATTCGGATGAACTACTAGTATAACTTCCACTGCTAAATTGCGTGCCGTTTATATAGTTTGAATTATCGATTGATGTTGAAAATTTCACAGAAGTTGTATTTTTGCCACAAACATAATCGGTTAAAGCATACCCTGTACCATAAATTGAATATCCGGTCACTTTTGCGCCATACGGAAGCTGCGCCAAATATACATTTTGATTTTTTGCTGCGGTGACCGGAGAAAATGTCGATCCCAGAACCAATAATGAGGCTATCTGTTCATCGGTTGAATCACCGACAACATACTTGATGATAGGGGTATAGTCTTTCCCGGACATCAGCGTCACAGTATAGGTCGGCGAATCCGCCGTGCCGTCGTTGGCTTTGAAAACGAGGGTTGTATCTCCCGCCGCCGTGGGGGTGTAGGAATAGCTTGCGTTTGCGGAAACGTAATCCGCATCGTTCACCTTCACCGAATAGGTCATGGCGTCGCCGTCCGCATCGGTGAATATCGTGGACAGATCAAGGGTATAGGCGGTGTTCACTGTCGTGGAAGCCGTCGCCGTCGCATTAACACCCGAAGATAAAGTTGGGGCGGTGTTGGTGGTGTGCCCGCCCGGAGATGCTGTGCTACGCTGGATAATTAATATGCTCGCTGGCTGACCAAATTCTGCATCGCCAAGTTCAATCCATTCGCCGACAACATTTGAAGTGGGAATTGATGAATCATCGTAATAGACAATACTATCTTTGTCGTTAGCGCTTGTATAACGATTGAAATCAGCATCTTGTTGAGAAAGCGTCGTGGTGGAGATGATATAGAAACCGTCGTTGTCTTGTTCTTTTGTTACCGAGGACTCTAAAAAGATATTCCATGAGGTATAATCGTTTTTAACCTTAACAGATGTAATCGTGCTGTCTATTGTTAAAAGATACACCTTTGTAAGTGTAATCCCAAATTCCTGCTCTGCGTCTGCCAATGATTCCCAAAAAGGATCCGTGTTTGAATACTCCAATCCCAGCTCGCCATAAAATAAAGAACTGATATCAGCGTAACCCACAAAATTAGCAGTAGCGTCTGAATATGTATCATTGTCAACAGATGTTTTAATCAGAACATTGTTTTCGATTAAATCAGCCAGATTTGAATTGGTGGGCTCCGCCTGTGCCGTCAGCGTCACGGTATAGGTCGGCGAATCCGCCGTGCCGTCGTCGGCTTTGAAGGTTAGGGTGGTATCTCCCGCCGCCGTGGGGGTGTAGGAATAGCTTGCGTTCGCGGCAACATAATCCGCATCGTTCACCTTCACCGAATAGGTCATGGCGTCGCTGTCTGCATCGGTGAATATTGTGGACAGGTCAAGGGTATAGGCGGTGTTCACTGTCGTGGAAGCCGTCGCCGTGGCATTAACACCCGAAGATAAAGTTGGGGCGGTGTTGGTTTCGCCCTCCGCCATTGCCGTCACGGGCAGCATACCCACAAGCATGACGACCGCGAGCAGCATGGCGATCAGCTTTGCCGAGAATTTTTTCTTTGTTTTCATTTTTCCTCCTTTCCGTAAGGTCTTTTAAGGTTATTTTTTATTTTCATTTATTTCTCCTTAAATATTTTTGTTGTATATAAACGCCCGTTGGGGGGCGGATTTTCATGGTTGGGGACGGCGACTCGACGTCCCATTCTCTTCATGCCCCATCGTCCCATTCTCTTCATGCCCTAACGTCCCCTTCTCTTCATGCCCCATCGTCCCATTCTCTTCATGCCGCCGTTCAATTAACGGATTTCGGACGAATCATTGAAGGTTTCATAAAAAGGACAAACGCATTGTCAAACGGCATTTTCATCGACCGTTATGTCATTATGCCCGACCATGTGCATATGATAATTGTCGTTGACGATAATAATTCGGGGGCGCCGTCCCCGACAGGCACACGGCAAAACCAACGCATACCCGCGTTTATTTCCATGTTTAAGCGTTTTACAAATAAACAAATCGGATATAATATTTGGCAACGCTCGTATTACGACCATATCATTCGTGACGAATCCGATTACGAACGTATTTGCCGTTATATCGCCCACAACCCCGAAAATTGGTAAAACAACGATTATTATTAATGCCTGTAATTCTGAGCGCTTTTTTTGAATCCCTAAGCTTCCATTTCTTCCATTTCGTTTACTTCTCTTTTTATGTTTTTTTCCTCCGCTTTCTTTCTTGCCCTTGCTTCTTTTTTCTTCTTTAACGAAGGCTTCCTTCCGTAGAGACGGTTTAGGTAGTTTTCACGCTTAAGCTGTGCTTCGCTTTTTTCCATTTGATCCTTTTCACTCATTTGTATCCTCCCATTGAAGTTTTATTCCAGCCAGCTGCACCCGACGTCCGCACCGAGTCCCTCGCATGTATAGCACCAAACGATTACGTCTGAGTCCTTTAATGTGTAGTTCGAGCAGCCGTAGTTCGGAAACCATCCGTTCACCTTATACATCCAGCCGCTCTGCGCTCCGCAGTCAAACTCGTAAAGGTTGTTTATCCCTTCGATGTAATAACCGCCGTATTCCACCGTCCAGCTGTATTCAAGCGGTATACCCGCATGTACGCAGGCACGCTTCAGCACGTCATATACGCTCTCGCCCTGAACAAACTCGACTTTGCTCGTATCCAGTATCACGCCGCTTGCAGGCACATATATGTTCTTTCCTGCCGTGAGCCTGTCCATGTTATTTAATATCGTGTCGCAGCGTATCTGCACCGTGCAGGTGAATATATCCTCCGCTTTCGCCTTTTCTCCCGTCTGTGAAGCCTTAAGGTTTATCACTGCCACAGTTCCGCCCTGAGAAATTATCTCTGCCTCATGCGCCGCCTGCTCGGCGCGTGCCTGTTCTGTTTCTAAGCGTCTCTGTTCAAGCTCTCCTTTAAGCTCGGATGAATTAAAGCATTCTGTATTGTTGTCTATAAGCGTATTTATAAGAAATGCATTCAGTCTGTTTATTGATACCGTCGAATACGATATGCTGCTTTCTTTGTCGTCATTTTGTGTGATGATCGCACACTGCCCGCACCCTAGAGTCGTCTTCTCGTTTAAAAACTCTATCTCTACGCTTCCCTTGTATACGCTTAAGGTCTGCGTCCCTTCATGTGCCTCCATTGAAAACAGACTGTCCGGCTTTGGGCTTATCCTACCTACGACGTTCTTAACGGTATATAGCGTTTCGTATGTTGTAAACATTACCGTTCCGCTTTCGACCTTAAAGCAGGCTTCCTTTGCAGAGGCATTGACTATACACAGATTACTGCTCTCGGATATATCTGCAACGCTGCTGTCTCCTATGTTGATCACACAGCTTGAATCGACATAAGTGCTTACCTGATCCGAGTTATTCAAAACGATATCTGTCTTCATCTCATATCCTGCATTTCTGCGTATAAGCGATACAGAGCCGGTTTTTGACGAAGGGAATACTTCCATTGATGATTGAGCGGAAGTGCTGCCCAAAAGATTCCCCATAAGAAGCACGCTGCCGGTTATTATCAAAAGTGCAAAAGAGATAATTATTAAATTGAAAATCCTACTGTTTTTCATTTCCTTTTCCTTGTAACTTAATATTTATCCTTATAAAACAAAATTCCCCATGATATACAGGGGAATAGCTAGCATTATCGGCACAGAATTTTCCCCAAGGCTATACTGTGATTAGGTCTAACGTCATGTTTTCCGACTTCCGAAGGTCTTTACATGGTCGTTCCTTCTCAAGAACAAGTCTCAATGAAACGACCGACTTTATTTTCGGGTACGGCGGCTTGGTACCGTGGAATCTCTCCTGTTCCATGCCGATAGACCGGATAAATATTATTTTTTTTATTTTTCTTCTTCAAACACCTCTTTTGACTTACTCATTTCCCATTATATAGAACACTTAGGGAAACGGTAGGGAATTATGAGGCTTATAAAGGGTGTTTTTTGCAATTTTTTATTCTTTTTTATTGATTATGTTATATTTTAAGCGCATCAGATCGGGCACAAAAGGCTCTCCCCAGCTGTATTGGCTCATATACTCGCCGTTGAATTTATTCACGGCTTCTTTGTCACCGTCTAAAAAATCATACAGATCACAATCAAACATTGTCGTGTCGAGAGCTCTGCCGTGGGGCATAACCAGGAGGATATCCTCTATTTTCGCGTCGGATAATATCCTGTGAAGCATGGCAAGAGTTTTTCTGTAAATGCTTGCTGAGGAATTGTTGTATTCTTTGTTTTCCCATATCGTTTCAAAGGCTTCCTCCGCACAAAGAGTAACTCCCCGCTTATTTACCATAAGCGCCAAAAGCTCCTTCGCGCGCTCCGATTTGATATTTAAAGCCACATTGTCTATAAAAACGTCAAACCTGCCGAAGGTATGCATGAAAATGCGCTTTTTAAGCCTTTGGGACAAAAGTCTTGCTCTCTTTATAACATTCTCCACATCAAGCTTGTTGTACGGCTTCATAACATAATAATCGGCTCTGAGGCGTAAGAACTCCATAAAATACTCCTTATGCGCCGTGACGAATACGATTATTATTTCGCTATACAGCCCTTTTAATTTTTCGGCAAGCTCAATGCCGCTCATTTCGGGCATCTCAATATCAAGAAGGGCAAAATCCACCTTATTCTTCTTTGCATATTCATATGCACTGATGCTGTCATCAAAAATGCCGACAAGCTCAATTGCGCTTATGTCGGAGCATTCCGTTTCAAATTGCTTCATCGACCAAGGCTCATCGTCAACAAGGATTGTTTTCATTGCAAGTCTCCTTCGCTCAATATTTTCGGAATTATTATGGATATCAGACAGCCGCTGCCCGGCGAGGATTTTATTTCAACGTGCGCATCGGACAGTATCTGCAAACGGTAAACGGCATTTTTTATGCCTATACCGATATCCGTTTGTTTTTCATTTTCAAGCAGCGACGTATCGAATCCGACTCCATCATCCTTGACGATTATCTGATAATATGTTTCATACATTTCTGTCGCAATGGTAACGCTGCCGCTTGTCGAGCGTTTTCGTATACCGTGTTTTATGGCGTTCTCCACAAAAGGTTCGATGCTCAGCGGCGGTATTAAAAAGCTTGTGCATTTTATATCATAAACGACATTTATTTTCCCACTGAAGCGCTCGCACTCTATGGCAGCGTATGCTTTTATATGCTCAAGCTCCTGTGTAAACGGGATAATATCGTTGTCCTTCAACGAGGAAATATTGTGTTTTAGATAATTTGAAAAGTTATATGTCATTTCGTAGGCCTTCTGAGGCTCCGATAAGGTCATGCCGCGTATGGTGTTGAGAGTGTTATATATAAAGTGCGGCTGCATCTGGCTCATCATAAGCTTGATTTTTTTATCGTTAAGCTCTTTTTGCAGCCTGACCTGCTCCATGGCAATGTCAAAGGAGAATATAGTAACCGAAGCGCTTTGAGCCGCCGCATATATCAAGACCGCCACGGCAAGCAGCGTATATTGGCCTTTCATCCTTGTCGATACTCTCAAAAGTATTTCCGCCAAGCAACCAAGAGTAAAAACCGACAGACCGACTCCCATGACTATGCGGTATTTAGCGCTTGCACCCGACTTGTCGATAACGTCGAAGTAAAACCCTAAACCAACGCTTAACGCCATACATAGTAAAGCCGCAAAAAGACTTGACGTATAATCCATTAAACCAAAATAATTTAAAATCATTGAGATTAAAAATGACAGAGCGCACAAACAAACACAGACGAATATGTAGTTTTTGTATTGTTTTTTGACCCTCAGATACATATACATACAATATATAATCGGACATATCCTCACGCAAAGGTGAAATATCAGATAATCGGCAGCATACTCACTGTCGAAGCTGCGCGCAAGCTGCGCACGTGTGATTATGATAAGCCCTAAAAAAATAATATAAATACTTAAATAGGCGTACCTTCTCAGAGAGGAATGCATCGGGGTATTTATCATAGAGAGCATAAGCGTAATAATTCCCATAGCGATAATGCATACTCCCAAATACATCAAAAGAGCCGCTGAGGAGCTTGTATACAGTATCATTTCCGGCAGAGTACACAAAATGATGTTCGGCACCACCCTGCTGTAATAAGGGTACGGACTTTCAAATGTAATATCTAGCGTTCTGTTGGAATAGCTTTGTTTAAGCTCTATATAATTCCATCTTTCCTGTACAAACGAAAAGTTTTGGGTGGAATAAATCATTTCTCCGCTTATATATACTTTCATGACCGTATTCGAGCTTCGTATTCTCAAGTACATTCCGTCCGTGACATCGTTAGGCAGCCTTTTACTTATACTCACTATCTCATTTACCTGTGCGTTTGTTACGACAGGAAGATTCACCGTGGTCTTATCAAAGCCTTCATAAGAAAGCTCCCATCCTTCATCAAAGGCTATAAGCTTTTTATCGTAGGCAAAAGCGCTTTGCTGAGCCGTGCTTTTTTGTGAAATGACAACATACACGCTTACTATTGCCAGGATTATGACAAAAGAAAACAGTATAAGAAGCATCCATTCTTTTGAGTTGATTTTTTCAGACTGATTTTTCATTGTTTTTCTTTCCGTAAAGATATTTTTTAAGTAAAAAAAACAGCACCGTTTTTTTACCGGCGCCGCAGATGAATTTGCGCGATCCCTGACACGCTTATTCTCACACCGATTAACAAAAGACCCGGCTTCAGGCTTTCGCCTTCACGGTAGCAAGGATGCTGCCACGGATTTTCACCGTGTTCCGACTTGTTGCAGGTAGTTTAAGGATATACCCTGATGCAAAAAATTGCAAGTTTTTTGTTTTTGGTGCATTTTCAACCTGACCCGGTCACTTTGTAAAAACACAGGCGCATGGACAGCGCATTTTCAGTCTGACCCGGTCACTTTGTAAAAACACATACGTATGGACAGCACATTTTCATTCTGACCCGGTCACTTTGCAAAAAAGCATGTGCACGGACAGCACGTTTTCAGCCTGACCCGGTCACTTTGCAAAGGTACAGAGCCCAAAGAAAAGACCGCCCTCACAGACGGTCTTGCGTTTGCAGCCTGACCCGGTCACTTTGCAAAAAAAGCCTACTTTTTATATACAAGGTGAATATCCGACATATTGCTGATCTCAAAGGTCATATGCTCGGTTATTTCGCCCGCCTTTTTTATTATTTCGCTGCGTTTATCCTGCGGCAGGTCGAGAAGCTTAAGGTGGAGCATATTGTATGTGTCAAGTATTTCGGTTATCGACATATTCAAATCGTTTTCCACCTTTCCCTTTATCAGAGTGAGCATGGATTCCACAAATATGCGGGCATAGGAGCGCAGAATTCTGTCGGTAACGTCAAGCTTTAAGTAATGAGCCTGCTCAAGAAAATGCCTGTAATCTGACTCGATAAGATTCTTAAAAAGTATGTTCTCGCATATCATCTCATAGTAAAAGCGCCTTGCCTGGTTGTCCTCTAAAAATATCATTCCCCACAGTCTTATGTGAGTACTGTCACGAAGGATCTTGTCATTGGTGATAAGAGGCTCGACGCACCTTGTGACCTCTTGGTTCAGCTTGACAAGAAACTCTCTGCATATTATACCGGCAAGCTCAGCCTTGTTGTCAAAATGATAATTAATCCTGCTGAAGGATACCCCTGAGGCTGCCGCTATATCGCGTACCGTTGTCGCTTCATATCCCTGTGAATAAAACATTTTTGTTGCAGCCGACAATATCTTTTCTTTTGTTTCTTCGCTTTTTTTATATATTCCCACTTTTATTCCTCTTTAAAACAAACTAAGCTTAAATTTACAAATCATGTTATTATTATACGTTATCTTTAAAAACGAAGCAAGCACGACGCTTACGGTTTATATATCTTAACTCAAAATTTATTTTTTTAATTATTCTTTTATGCTATAATTTAGTATCGGAGGTCAACATGACGATAATCAGATACCAAAAAGGAATCGACACGCAAAACGCCATCATCAACGAAGCGAAAAGAATCTTTTACGAAAAAGGATACAAGAACACGACAATATCGGAAATATGCCGTAACCTTAACATTCACTTCGGAACTCTGACCTACTACTTTGATACAAAGCTGGGGCTTTTAAAAAGTATTTACGGCGACCTTCTGGGTACCTGCTACGCCTTTGTAAACGAACACAGCGATAGTGATATTGACATATTAAAGAAAAACACAACGGCTTCCACAATGTACTTTACTGCAATATTTGCTTGCCCCAAGACCGCGAAATTTCACGAGCATATGCTTGAAACCGAGTCCATATCAAGCTATATAAGCGAAAAGACCGGCAAAATATATAGGCAGTTCAACACCGATTATAATCTCGGTCTTACAAACGAAGAAATAGAAGATTACGAACAAGCAGACCTCGGAGCAAGACGGGAGCGCTCCTTGAAGTTTTTGTCCTCAAGGGACGATTTTGTCTATTCCATAGAGGATATACATAATTTTACTTATATGACAAACAGAATAATGGGACGCATTTTCTCAATAGATCCTGATTTAATAGAGCAAAGCATTGAGTTTTGCAAGGATTTCTTAAAGCATAATAATAACGACAAAATAAAGCTGTTTTAGTTTTCTCTTAGCTTTAAAAAAACAAAAGAGGCTCCTTAAATTAAGAGCCTCTTTATTTGTTATTATGCGTTCTTTTTCTTATCAGACATTAGCGGTCTGTTTTTCCTTTTGCGTAGCTTTCTTTGTTCTTCCTATCGTCATATCAACTATCTGGAACACAACGTATACCACCATAAGGATCGTCCATTTGTCGACTAAGACCATCGGCAGTCTCATATTTTCCGTAAGTATGAAGCTCACTATCGCCACAATCGTAAGAGCTATGGAAATTATTTTTGCCGTCTTGGTAAATCTTGCCTTCTTTTTATCCTCATCGGTATCATTCTGTTCATCTTTCTTGTTTTTTCTCTTGGCAAAGAAAGTGTACACTGCTGCAAGAAGCGTTATAACTGTGCATATCAGGTTGATAAGAGCCCATGCAGCCCCGCTTGCCAAGGGCGTCGATTCATCGTCAATTAGCTTTGCGCTCGGCGTTTGTGTAGTTGAAGATCCTGCCGGTGATGTGGGTATCGTGGGGTCATTTATGGTAGTGGTGGTATCAGTGGTAGTCGGTACAAATACCGGTATCAACGAATAATACACGTTGATGATTGAACCGTTTGATACAAGCGTCGGGAAGGCCTCGCTGTAACCCGTCAGATAATATCCCGCAAAGGATTTGTCAATGACTCCGTTTACCGTTATAGTGTCGGAATCGTTTATCCACACAGTCTTGGTTGAAACTATTCTATCGCCTATTACCTCTGCTCCGTCCTTATAATACTTTACGGTGTAGGTGATGTTTTTATTCTGTGAGTTATCCG
>CAZTZO010000017.1:14734-29691 GCA_964618075.1 uncultured Lachnospiraceae bacterium
TGTCGGAATCGTTTATCCACACAGTCTTGGTTGAAACTATTCTATCGCCGACTACTTCAACTCCGTCTTTAAAATACTTTACTGTGTAGGTGATGTCCTTTGTCTTTGTTGTGTCCTTAGTATAGTAAATATTTATCACATCGCCGTTTTGTGCTGTTGTGGGAATTGCTCCTGTTGCTGCGGTATCAAGCTTATAGCCTGTGTATCTGTCGCTTTCTGCGGATATTTTAGGATCTATCGCAACACTGTCGGCTTCATTGATCCAGACGGTCTTGGTTGAAACTATTCTATCGCCTATTACCTCTGCTCCGTCCTTATAATACTTTACGGTGTAGGTGATGTTTTTATTCTGTGAGTTATCCGTCTTGTAGTAGATATTTATAACATCGCCGTTTTTCGCCGTTGTGGGAAGCGGATTTACAGTCTTTTCGGTGTCCAGCATATAGCCTGTATATCTGTCGTTGTCCGCCGAAACGCTTATATCTACCGTGTCTTCGTTTTCACCGACTGAAAGGTTTGTTTGAATGCTCTCCTCCAAAACATTGTCTTTATAATAATTTTTCGTATATGAGAGCTCTTTTGTCCACGTAGAGGTAAAGTTTAACCAGCGCTGATACACTCCGCCGACCTTTATCGTCTGAATATAAGACGCGTAATTGTCGAAAACTTCTTTTATGGTAACCGTCGTATTGTTGCTTAAGGTATAGGGCTGCGAGCCTATCGTCCAGCCTGTATGCGTATATACTGCGGGATTGTTTAACGTATCTGTAAGATTTGCTCTTATAAGCGCACTGGCCGCTGTGTTCGTGTCGTACACCTGTCTTGTGGTTTCAATGCCGCTTGAAGTCGAGCTGCGGTCAAACTTGTTATCTACTTTAATATGTACAAGCTGCGTAAAGTAATACTTTATCGTTACGCTTGAAGATTTCATTGCATTGGTAAGAGCCGATGAAGAAATCGTCTGGCTGTTCACTCCGTTAAGCTTTGTAAGCGTGTTCGGCGCCGTACCGTATTCTTTCTCGTCAAATATCATTCCCGTATATGCAGGCTTGCCCATTGTGGACTCGTGTGAAGAATTGCTTGGATCGTCCTGAGCTCTTTCAAAGAAGCTTATCGTGCTGATTTCATCAAAGGAAGCCATTTTTTTGTTGACGAATTCATCTGCATTCATAAAGGATATTTCGCTGCTTCCGGCAAGAGAAAAGCTATTTTCTCCCATATCCTTGCAGTAAATTTCTATGGTAGCCGTGAATGTCTTTTTTTCGTAGTTTGCCGTATATACCTGTGAGGCTCCTACATTTTCGCTGACACTCGGAGACCAGCCCTTAAACTCATATGTGTAATAATCATCGCTCGGAGGCGTCGGGTCGTTTATTAACGGCGTTTTATCACCGTAGTGCTTTGTGTAGATAAGCGTTTCGTCTGAAGAACCGCCGTTTAAATCGTAGGTTATTATATATTCCTTATAGGTTTTCGTCCACTGCGCCGTGTATGTCGCGTTTGCGCTAACCTTTTCATTGATATCCTGTGACCAGCCGGCAAATGTATATGTGTAGGTATCGTCCTCTGCCTTTGTCGGTTCTTCTATGAGCGGTGTGTTATCTCCGCTGTACAAGCCGTCATAGACGGTTTTTTCTGTATTTGTCGTTCCGCCGTCAAGCTCGTAGGTAACAGTATAGGTCGGGTTTGCACTCATCGTGACTTTGCCGTCTATATGAATGCTGATGTCTTCGGTTAGAACAGAAAGGTCTCTGTCGTTGGAGGGCATCGCAGTAGAATATGTGTTCCAATTTACACTGTATGTAAAGTGGTTAAGACTACAGCCCATTCTTTCGTGGGTCAGGCTTGTTTCAATCTCACTTGATGAGGGCTCTTTAACTATATAGTCGTTTATATTAAATACTTTACCGTTGTACTGATTGTTCGTGTACCAGCGAAGTCTGTTGTTTTTATCAACGGTATAGCCGTTCGGGACAACGACCTTGCCTGTACCGGCATAGACATAGGAGCCTGCTACGCCGCTTGTGAATTCGTTTCCTTCAATCAAAAGATAAAAATATGCGTTGAATGTAAATACGGCGTAGTATGTAGCGTCCTTAGTTGCCGCGGGTATCGTTGTTAATATATTGCTGTAATCCTCGGGGGCTAATGACCAGCCTGCGAAGGTCGTATTGCTCTTTACTGGGTTTGAGCCGTAGGAGGGTACGATATTGGCGTTTACCTTAGTTGTTTTGTCAGTCTGTCCGTCCACTACCCAGGTGATGTTGTACTGAGTTGTTTTGGTAAAAGTCCAGTTTCCGGTTATCTCAACTGTGCCGTTATCTTTATTACTTAAAGTGTATGTTGAATTCGGAAGGCAGGTTGTCGTTTTGCCGTTGAATTTAACACTCCAGCTCTCTAAGGTATAGATACCGTTTTGAGTTGTTACGGGCTGTATCGAGGCTAAAGTAATCACGTCGTTTTGATAATGCCATTCTTCACCGGGGTAATTCAGCGAATATTTCAAATCATTATTAAGATTGCTCTTGGAATAATATACTCTTATATTGTCTTTGTAGGGATTGCCGCCCCCATATAATGAAGAAAAGAGCGTCAGCGCCGATTTTGTGCTTTCTGCCTGTTCGACTTCAAAGGCTGACTGCGTCTGTGAAGAATTACTCCCGTTTGTTGTAATCTCACTGTTTTCGTTCTCGGTATTTGAAGGCTCGTTTAGGGTTCCTTGCGTTACATCGGCTTGATTGTCAGTCGTTTCGCTTTCGGCAAAAACCGAAAGAGACGAAGAAAAGTTCATCGTCAGGACAATAGCCATTAAAAGAGCCGCTCTTTTTATACCTTTCATTTTTTTACCGTTCATTACTTTCTCCTTATTTGTTTTTTTTAATATGCCGCCGTCTTGATTTAGTCGACTGCGTTCTCGATTAACATAAGCATTTCCAAGGCGCTTCGAAACGGAGTCGTCTTGTTTGTCTGCGCCCAGTGTATAGTTCCCTGCCACGTTGCGTTTTCTCTGCTTATTATGTTTATGACGAATGTTTGCTTAATATTATTATCATTCTTTTTATTTTCCTGTGCCATTGTGTACTCTCTCTTGTTATCGAATAATAATTTGTGACAGTTTTAATCCTGTAGCTGTAATAATACATTGAGGCGGTCACGAATTTGGTCACAATAACGGCTTAATATGCGTTCTTTTTATTTTTTTGGCACTTTTGCAGCGTTTTGCAGCGTTTTCAGCCTGACCCGGTCACTTTGTAAAAAATACATAGGCTTGTGCCTTCACAAAAAGAGCGTTTTCATTCTGACCCGGTCACCTTGCAAAAAATATAGGCTTGTGCGCTCACAAAAAGCACTTTTGCATTCTGACCCGGTCACCTTGTAAAAATACATAGGCTTGTGCCTTCACAAAAAGAGGATTTGCATTCTGACCCGGTCACCTTGTAAAAAAATACATAGGCTTGTGCCTTCACAAAAAGCACTTTTGCATTCTGACCCGGTCACTTTGCAAAAAAATACATAGGCTTGTGCCTTCACAAAAAGAGCGTTTTCAGCCTGACCCGGTCACTTTGCAAAAAAAAGTTATTTTTTCTGTCATATATGCTATAATATTTAATTAAGGAATTCTTTATATTAAGGAGGACTTATTAAAGGTGGCAAATATAACGGTAGACGAAGCTTTTGTTACAAATTACATCAAAAAACGTCCTATAGACTGCAACAAGGCAAATTTCGGCAGACTGTTGAATATAGCGGGAAGCTCCGCCTTTACGGGAGCGGCTTTTCTGTCAAGTAAAGCGTCCATGCGCTGCGGAGTGGGATATACCGTGCTTCTGTCGACCGAAAAAGTTTGTAATAATTTAATCTCTGCTATGCCCGAATGTATCCTTTTACCTGCGGTTGAGGGTGAAGGGGGGGCAATAAGCAGCACCTCTACTGATTTAATAGAAAAGTGTCTTTCTAAAATGACGGCTGTGAGCATCGGCTGCGGAATGGGTGACAGCGCCGACACAAGACGAATACTCAATTATTTACTCTCTTCTACCGATCTTCCCATCGTCATTGACGCGGACGGTATCAATACACTCGCTCGGGACAGAAGGATATTAGAAAAGCGCTCTTCACATCTAGTATTAACGCCCCACCTCGGAGAGCTCTGTCGTTTGATAGACATCGACATGGATACTCTTAAAAATAATCTTCACACGATTTGCGCTGAATTTGCAATACGCTATAATATAACTCTTCTTGTAAAGGGAAGCACAACTCTCGTATTCACTCCCGACGGAGAGCAGTTTTCCTCATCCTCAGGCAACCCGGGAATGGCAAAGGCGGGAAGCGGAGACGTATTAACCGGAATACTCGGTTCTCTTTTGGCTCAGGGCATTCAGCCTCCCTATGCAGCAGCCTGCGCAGCATATATTCACGGATATGCAGGCACTCTCGCCGCAAAAAAATATTCTCAGAGCGCTATGCTTCCGACAGATATAATAAACGAGCTAAGTAGCTTCTTTTTGAAAATAGAAAGATAAAGCAAAATAACGAAAAAATATTGATAGCATTTCTATTTTTATGTTGAAATATACACCTCTATCTGTTAATATCTAAACAGCAATTATTGACAACACATATCAAAACTTATTGACAATTTGTTGAGCAAAGGCGCTCAAATATCTATAACGTCGCCAAAAATGCCTTATTTACTGTTATTAACATCAATTTTAACTGTTGATAACTTTATTTAAAAGGAACTGTTCACAACCGTTCTTTCAATACAACAATATAACGGAGCTAAAAAATGGAATCGGTCTATACTACTTGGAACAAAGCAAAAGCATATATAAAGGATGAGCTTTCACCTATGCTCTTTCAGGAGTATATTGCCGATATTGTTCCTCTTTTTTATGACGGCGATCAAATCGTACTGCGCCTTGAAGAGGACTATAAGAAAAATCTTATAAACAACCTATATATGGCTCTTTTGATAAACGCTCTTAAATTCGCAACCGACGGAAAGACGCTCAACGTCAAGCTTGTGGTGGAATCCGACAACTTTATTCCTCCCGAGGCGACCGGAGAATTCAGCGAATCCTATGTTCGTTTTACTCCGAAGCTCAATTCGAAATATACCTTCGACACCTTTGTAGTCGGTTCAAATAACCGCTTGGCCCATGCGGCAAGTATAGCCGTATCTCAGTCTCCGGGTAAAAAATACAATCCTCTTTTTATATACGGCGGCGTCGGTCTCGGAAAAACTCACCTTATGCACGCAATAGCTCACGAGATACAAAACAACAATAAGGACTGCAATATAGCCTTTGTTACAAGCGAAAAATTCACAAACGATTTTATAGACGCAATACGCAGGGAAAACAACCTCAGGTTCAGAAAAAAATACAGAAGCGTTGATGTTCTTCTTGTAGACGATATACAGTTTCTCGCCGGCAAGGAAGGCACGCAGGAGGAATTTTTCCACACCTTCAACGAGCTGTACAACTCGGAAAAGCAGATTGTATTGACAAGCGATAAAAGCCCGAAGGATATACCTAATCTTGAGGAAAGGCTTAAAACGCGCTTCGAATGGGGCTTGACCTGCGATATTTCACCGCCTAATTTTGAAACAAGAGTAGCGATACTGCGCCAAAAAGCAGAGGAATCCAATATGGAGGTTCCCGACGACGTTATACAGTTTCTCGCAACGAATCTCGGTTCTAATATAAGAGAGCTTGAGGGCGTGCTTTCGAAATTGATAGTATTATCGGATATGGACGGCGGAAATATAACGATACAGATGATACAGGAAAATATGAAGGATATCATCGACATCACACAAAAGCGTATTTCCACGGAAATAATCATACAAACAGTCGCAAAGCATTACGGCGTAACATACGGAGATGTGCTTTCTGCAAAGCGCACTATGAATATTGCAAATACAAGACAAATAGCCATGTATTTAACGAGGCAGCTAACCGATCTATCCCTGCCTGCTATCGGGGAATCCTTCGGCGGCAGAAATCACTCGACCGTTATTCATGCCGTCAATTCCGTAAAGGAAGACAAATTAAAAGACCCCGTTTTACATAAAGAGCTTATTTTGCTTGAGGGTATGATACGCGATAATAACGCTTCATTAAATTAAATAAACAATTTATCAACAGCTAAATAAGATATATTTACATATAAATGACTTTTTGTTAACGAAAGATACGCCTTAAAAAACCTCTTTTAAAAACAAAAACAAGGGTTTTAAACAATATAAACACCCCCTATTACTTACACTGTTAATATATTTAATATATATATACTATTAAGTAAGTAAGACTGAAAGGATTTTAAAAATGAAATTCTCCGCCCTAAACTCCGATCTGATAAAAGCTCTTTCAACGGTAAACAGAGCAGTGAGCTCAAAAAGTACAATACCCATACTCGAATGCGTACATATCACGGCAGATAACGACAGACTTACTTTTAAAGCAAGCGATATGCAAATATCTATATCGACTGTTATTCCGGCGGATGTAAAAAGCGGCGGAAAGGTCATAGTTGTCTTTAAAACTCTTATGGATATAATTCGCACATATCCCAACGAAACGGTTTATTTCGATGTGAATGAAAATAACTGTATAGATATCACATGCGAAAGAAGCGAAGTGCGTATACTCGGCAAAAACGTAGAGGATTATCCTGAGTTTGATAAAGTAAAGGATAATGATTTTATAGGGATAGAAAACGAAGTATTAAAGGAGCTGATAAGGGATACTGCCTTTGCGGCAGCACCGTACGGATATATTAACCCTATATTATCGGGAGTACTTGCTGAGATAGAAAGCGGATACATAACCTTTACGGCTCTTGACGGCTACAAAATGGCGCACAAGAAGCATAAGATAAATTATACTCCTAAAGAAAAAATAAGCGCCGTATTGCCGGCATCAGCTCTTATGGAGATAATGAAGATATTATCTTTAAATCAGTCTGCCGCAGAATTCTTAATAAAGAACAACCGCTTCATAGTGAATATAAGCGATACTCAGGTCATATCGAATCTGCTTGAGGGACATTTCATCAATTATCAAACACTCATACCCACAGAGGTCAAGACTGTTGTGAAGGTAAAAAGAAATGAGCTTGCCGTATGCATGGAGAGAGCTTCTCTTATAACCGATGAATCCCACAATTCTATGATAAAGCTTGTCATTACAGAAGAAGGAATAATGATGAATTCAAGCTCCGAAAGGGGCAATATCAACGAACAGATAAATGTTACAAAATCTGGAGACGATATCAAGACAGCCTTTAATTCGCGCTATTTTATTGAAATACTAAAAAATATTACCGAAGAGAAGATTATCATAGAATTTAAAGACGCTTTAAGTCCTTGCCTTATCAGACCTATAGAAAACGACGATTTCCTTTATCTGATAATGCCTGTTAGGTATGTAGAATAATGTTTTCTTTGCAAAGTGACCGGGTCAGAATGTAAATGCAAGACCGTCCGTGAGGGCGGTCTTATTTTTAAGCGAGTGGTTTTTACAAAGTGACCGGGTCAGAATGTAAATGTTTGTAAATGTTCTATACGTATGCTTGTGGTTTTTACAAAGTGACCGGGTCAGAATTAAAAAAAACCAAAAGACTCATTTAAGAATATAGTTTGATTTTCTTTAATGCGTCTTTTTAAATAAAATTTGCTTTATCGGCTTTGTCAATTATTAATTATTAACAATGTCGAGTACTGCGTTTTGCTTGCTTTTCATTGCGTAAGCCTTTAATACTGTGCGTATGGCTTTGGCGATGCTTCCGTTTCTGCCTATTACCTTACCCATATCGGCTTCATTAACCTTA
Source organism: uncultured Lachnospiraceae bacterium (assembly GCA_964618075.1). Classification (GTDB taxonomy): domain Bacteria; phylum Bacillota; class Clostridia; order Eubacteriales; family Anaerofustaceae; genus CAYTMY01. The sequence continues at coordinate 22,574 of CAZTZO010000017.1, forward strand.
AGCTCAACTACAGTGCATTTATCCTTTTTTTGTGAAGAAACTACCACCTCGTCAGGATAATCGACGAGATTTTTTGCTATCACTTCGATTAGCTGTTCCATAGTATCTCCTTTAGGCGATTACGCCGTTTTTCTTTAAAAGCGCCTTTACGGTATCTGTCGGCTGAGCACCTGTAGAAAGCCATTTCTTTGCTTTTTCTTCGTCAATAATAACCTTCTTTTCTCCCTGCGGATCGTATGAACCGATTTCCTCTAAGAATTTACCATCTCTTTTTGATTTTACATCGGCTACAACTATTCTGTAGTAGGGATTTTTCTTTGCTCCCATTCTTTTAAGTCTGATTTTTACTGCCATTTGTTTTTCCTTTCGTTATATCTCTTTAAATTATATTACATAAAAGGTAAATTTTTATTAAACTTCCTCTTATTGCCGCTGAATTGCTTCATGAGCTTTTTAGTCTGCTCAAAACCGTTTATCAGTCTGTTAACGTCCGTTACGGTAGTTCCGCTTCCTTTAGCTATCCTTCTTCTTCTGGAGGCGTTTAGTATCTTGGGCGAATTTCTCTCTTTAGGAGTCATGGATTGTATAATTGCTTTTGTACGCAGTATCTGTTTTTCATCTATATTCATATTAGATAGCTTGCCTGCGTTGGGCATACTTGATAGCATTTGATTAATACCGCCCATTTTGTTCATATTATCTATCTGCTCAAGATAATCCTCAAGTGAAAGTGAATTTTTAAGTATTTTACCTGAGAGCTTTGCATTTTTCTCATTATCCGTAAGCTTCTGAGCTTTTTCGATTAATGTGAGCATATCTCCCATTCCGAGTATTCTCGAAGCAACCCTGTCGGGGTGAAACACTTCAAAGTCGGATAATTTTTCGCCTGTACCTGTAAATTTAATTGGCTTTCCCGTCATGAAGGAAACCGAAAGTGCGGCTCCTCCTCTGGCGTCCGAATCCGCTTTTGTGAGAATAAACCCGGTGATATCCAGCTTTTCGTTAAATGCCATGCATGAGTCCACCGCCTGCTGACCCATCATGCAATCAACAACAAACAACACCTCGTCCGGCTTGACTACTTTTGCTATGGAGCCTATCTCATCCATCAGCTCATCGTCAACGTGCTGTCTGCCGGCAGTATCGACTATGAGGACCTCGTAACCGTTTTTAGAAGCATAAGCTACAGCCTCCTTAGCGACAGTAAGAGGGGTTTTGCCCTCGGCTGTATAAACGAAAATATCCTCCTGCTTTGCAAGGGAAGAGAGCTGCTCAACGGCCGCCGCGCGCTTTATATCACAAGCCGCAAGCATAACATTTTTGTTTTTTTCCTTTATATAACGTGACAGCTTTGCCGCACTTGTCGTTTTACCGCTTCCCTGAACGCCTGCTAAAAGCAGGACGGAGGGCATTTTTGACGAAATGGAAATATCCTTTGTGCTGCCTCCGAGTAGGGAGCGCATTTCTTCGTTTACAGTTTTTATGACCTGCTGTGCGGGAGTGAGGCTTTTAAGGACATCTTCATCAAGAGCCTTTTGGCGAACATCTGAAAGAAAGCTCTTTACGACCTTGTAGTTGACGTCCGCCTCAAGCAGAGCCATTCTTATTTCCTTTAGAGCTTCATCTATATCCTTTTCACTTAGCTTGCCCTTGCCGCTTAGCTTTTTAAAGGTTTGTTGAATTTTACCGCCGAGTTGATCAAACATGTTTTATACCTTAAAGATTAATTTCAAGCTCGTCCAAAAGCTTTATTGTCTGAGGGTCGTTTTTGTTTATATCCCTGAGTTTATCGACTAGGAGCCTGTTATATTTGTATTTATAATAGAGCTTGAGCTTTAGATCATATTCAATGAGTATCTTTTCGCTTCGCCTTATAAGATCGAAAGCCGCCTGACGTGAAACACCCTCATTTTGAGCTATTTCTGTAAGGGAATAATCCTCGTCGAAGAACATCTCCAGAACAAGCCTTTGTTTTTCTGTGAGCAATTCGCCATATATGTCAAACAGGCACGTCATCTCATATCTATCTTCCATAAAACGGATTTTAACACATACGACTAAGCATGTCAAGTAAAACTACTTTATAGATGTATTTGGATGTATTTTTTCATTCTGACCCGGTCACTTTGTAAAAAGATACAAAAGCCTGTGATATGATAAAGCGCATTTGCAGTCTGACCCGGTCACTTTGTAAAACAGATAAAAGCCTGTGATATGCTAAAGCACTTTTTCAACCTGACCCGGTCACTTTGCAAAAAGATACAAAAGCCTGAGATATGCTAAAGCGCATTTGCAGTCTGACCCGGTCACTTTGCAAAAAGCACACATAAAAAACCCAACCATATGATCGGGTATAAAGCAATAAAAATTTATAAAAAAAATGATCAGGAACGATGCTTGCATATACTCTCGTACCACTCACAGTCCGAGCATATCTCACCAAGCCGTCCTTCACGCAGTATCAACTTTTCCGTAATATCGCGCAGATAAGAATATGAGTAGGGGACGTTTTTGTCGAGAGAGCATATATCGGAAACCTTCATATCATAATCGTTTGCCTTGCGGTTTAATATACATGAGGGTTTATTATCGTTCGGACAGGCTGAGCATATATCATCTGAGCCATAGGTAATAAATATTCGCGTATAAGGATCTTCCTCCACCTTATCGAGAATAGAGTTCATATTATCTGTAAATTCGTCGCAATAGCCCTTGCCTTCGAAAAACTTCATACACAAAAGATGATGCGGTCTTATTTCATATTTATCCATGAATACATTATACACCATATGCCGACAATATCTACAAGCAAATAACAAACATAATCACTAAAACACAAATTAAACGCAGGATCATAAAAGAATGTTTCACGTGAAACATTCTTTTATAAAATATATGCTATAATGTTTCACGTGAAACATAAGCTTTAAAAACTATCATACGGAGTTGAACTAATGCATATAACCGTCATTGCTCTCGGAAAGCTCAAGGAGAAGGAATATATCTCTCTTTGCAATGAATATGAAAAGCGGATAAGCCGCTATTGTAAAATCAACATTAAAGAGCTGCCCGACAAAGATTGTGACAACGACCCGCTTGCAATAATAAAAGAGGGTGAGGAAATAATTCGCTGCTTACCAAAGGGGGCGTATGTAATTGTTTGCGATGTAAAAGGAAAGGCTCTTGACAGTACCGAGCTATCCAAAAAACTTGTAAGCTTGGGCAATGCGTCGCAAAGCGAAGTATGCTTTGTGATAGGCGCTTCACGAGGAGTGAGCGAGGAGGTAAAGGAAAGAAGCGATATGCTTTTGTCTTTTTCAAATATGACGTTTCCGCACAGGCTGTTCCGAGTGATGTGCTTGGAGCAGATTTACAGAGCGTTTAAAATAATGGCAAACGAAAAATATCACAAATAAAAGGGACTCTTGAAAAGTCCCTTTTTAATAAGCAAAACGCTTTTATTCAGTCGTCATGTTGTTCGTCGAAAGCTCTCCCGTAAAAGGCTTTATAGCTCAAAGTGGGCGTTTTGCAATCGTTGTAATAAAATACTTTGCCCTCTTCGGTGCAGACCGTCCTGCAAGAGTATTCATGGCTTTCGCAGACGGAGCAGCCACAGTCGCACTGACACATAGTTATTACCTCATCAAATATTCGCTTCGTTATATTATATGGCAAATGCTTTATTGCGTTACATTTTATTTTGAGAAGGCAGCATGAAGACGGATTATTGTATCCTGAGAAAAAATATCTCCCAGTGAGTTTTCATTGCACATTTCCAAAAATCCCGTTTCGCAGCCATACGCCGATACCTTGTCGTATATTTCATTTGCTTTTTTATCATCGCTTAATGATATCTCCCATATACAGGCAGTCGCTAAAGCACTTGTAACATAGCTCACAACATAAGCGGGGTAGTCAGCGTAATGGTGTACGTTCGACCATGAGTATGAAGGAAGGTTTATTCCATACATAGAAGACATCTCTTCAAACAGCTCGCAGGCTCTGTCGTACGTGAGGTTCGGCTCTGTATAAAGCTCATATTCGAATTCGGAATACATGCATATTCTGTAGATATAGTCAATAAGCGAGTATTTCGCATAGTCGGCTATCGACTGTTTATTGTCGGGGTACGCATTACTGTATTCGTCGTTATATAACATCATATAAGTCTGCGACTGTGTTTCAGCTACATCCAGCGACATGAGAATATCCGTGGCAAAGCCCGACTGATCATTTTTATAAAAGTTCAGGTAATGTCCCGATTCGTGCAGGAGAGCTATAGCGTCATCGATATTGTTTTGCGCTGTAAAATAGATGACAGGTTCGTTATATGAGTATAGCTTTCCGCTCCATGTCGTGAACATACCCTTTTGGCTGTCGGGAAAATATATTAAGTCGTAGTCAAGCATGTATTGTGCCGCGCCTGTAACGCTTGAAGGAAGTTCGTTATTTTCGGCAATCGCCTTCATTCCCTCCAACAGCCTTGTCGAATCAAACGGCTCGTTGAAAGCATCAAATGACTTTTCTAATAGGGAAAAATAATCGTCTCTCAGATATGTGCGTATATACGAGGCAACAAGAGTAATATCTTCAGGCGTATAGTCGCGTACGTATACATTATCATAGGCATAATCCATATAGTTTGAATATCCCTTAAGAAAAGCAAATGTATTTCTTTCATTGACCATTTGAACTATCAGCTCACCCATTATCTCACAGCGTTCCTTGTAGGAATAGTCTTTTGACGTGCTTACCTGAGCGTATTGGGTGCAAAGGTCGTTTTCATAGTCGAGTATATCGAGCATATCGTCCGTAAGTGCGGTATAATCGGATAGATAAGATATCCTGTCTGTGGATAAATATTTTTCTATCAGATAGCCTAAGCCCTCCCGGTATAGCTTGCCCGTTGCGGTTTTTATAATATCCGTAAGAAGTGTATGAGAATCGTTCATCTCGGAATAATGGTTTTGATAGGTTTCATTTTGCGGGTCGCTGTAATACTCGGCGTATGCCAAAAGGCTCTGTGTGGAGCATTTGTCAAATTCGCTTATGAGAGTTTGATAAAGGCTGAGAATCTTTTTCTTGGTAAAGCTCTTACTGTTTAATAAATCATCAAGCGTTGAGGCGGTTTGCTGGGCCGTTGTTATATCAAAGCCCTCATATGTTATTTCGGAAAGCTTTTTGTCCGAGCGCTTTTGGCTTTGCGTACATGAAGAAAATGAAAGTATAATTATTATTGAGAGCAATATACATAGTATTTTTTTTGTCTGTTTCACTTGCTTAAGGACTCCTTATACAATTTGTATAATATAAATATATCATAAATTTCACAAAAAATATATACAAATAAGATATTGCCGTATTTTCGATTGGTTTTTACTTAAATAAGGATATAAAGAATTCCAACACAGCTTTTTAATAAAGCTTTAGCTTTAATGAGCGACTTATTTAAATAAAGTATAATGTGCTATAGTATGTACTTCTTGCAATGGGGGATATGATTTTGTATAATTATAAGGTTTGATAAGAGCTGTTTATATTTAAGTTTAAGGTGTTTAATGAATAACAAAACAATAGAAAATAATCTTTCACAGGGAAATCTAGTCAAAAATCTTATAATGTTTTCGCTTCCGTTTCTTCTCTCGAACGTGATACAGTCATTGTACAGCGTTGCAGATATGCTTATAGTCGGCAATTTTGCGGGAACCGAAAGTATGTCGGGGGTCAATATCGGCGGACAGCTTACCTTTATTTTTACGAACGTTATAATTGGGTTTTGCGTGGGAGGGACAGTGCTTATAGCGCAGTATCTCGGCTCAAACAATCGTGAAGCGATGAAAAAAACGGTCTCCACGTTAATAAGCGCACTTGTTATAGCGGGCGTTGTGATAACGGCACTTATGCTTTTGTTCAGAGATCCGCTCTTAAGGATGATACAGACCCCGAATGAATCGTATGAACAGGCAAAAAGCTATTTAACCGTGACCTCTGTGGGAATCCTGTTTATATTCGGATATAATGCGTTAAGCTGTATACTGCGCGGTATGGGTGACAGCAAGCGACCCATGTATTTCGTAATAGTGGCATGTGTTGTGAATGTGGCGGGGGATTTGCTGCTTGTGGGTTATTTCGGTATGGGTGCATACGGAGCGGCTCTCGCGACTGTTGTATCTCAGGCTATAAGCATGTTTCTATGCATATTTTATTTACAAAGACACGACTTTATCTTTGACTTTAAATTGAAGAGCTTTAAGATAGACAAAGGTATGTTACAAAGGATAACGGCTATCGGTGCTCCGACGGCTGTGCAGAATTGCATAACGAGCATATCGTTCCTTCTTATAACGGCGCTTGTAAATATAGTGGGCGGAGTAAGTGCGTCGGCTGCTGTGGGAGCAGTGGGGAAGTTCAACAGCTTTGCGGTAATGCCGGCGGCTGCGTTGTCAGGAAGCATTTCGACAATGGCGGCGCAGAATATCGGAGCCGGAAAGTGGGACAGAGCGAAAAAAACAGCCTTTATCGGCTGCGGTATGGCTCTGGGGATAGGAGCTTTGATATTTGTATGCGCGCATCTTTTTGCGGATAGTATAATAGCGCTTTTCGGAAGCGATCCTTCGATGATACATGACGGCGTCGTTTATCTGAAGGCTTTTTCCTATGATTTCTTTTTGGTGCCGATAGTCTTTTGCTTCAACGGGCTTTTTATTGCCAGTGGACATACTCTGTTTTCGCTGTTTAACAATATGCTTTCCGCTGTCGTTGTGAGAATTCCCGTATGTATCCTTTTGGGCATGACCTTTGGTATGGGGCTTTCTGGGATAGCCTACGGCGTGCCTATAGCATCTATTGCGTCCATAGTACTTATAGTATGGTTCTACTTTTCCGGAAGATGGAGAAGAAACAAGGTAAAGGGAGTCGGAGAAGATATAGAGGACTTTTAGGGGGGGGAGCCTTCCCTTTTTTTGCAAGGTGACCGGGTCACCTTGCAAAAGTGCAGGCGTATGGACATCTCATTTGCAGCATATTTTCATTCTGACCGGGTCACTTTAACAAAAGAACAGCAAAAATGATCCCCTTCTTCCCTTTAACTATCAACATCAACACCAAATCACATACAA
>CAZTZO010000018.1:0-3701 GCA_964618075.1 uncultured Lachnospiraceae bacterium
GTGATTATACAAACATAATCACGCCGTCACCGCCTTTGTTGCCATATCGGGTAAATAGTAGATTCGTTCCTGTTTGGATTGTATCGGCTACCGCGTACCTTTTGCCGTTAATTTCGTAGTCGTAAACTACAAATATCATTTTCATAAAATGTCCGTAGTGTACCCGCTAAAAGTGCGCTATACTCATCTATTATTATTTTAAGCGAGGTGTCAAAAAGTGCAATACCCATACGGACAATGGCTGCAATTCAAAGGAGCAAACAATACCCGTGATATCGGCGGATACAAAACAATAAATGGGCGAATGGTCAGACATAATAGGATAATAAGAAGCGGTGAATTATCCGGAGTCGGTAAAAAAGGATGCTGTGTTCTTAAAGAAAAATATGATATCAAAACGGCTATTGACTTGCGCGCCTTCGGAGAAATAGACTATCACCCTCTGTCTTCCTTCTTTGATATTCAGACTGAACAAATTCCTATACTGCAAAACGCTATGTTTGGATTCACCGATGATAATGATTCTATGCCAAATAAGCTAAAAGCGCTCATAGAAGCTAACGTCTCTCAACAGGACTTTATGAATCGCTGTTATTTGACTATGATATCCGATCCGAACAGCCAAAAAGGATACAAACGGCTATTTGATATCCTGTCGGAACAAGAACAGGGAGCAAGCCTATTCTTTTGTTCACAAGGCAGAGATCGTACGGGCATAGCTACAGCGCTGATACTTGCCGCTTTAGGTGTGCCGATAAAAACGATAATAGATGATTATTTAATAACCGACAAATCTGTATTGATCAAGCAAAAAGAAATTCGCTTATTGAGGGCAGTTCACTATATTGACAAGGAATATGCGGATTTTGCAGAGCATTTTCTTATGCCGTGCGTTGAGAGGCTCGATATTGCTTTGGAATGGATAAACACAGAATACGGATCTATTAATAACTACCTTATAAACGCTATCGGGCTAACCGGTTATGAAATCAATGAATTAAGGAAATTATATCTTATTTGAAAATCGTGCAAGCTTTTTTCCTAAACTGTATCAATTTTGTATTTCATCGCCTTCACGCAGATATCGCAGATAAATGCAAAAATTCGTTATCAATACTAATAAAAATTTCTCCGCCAAATATGTGTACTTTGTCCCATATCCCACATTGAGGGTAGCGTTGACCGTTGGATGTGAAGATATTTCTATCTATGATAAATATGAATTTATCTAAAGGAGGAAACTGAGGCAGATGATTATTTGCATCGGCAGAGAATTTGGAAGCGGCGGACATGAGATAGGACAACAGCTTGCGAAATCCATGCATTATTCTTTTTTTGATCAGGAGCTGCTCCAAGCCGTAATGGAAAAATATAAGGATACCATACCGGACGAAATAGAAAAAACGGATGAAAAGCGTAAGAATCCGTGGCTGCACGGTGTGTGGTATGACATTGATGATAAAGAGCTTCGCGGCTTGTCTGCAAATGACATCGTCTTTCGTATTCAAAGTAAGATCATTCTAAAGAAAGCAGAAAAAGGAGATTGCATTTTCGTAGGGCGCTGCGCTGATTATGTTTTAAAACAGACGGCAATTGAACGATTGAGCCTGTTTATCTGCGCTCCGTTCAATGATCGGGTAAAACGAAAAATGGAGCTTATGGGTGCTGATGAAAAAACAGTTTCAACGCTTATCCGAAAGACAGACAAACAACGCAAGAGCTATTACGATTACTATACCGCAGGAAATTGGTCAAAACCATATAACTATGATATCTGTATCAACAGCAGCTCAGTCGGGATACAAGATTCGGCGTCATATATTCTTTCTTTTTTAAAAGAACAACATCATCAACGTGTTGAAAAAATGAGAACATCGGTCGATAAAAATGTGAGATCGTACAATATACAGATGGACACTCAAATAGGCCCGCGCTACGGACGTATTACAGTCACGAATGAATCAAACAAATTAAACGGTACGATAGAAATACTCGAGCATATCGAGCCGTTCGAAGGCATAATCGACAATGAAGGGAAATGTGAGATATCAGGAAGGATTGTGACGCTGACGCGAACGATCTTATATACGGCAAGAGGCACCATTACGCCAAACGCACTTTCACTGTTGCTTTATGGCGACAAGAGTATTTACAAAATAACCGGCAGCGCGTGTGAATGAGAAGGAGTAAGGATTTCTTATGCAGAGATTTTTTACAGGAGTGGTAAACAACCCAAAGAAAATATTAATCTTATTTTTTTCAGCAGCACTGATTTGCGCAGTGCTGCAAAGCTTTGTTAAGGTCAATTATGATATGACGGATTATCTTCCTGAAGATAGCCCTTCGACAATTTCCATCAACAAAATGAATGACGAATTTGACGGCGGTATTCCCAATGCGCGAGTCATGATAAAGGACGTAACCGTGGCGCAAGCCCTTAGCTATAAAGAAAAGCTGAAGAGCTGCAATGGTGTGAACGATGTCCTGTGGTTGGATGACGCCGCAGACATTTATAAACCCATAGAAACGCTGGACAAAGATACGCTCGAAACCTATTACAAGGACGGTGCGGCATTGTTTACTGTAACGATTGACAAGGACGATCGTATTGAGGCAGTTAGCGAGATACGCAATGTAATCGGTAATGACAATGCAATGAGCGGAGACGCCGTATCCACAGCGATTGCAACTACAGGCACGATCAGTGAGATACACATGATCACCCTGTTTGCAATAACTGTCGTACTTTTAGTATTGCTGATTACAACAACGTCATGGCTCGAGCCTGTCATTGTGCTTACTGGTCTTGGCATTGCAATAATTATCAACAGCGGTTCAAACCTGATCTTCGGCGAAATATCATTTGTGACAAATGCGGCCGGTGCGGTATTGCAGCTGGCTGTTTCCCTTGACTATTCCGTCTTTTTGATCCACCGCTATGAGGAATGTCTTATCGAGAACCCTGACAGGAAGAGTGCGATGGTTAATGCTCTTTGCAAATCGACCTCATCAATTCTTGCAAGCGGACTGACTACCGTAATCGGCTTTTTAGCTCTTTTGTTTATGCGCTTCGGAATCGGTCCGGACTTGGGACTTGCTCTTGCAAAGGGTATCTGCATCAGTTTGCTGGTCGTATTCATATTCATGCCGGTATTAATACTCAAAACATATCCGTTAATGGAAAAAACGCATCACAAGAAGCTGCTAGCTGACTTTACAGGCTTCGGAAAGCTTGTAATGCATATTATGGTACCCATGGTTCTGATTTTCGCTATTATGCTTGTGCCTTCTTTCCTTGCAGCTAATCAAAACTCATATTACTACGGTTCTTCTCATATATACGCTTCAAATACTCAGTTGGGTAAAGACACGCAAGCAATAGAAACTGTTTTCGGCAAAAGAGATACTTATGTGGTAGTAATACCAAACGGCAATGCTGCAGAACAGATAAAGCTTTCCGAAGCTCTTCACAATATAGCGCAGGTAAAAAGTATTATTTCTTATGTAGATACGGTCGGAGCGGAAATCCCGAAAGAATATTTGGATGACAATACCCTTTCCAAACTTGTCTCCGATAATTATACTCGCATGGTGCTTACGGTGGATACCGATCATGAAGGAGAAGATACCTTTAAGCTCGTAGAAACACTGCGAGATACTGTGAACGTTTACTATCCCGATGAATATTACCTTGCCGGCGA
>CAZTZO010000018.1:3711-29002 GCA_964618075.1 uncultured Lachnospiraceae bacterium
TGATTTAATGGATACCATTACTGCCGATATGCCAAAGGTAAATCTGATTGCCATTGGCGCGGTATTCATTGTGCTGCTATTGACAATGAGGTCAATTTCACTGCCCGTAATACTTGTGGCAGCCATTGAAACGGCAATATGGATCAATATGGCGATCCCGTATTTTACGAATTCAGTAGTATTTTACATTGCCTATCTGATTATCAGCTCCGTACAGCTGGGAGCAACAGTGGACTATGCAATATTGTTTACCGACCGTTATCGGGAATACCGGCAGCTAATGGACAAAAAGGACTCGATTATACAGACAGTTTCTTCGGTAAGTGTGTCTGTGTTGACATCAGGTACGGTAATGGCGGGAATCGGTTTTCTGCTCGGGAAAATTTCCACGCATGGGATTCTCTCACAGCTCGGCTTATTTCTGGCAAAAGGAACTCTGCTTTCCATGGCAATAGTATTTTTTGTCCTGCCGGGGCTATTATATCTGCTGGATTCACTGATAAGCCACACGACGTTAAAAGCGAATTTTTATAATCTTCAAAAGGAGAAAAAACAATGAAAATATATAAAAAGGTCTTACTTATATTATTGGCGGGTGTTTTAACATTATCTGTGGCTGCGCCATGTGTCGCCGCAGCTGTTTCTTCTGAAAAGGAAAAAGTCATTTATATTAACCTGAAGGCGGACGGAACTCCCGATGAGATTTATGCCGTCAACATCTTCGCTAAAGGCGACGTTATCGATTACGGAAATTACTCGTCTGTAAGTATGCTGAATACTGACGACCAAATTCTACAAGACGGTAATACAATCACCTTTGTTGCGTCTGCCGACAGAACATACTACCAAGGTAAAATGCAAACAATGCTCATTCCGTGGAATATCTCAATTTCTTATTATATGGACGGAAAACAATACAGTGCTGATGAAATTGCAGGGAAAAGCGGTAAGCTGGAAATACGTTTTAAGGTAATAAAAAATGCTGCTTATGATGGTAACTTTTATGATAACTATGCGCTTCAGGCGGATTTTACGCTGGACAGCAACAAATGCAGTAATATTGTCGCTTCCGATGCAACGATCGTTAATGTAGGTGGAGATAAGCATCTTTCCTATACCATACTGCCGTCAAAAGGCATTGAAACTACCATCACAGCAGATGTCACTGATTTTGAGATGGATGCTGTGGCAATTAACGGCGTTGCGCTTTATATGGATGTAGAGATCGATGAGACCGAGCTAAAAGATAAGATCAATGAATTTATCGATGCGGCAGTAGATTTAGACCAAGGAGCCAAGAGCTTAAATGATGGTACAAAGGAGCTTTATAACGCCACAGGAACGCTCAACGGTAAAGTGGGAGAATTGAACGAAGGCGTAGAAAGTATTACGAGCGGCACCGAAGATTTATATAATGGGCTCAGCGCAATAAGTGCAAAGAACGATCAGTTATTGAGTGCCGCTTGGGCATCATACGAAGGGCTATGCTCTGCCGGAGAAAAAGTGCTCAATGCCCAGCTTTCTGCAAACGGTTTTGAAACGGTTAGCCTTACACCGAATACCTACAGCGCAGTTCTTCAGGACGTGCTTAGACAGTTAGACGCAGAAGACGTTTATAACCGAGCATATCAGGCGGCGCTCCAAGCTGTCAGCGAACAAGTCGAACAACAGGCGGATGCTCTGTATAGCGGATATATTCAAGCAAACGCCGACAGTATTTATCTTTCTTACGTTACAGCGCAGTCCGATAGCTTATATGCGCAGGTTGCCGCACAGGCTATTTTAGAGCAGCTTGTATCCGACGGCACAATGAACCAACAACAGGCACAAGCCTATATTCAAAGCTCGGAGGGGCAGGCGATGGTTGAACAGACCGTCGCAAATATGTCTGATGAACAAAAAATACAAATCATCAACGGCGCGGTTTCTCAATTAAGCGACTCTCAGAAGCAGCAGATTTTACAAGGGGCATTGGCGTCTCTTAGTGACGAACAGAAAACCCAAATAAAAAACGCATATATCGCACAAAAAATGCTCAGTGATGAAGTAACATCACAGATCACTGAGGCTACCGCACAGGCGGGTGAAGCAGCAGGACAAGTGGCAGAGTTGAAAGGACAGCTTGACAGTTACGGTGCTTTTTATAAGGGATTAAAGGAATATACAGACTTTGTAGCTAACGCATCCGACGGAGCAGGTAAATTGAAACTAAACATGGATACTCTTTATATAAACACAAATCAGCTGAAAGTGTCTGTTGGTCAGTTGAATGACGCAGTAAAAGAGCTTTATACAAAAACAGGAGAAATGAAAAACGGCACAGGAGAATTCGCTGATAAAACCGCTGATATGAATACGCAGGTAGATGAGAAGATAGACTCAATGCTTGATTCTCTAATGGGAGATAAAACCGAAATTACATCCTTCGTATCAAAGGAAAACACAAATGTAGATTCCGTGCAGTTTGTGATTCAAACTAAAGCTATAAAAATTGCCAAAACAACTACCGAAAACACCTCCACGTCAGAGCAGCTTACGTTCTGGCAAAAATTGCTGCGCTTATTTGGGCAGTATTAAATCAATGTGTTAAGGGATAATGATGACGCTGTAATCCAACAAAACGCACGTAAGGATGATAGTCGTTTCCTGACTTATACAGAATGCACGTGCTATGAGATTTTAGCTATATACAAACGACTAAATGTCTTAAAGTAGGTAGATTTTTAATATTTTATTGTTTTTCACATGCAGATATTCGTACTCTTGGAAACGTACAAAAGCCGACGGAAATACCCCGTCGGCTTTTGTATTATTTTCCTTTGTAATCGAACATCACTTTTGACTTCACCTTTTTTTGTTAAATCTATAAAGCGTGTAAAAACTCTATACTTTTTCACACACTGACAGAATGAATTAACAATCGTAACGGTTCAACCTTTAACCAATCTACAAATAAGCTTTTAGCTTACTTGAGCTTTTCTCCGCAATTAGCGCAGAACATAGCGTCATTACCATTAGCCTTACCGCATTTAGGGCAAATGTTTGTCGCAGTATTAACGGGGTTTTCATTTTCAGGTGCGTTAACAATAGGTGCAACAGCTGCCTGAGGCTGACTCTGATATGTTTTTACTACTCCCTCGGGCGTATCAAAAACTTCCTGATAGAAGCATGCCTGAACGAGTCCCATAAATACCGGAACAAATACTATCGTCGCTATAATGAATAATGCTTCGATAAAGAAGAATATGCCTCCGACTCCTCTTATAAAACCAAGCCCACTCAATATAAGCATAACCAGAACGATACCTATCGCTATGATAAAATCGGCAAAGAACATCTTGCTTCTGTAGCCGTTTGTCATTGAGATTGATTTCTTCAACGCATCAGTCGGTTTGGTATCGGGCTCTTTGATAAGTATGTAAGGCGTAAATCTGTAAGAATACATTTTTACTATTGCCACAATAGGCCCTGCTATAGGAATAAGCGCCCAAATGAATATCCATAAGTACATCCAGCACATACCCAACGCCACATGCCACACGTTTTTAAAGCCGAGGAACAAGTCCTCTGCCGTTGGCGACTGACCGTTTATCTTATTTAAATAAACAACACTGACAGACGCCGTCAATACCGCTATTACAGGGATAGATATTACAGGAAGTATTCCCACAATATTTGCCAATAATATAAGCAATACAGACAAAAGGTATATTCCCCATATCTTGGAGAATTCGACCTTTAATGAATCCATGCTTTTTCCATAAACGTATTTGATCATTAATACACTCCTTATAAATAAATTATATTAATATATTACAACATTATGGTCAATTTTACAATTAGAAGAAAATTATAACCTTTTATCTGTTTTTAATACTTTCAAAGACATTGCCAAGCTAAGATAAATTTCAAATCTATGTTATACTTTAGTCTAATTAAATTTAATCCTTTGAGGTATTCATATGTTGGCAGTAAAGAATATATTCGAAACAATGCTTGCGATAATTCCCGCAGTTGCGCTAATGTGGAGAGCAGGCTTATTCGGAGGAGATCACAATCCCACGGATATGTTTGTGTATTATACAAATCTTTCCAATCTTCTTGTCTGCCTGTATTTCGCGCTGCGCTGCATTTTCCGAGCCTTTGATATACAATTTGCACAGAAGCTGTTATTCTCAGCCACTTCTGAATTTGCCGTGACCCTGGCAATTACGGCAACCTTCGTAATATACCATTTTATCCTACGTCCCGCAGTACTTAAGAGAAAAGATGAATTCGAGGAATTTTCAAGAATATTCACTCCTACAAACATTCTCGTCCATTATGTCGTTCCTCTTTTGACGCTTGTTTACTGGATAATATTTGCTCAAAAACAAGACCTCGGAGTTAAAAGCGTCCTTATATGGGTCATGCTACCGATACTTTACGCTGTGTATATATTTATAAGAGTGCCTATCAAGGGCAATATCTACCATACAAACAGTCCTTTCCCTTACGAATTCATGGATATTTATGCGATAGGCGGGAAAACAGTTGCTAAATGCATGTCACTCTTAGTCGTTATATTTATACTCGCCGGCTTCGTTTTTCTTTTTTTCGCAAAGCTTCTGTCAAGACTATGAGGCTTTAAACAACATTTATTTCATTGGTTTATTAATAAGGGTTTTGGTGAACTACCGTTTTTATTGCAAACACATAAAATACGAAGTTGCTAAATGTATCCAAAATGATATAATAAACTATAAATGAAAGGCAGATAATGTGATACAGCTCAGCGAAACACAAAAATTTGTTTTAAAGCGACTGACGGATTGCGGTTATGAGGCTTTTTTAGTGGGTGGCTGCGTGCGTGACAAGCTCATGGGAATAGAATCAAAGGACACGGACGTTACGACCAACGCTTTACCCGAGCAAACAATGAGAGTCTTTTCCGACATGCCTGTTTTTTTAACGGGAATCAAGCACGGAACGATAACAGTCATAATCAACAAAGAGCCTGTTGAAATAACCACATATCGCTGTGACGGAGCTTACTCTGACAACAGACACCCCGACAAGGTCACATTCAGCTTAAATATAAAAGAGGATCTATCTCGCAGAGATTTTACCATGAACGCCATTGCCTATTCGCTTAATGACGGTTTACTCGATATTTTCGGCGGCGTTAGCGACATCAAAAACAAGGTAATAAGATGCGTAGGCAACCCACAAGAGCGTTTTAAAGAGGACGCTCTTAGAATTATGCGCGCCATTCGTTTCCTATCGGTTCTCGGCTTTGATATAGAGGACAATACGAAAGCGCAGCTTATTTCAAACAAAGATTTACTCAAACATATATCAGCGGAAAGGCTTTCGTCGGAGCTTTCTTACGCGGTATGTGGCAAAAATATTAAAAATATGATTATCATGTTTCCATCAGTACTCGATACTTTTATAGACGGCTTTGCTAAAATGGAAAACTTCAATCAATATAATCCCCACCATAAATACGATTTATTGACTCACGTGGCAAACGTCACCGCCGCTTTAGAGCCTACGTGCGTGCTTCGTCTGACAGGGCTTTTACATGATATCGGGAAACCGAAATGCTTTACAAGAGACGAAAACGGAATCGGACATTTTTACAAACACGAACATGAGGGCGCTTTGGCAGCTGATACTATATTAAAAAAACTGCGCTTTGATAACAGCACTCGCGAAAAAGTCGTGAGGCTCATTAAATTTCACATGTACCCTATGACAAATGACGAAAAATGTATCAAGAAACTTCTTTCCATACTCGGTCCTGACGATTTCTTTGATTTGATAAAAATAAAAATAGCAGACACCGCTTCGCACGAAGACAAAAATATGCCGAATAAAGCCTTCTTTGATGAAATTGCCGAACATGCAAAGCTTATCATTGAAAAAAAAGAATGCTTTTCACTTAAAGAGCTTGCGGTAAACGGAAATGATATGAAAGAAATCGGATATAACGGTAAGGCTGTCGGCAACATACTGAACAAACTTTTATCATCGGTGATAAACGGCGAAATAGAAAATAACAAAATCATACTTATGCAAAAAGCGACGATTTTGTTTTCAAAGAAGAACACAAAAAGCAAATAATAAATAGTACTTAATGAGGAAGATAAAAAATGATAGAGTTACCAGAGAGTCGAACCATATCAAAACAAATGAATGAGGTGCTAAAGGACAAGACGGTACTTGAGGTAATCATTGAAGCCTCCCCGCACAAGTTCGCTTTCTATTCCGACAATAATAAGGAAGATTATCCTTTTATAATGGAAGGACAGAAAATAACAGGCTGCATTTCTCACGCAGGTCATATCCAGCTGAACATGAAGGATTGCTTCTTATGCCTTACCGACGGCGCTTATCCGAGATATGTAAATAACACTGACAAGCCGGCAAAAAAGCATCAGCTTTATGTTACTTTTACAGATAAAAGCGCATTTTATGTATCTGTACGAATGTACGGAGGAATAAGACTAAGCACGAACGGAACGATCAACACCGATTATTATAACCAAGCGATATCAAAGCCTGAGCCAACGAGCGATGAATTCACTTTTGAATACTTCAAATCCCTTTGCAGCGATGAAGCAAAGATTCTCACAGCGAAGACATTTCTTGCAACAGAACAAAGAATACCGGGCTTGGGTAACGGCGTATTACAGGATATACTGTTCAATTCCGGTATAGATGCGCGTATTAATATAAATAAGCTCGGTGAAAACGATTTAAAAACTCTCTATAAAAGCATAAGAGAAACACTCAATGAAATGTGCAAACTTCTCGGCAGAGATACAGAGACGGATTTTTTCGGAAACTGCGGAAATTACAGGACGATTTTAAGTAAAAACACATTGGGTACAGCCTGCCCAAAATGCGGAAGTGAAATAAAAAAAGCCTCCTACATGGGAGGCACGATATACTTCTGTGAAAAATGTCAAAGAAGATATTAGCTTGATTAATCGAGCCTTGTTTTCATAATTTTGCCGAATATGCAGCAAATACTTTCAAGCTTGTCGTGCTTGATAGACAAGATATTATCCGCGCAATCGGCAGTTTTTCGATAATTCATTGGAAACGAATAATGCACAAATACATAATCTGCTGCTTTTATTCTTCCCTTTTCCTTTTTAAGGAACGCCCTAATCGGACAGCAGAAGGTGAACACCCATATCGGTGAGCAGATTATTATCTTGTCATAAGTTAAGACATCGACAGTATACTCTTCTAAAGGCATCTCCCAGCGGTGCATTGCAAATCTTCCACACCACCAAAAGCCCAGATAACCTTTTGTTGGCTCCGTCGTTTTCAATTCAAGCAAATCCGCATTGTATTTATCGGCCTTTTTCTGCGCTATTTTTTTAACATAACCCTTTCTGGAAAAATAAACAACGAGTGTTTTCATTATATTTCTTTCCTCTTTACATACATTAATCCCACAACGGCTTCTATAAGCCCGAATATAAAATATAACACCGATAAGAGGTTTAAAGGATAAATGAAAAACTGTATGCTTATCCACAGCATTAGGATTATCCCACAAAGCATTACGGATTTTGGCGCAAGCGGATGTTTTTTCATTAACAGATAAAAAGAAATAAACTGTATAATACCGTTTACAATAAGAAGAGCTATACCGGCAAATACTAAATCCCGAAACAGTATATCAGCAAACGGCAGCTTATTTAAGCCGGGAAGCAGACCGTCCATGCCTGTGGTTTTGCCGCTTGGGTCAATAAACATGCTAAGAGAGCCTGCGAGTGCTCCTAATGATATAAATAATGTAAAAAATATCGAAGTTTTTCTCAATACTGACGTCTTCATAAATTACTCCTTAATGTCTGATAATATAATAAACGTATAATTTGACATAAGCAATTTTTTGCATAATAAAAATGATGTAATACACGTTTTTTTATGATAATATTAAAAAAAAAGGATACGATATGGAAAGCAAAGTAATAAATGAAGCAAAAATAAAAAATCCTCTTATAGTGGCAGTAAGAGAACAGCTTGAGCACAGAGCGCTGTGGATGTATTTGTTGTGCGACGAGGCAAAGAAAAATGGACTCACTCCCGATAAGTTTGCGCCCGAGGCTATCAAACACTGCGGACTATATCAGGGAAGCAATCTAGTAAAAAAAGCGGGGACGACATCTCTTAAAGGGCTTAAAAAAACGCTCTTTTCGAAATTTGCGCAGTGGGTATTTGAAATGGATATAAAGTCGTGTACTGACGACAATCTGGACATAGACTTTCATTATTGCCCTCTCGTTAAAGCGTGGCAGAAACAAGGCGCAAGCGACGAGGAGATATCTTTTCTTTGCGATTTTGCCATGTGCGGTGACAGAGGAATAGGAGAATCCTTCGGCTGCGAGCTTGATCTGCCCGAAACAATTTCAAGAGGCGGCGATGTGTGCAAAATAAGATTCAGACGAAAATAAACTAAAGAGCTTTGCGCTTATCGTATGAGCTTACAATAATACCAAGCAAACTAAAAAGTCAATTATTAAAAACCTGTGCATTTCATTTTGCAGGGTTTTTATTTTTAAGGCAATACTTTTTACATATATAGCAAATGAATAATTCTACTTGTTTATAAGCCTTACTAATTGGCGTCCTCAAATCTGAAATCAGAAAAATACACGCTTACGCTTCTAGTCATTTCATTTGTAAAGCTGCTGTCATACTGTCTGTTATGCATCTTTTTAAGCTTTTCACAAAAATTGTATTCCTCCTTGCCACCCTGTCTTGCCTTTCGTTTAAAATCGTTTATTATTTCTTCTTTAGTGCGATCGGAGTATACGTTTTGTCTGACAAGAGCGTCTTCATCAAAGCGAGGCGGCTTTTTCCTGTCCTTCTGTTCTTGAGTAGGCTTGCCGAATACCACAAGAGCAACAGGGACTGTTAAAGCGGGAAGCTTCAGTAGTTTTTTAACTTTTTCGGCATTTTCCGTGATGTGCCCTATAAAGCAACTGCCGATTCCCAAGCTGTTTGCCGCCGTTACGGCATTCATCGCGCTTAGAAATGCGTCAGCGGAGGCGAGCAGATAATCTCCTATACCGGCACTTCTTATATCGCAGCCTGCATACTCATAAGCCAGCCTGTATTTTCTGCAATCCGCAATAAAAACAAGACATAATTTCGACTTCTTTATATCGTCTTGCTTTTCGCACAGCTCATAAAGAGATTGCTTTATGTCTTTGTCGGTAATGTCAATAATGGTAAAAAGCTGCTGATTGCCCGCGGTCGGTGCATTGAAGGCAGCTTTAAGGATAGTGCTTCTTTCCTCTGGCAAAACAGTATCTTCGCTATATACTCTAACGCTTTTTCTCTGCATGAGCGATCTGATAACTTCGTTCAATTTGATCTCCTTATTTACAGCAAGCTTAGCTGACTGCCCGAATATTTGCTTTCATATTCCTTAATGTAAGAAAACACTTCATCAGGTCTGTATTTTATTTTGTATTTATCACATTCGTTATGTACCATTTCATCTAACTTGCGAGCTAACGGACTTATACATTCATACGAATATGCGTATTTTTTCATATACTCATGCTTTAAGCCGGGAAAAGACTCGTCAAGCTTTTTATAAAAGTATTCCCTGTCACCCTCGCGCAGCGTCACTCCGCTACCGAAATACACTATTCCCTTCACTCCCGCATCAAAGCAATAATCGAGTATTCCGCGCATATTTTCTTTAGTATCGTTAATAAACGGCAAGATGGGAGATATCCATACTACGCTTGGAATACTTTCATCCCTAAGTTGTTTAAGCGCACAATACCTCTTATTTGTCGTGTCCACGTTCGGTTCGATAACGCTACATATATTTTCGTCAAATGTCGTCATAGTCATCTGTACAACGCATTTGCTTTTTTGCGAGATACTTTTATATATATCCAAATCGTTTAAAAACCTTGTGGACTTGGTTATAAACGTAAAACCAAACCCGTATGAATCCGATATAGATGCGCATTGTCTTGTTAAATGGAGCTTTTCTTCCACGTGATTGTAAGGGTCGCTCATAGAGCCTGTCCCTATCATACATTTGGAGCGTTTTTTATTAAGAGCGCTTTCAAGAAGCTGTGGCGCATTGATTTTTACTTCTATATCCGTAAACTCATGCTTCATACCGTAGCATAGGCTTCGTGAGTCACAATAAATACAGCCGTGAGTACAGCCGCGATAAATATTCATGGAGTTAGATTGTGACAATAAGCTTTTGGCATTTACAAAGTGCATTTTATTCACCAAAGCACATGACGTTTCTTTTTTTATCCAAATCCTCTGAGACGTTTTGTATGCTTTGTACTGTCAAAGATGCTATTTTCGTAGCTTTTTTAACAGCGTCTGATAAATTGTCTCCGATTAAAAGCGAATATACGATTGCCGAAAAGAAAGCGTCTCCCGCTCCGGAGGTATCTATCGCTTCTGTTTTTATTGCAGGCTGGTATCCCGCTTCGCCAGTTCTTTTGTTTTTATATACCGCACCGTTTTCACCCATGGTTATAATCATCGAATTGATGTTGAGCTTTTTTATACCCTTATCAAGGATAGACAGCATTTCACCGGGAAGCAAATCGTATGTATCCTCGCCCAAAAGCTTTTGCGCCTCCAAATGATTGCAAACGAAGCATTCCGACAGTGAGTAATATTGTGCATCCTTTAAAGAAAAAGCCATACTTGCGGATATAACGAACAGTTTTTTATCATACTTTTTAGCTATAAGGGTAACAGTCTTTGTCACAAATTCCGATATATCGGTTTCCAATACGACGCATTGTGCTTTTTTTATTATTTCATCACCATATTTTGCTATTATTCCTTCTATAATACGAGCGTCGGCAAGACTTGAAAGAGAAGCTATCTGAGAGCCGTTTTTATCGTCAAGCAATATCCATTTACCCAGACCGTTTTTTTCTTTGGCTATATACTCGGTATTAACATGGCATTCTTTCAGTCTTTTTATTATTTCCACGCTTTGCGCCGTTTCATCTACAGAAGACACCAAAGTAACCAATGAACCAAAGTGCGACAGGTTTTCAGCGACGTTTCTTGCCACTCCTCCGTGTACGAAGTTTATTTCTCCTCGGTTTCTTCCCTCAGGCTCATAACCTTCTCCTACAAAGCCCTTACAGTCAATAAATGTACTGCCGATAACCACAATATCATTCATATATTTTCTCCTTATCAGCAGTATGAATTAATATATTCGTTTTGCGCCTTTGTAAGATTATCAATTTCAACGTTCATGCTTTTAAGCTTTAAACGCGCAATACTGTAATCTATTTCTTCAGGCACATTATAAATCCCTGCGGTAAGCTTATCTTTGTTTTTGACGAAATATTCCGCACAAAGAGCCTGTACGGAGAAGCTCATATCCATTATTTCAGCTGGATGTCCGTCTCCCGAAGCAAGATTGACAAGCTTAGCCTGAGCCAAGATGAAAATTGTTTTTTCATTATCACCATCGTCAAATACGAAGGCTTCTATATTGTTTCTTGCCTCGTAGACCTTCTTTGCTTTTTTTCGCATACCCGCTATAGCTACCTCAACGTCAAAATGTCCCGCGTTGCAAAGCACGGCACCCTGCTTCATATCCTTTATATGCTCACTGGTTATCACATCGCAGCAGCCCGTTACCGTAACGAACAGATCGCCTTTTTTAACGGCTTCATTCATAGGCATGACTTCAAAGCCGTCCATTTGCGCTTCTACCGCACGAATGGGATTGACCTCGGCGATTATAACGCGCGCGCCCATACCCTTGGCTCTCATAGAAACGCCCTTGCCGCACCAGCCGTAACCGGCTACCACGACATTTTTGCCTGCTATTATAAGATTTGTTGTGCGCATTATACCGTCGAGCACACTTTGACCTGTGCCGTATCTGTTGTCAAATAAATACTTCATCTGTGCATCGTTTACGCACATCATTGCAAAAGGCAGACCCTTTTGTTTATTTCTTGCCTTAAGGCGCATCACTCCGGTTGTCGTTTCCTCACTGCCTGCGAAAAGCTCTTCGGCAAGATCGCTTCTCTCATCACAAAGTATTTGAGTAAAATCTCCGCCGTCATCTATGATAAGATTCGGTTTGCATGAAAGCGTGGCTATAAGATGCTCGTGGTATTCATTTGGTGTGGAAGCATGCCAAGCATAAACGTGAACTCCCAATGAAGCAAGTCCCGCCGCCACATCGTCCTGAGTGGAAAGAGAGTTGCAGCCGGTAACAAAAACCTGCGCGCCCGCTGCCTTAAACAAAAGAGCCGTCCTTGCCGTTTTTGCCTCAAGATGTATAGACATGGATATTTTCAAGCCTTCAAACGGTTTCTCTTTAATAAACCGCTCCTCGATAAGTGCGGATACGGACATATGCATACGCGCCCATTCTATTTTTTTTACTCCCTCTTCGGCGAGAGTCGTATCTCTGAGAATGTTTTCAAGCATTATTCTTTTTCCCCTTTAGAATGATATCTATCACCTCGTAAGTATTTACGCCCTTGTCGTAATCCCCGTCGTTTGTACCATCGTAGTGATATACCATACCGTCTTTTTCGTTTTCCTCAAGTACGCCCTCTAAAAAATCCTGTCCGTACTCACGCATTAATTCAATAAACGCCATAGGCTTGGGCTTGGCGAATATTATGTTGTCAGAGCAAGGATACTCCCTGCATTCCCAACAGCCCGAAATATTCT
Organism: uncultured Lachnospiraceae bacterium; assembly: GCA_964618075.1. Classification (GTDB taxonomy): domain Bacteria; phylum Bacillota; class Clostridia; order Eubacteriales; family Anaerofustaceae; genus CAYTMY01. Next base: position 16,429 of record CAZTZO010000018.1, read on the forward strand.
TTTGTTTACAGCAGTTTTTGCTCTTACACCATTCTTTGTTAACGCTATCGTCCATGCGGCACCCTAAACAGTCTTCATTGTTGCATAAGCTACACGCCAAAGCGCAAAAACCGAACCCTTTTTGCTTGTCCATTATGTATTCCTTTATATATTATTATAGTCTTTTCCCGCTGAAACGCGACGTTACGAACATCATCTTAAACGTACCGCTTATGTTGTCTGCATCCACTTTACCCTTGACCTTGACGTTAATAACACCCTTATCGGTATTGATTTTAAGGGTATGCTCAAAGAAATCGCCTTCGCAAATGCCGTTTTGAACTGTTACTGTCGTATCAAGCGCGTTTGCACTTCCGCTTAGCTCATTGCCATTGGTTTCGTATGTTATATTTCCGCTGATAACTCCCAAAGGAGTTTTTGCGCTTATGGAATATGTGCCGTCAATCATTGTGTTTCCCTTATTTAAAACTTTACTATTTTAGGCTCGCTCGTGAAGGAACAAAATGAAGCCGTGGCGTCCTTTAAAAACAGCACCTCACAGTTTCCGTCGTCCGCTGCATACCTGCCTTTTAAACCCGGATTCGTCTGAAGCATATGCTCTCTTGCTTCCAATCTGTCGTCGCGTTGTGCCTTTGCAGATATTCTTATCCAAGAGCCTTTATCCGCCATAGCGCATATTTCAATATTGGGATTATTTATCATCTGCTTATATACGTCTTTAACGTTGCCTGTTTGAATATATATTTTACCCTCAAACAAATCCGTTGCTCCGAAAGGGCGTACTCTGGGCATATCGCCGTCTATAGTGGCAAGATAAAATACCGTGCATTTTTTGAGATATTCATAAACTTCGTTCATCTTCAAGCTCCTTACTAATTTAAATTATTTGATAATAATTATATCATATAGACGGTAAATGAGAAAAAAATAATTAAATTATATGAATTAGTCTTTAAAGTATTGCAATATGTGAATAAAAGTAATATATTATTGTCAGCACTCTTAATATACGAGTGCTAAATATACCGAAAGGAACTATATCATGGCAAAAAAACAGTTTAAAGCGGAATCCAAAAGACTTCTCGACCTGATGATCAATTCAATTTACACCAATAAAGAAATATTTCTGCGCGAGCTTATATCAAACGCAAGCGACGCGATAGACAAGCTCTATTATGAAAGCATTACTAAAAATATATCGGGTGTAGACAGGAGCGACTTTTATATACGATTAACTCCGGACGAGGAAAACAAAACTCTCATCGTCTCAGACAACGGCAAAGGCATGACAAAGGAGGAGATGGAGGAAAATCTCGGCGTTATAGCAAAAAGCGGTTCCTTTGATTTTAAGGCCGAAAGTGAAAAGAAAGAAGATATTGATATTATCGGACAATTCGGTGTCGGATTTTATTCGGCTTTTATGGTCAGCAAAAACATAAAGGTTATAAGCAAGGCTTACGGAAGCGATGAAGCATATGCTTGGGAATCAAGCGGTGCGGACGGCTACAGCATAAATAAGTGCGAAAAAGATTCAAATGGGACAGACGTAATACTTACGCTTAAGGACGATACTGACGATGATAAATATTCGCAATATACAAGCGAATACACGCTGAGAAGTCTTATAACTCATTATTCGGACTACATACGCTACCCTATAATGATGAACGTTAAAAAGAAAAGGGAGATATCGGCAAGCGACGAAGAAAAGGCAAAAGAAGACTATAAACCTGCTTACGAGGATTATATCGAAGACGATACACTCAACAGCATGGTACCAATATGGAAAAGAAGCAAATCCTCCGTTACAGACGAAGAATATAACGAGTTTTATAAAACTAAATTTTACGACTATACCGATCCGCTCAAGGTGATACATTCAAATATTGAGGGTGCTCTCAACTATTGCGCTCTGTTGTATATCCCGTCCCAAGCTCCGTACAACTATTATACGAAGGATTACGAAAAGGGCTTGCAGCTTTATTCAAGCGGAGTGCTCATCATGGAGAAATGCGCGGATCTTCTGCCGGATTACTTCAGCTTTGTAAAGGGACTTATTGATTCTCAGGAGCTTTCTTTGAATATTTCAAGAGAAATGCTTCAGCACGACAGACAGCTCAAGCTGATAGCCGTGAGAATTGAGAAAAAAATAAAATCCGAGCTTCTTGAAATGCAGGCAAAAGAACGCGACAAATACGAAGTGTTTTTCAAAAACTTCGGTATGCAGCTCAAATACGGTATCTATTCCGACTTCGGAGCAAACAAGGACTCCCTGAAGGAGCTTGTGATGTTCTATTCCTCATTTGAGGATAAATATACGACTTTTGCCGAATACATTTCCAGAATGAAGCCAGATCAAAAGTATATCTACTATGCATGTGCTGAAAGTATCGAGAAGATATCGAAGCTGCCTCAAACAGAGCTTTTAAAGGACAAGGGCTATGAGATACTGTACTGCACGGACGATATAGACGAATTTGCGTTGAATGTTCTGCATGACGTGGATGAAAAGGAATTCCGCTCTGTGGCAGGAGGAGATCTCGGTATAGAACAAAGCGAGGAAGAAAAGAAAAAGACCGAGGAATATATAAGCGAAAACAAAGAGCTTCTCGAAGCTATAAAAAATTCTTTGGGCAACAAGGTAAAGGATGTGAAAATATCCTCAAGACTCAAAACTCACGCAGTATGCTTTGCAAGCGGCGAAGGTCTTTCCATGGAAATGGCGAAGGTTATAAACCAGATACCAAACTCTGAGAAAGTACACGCAAATAAAATACTAGAGTTAAACGCTGCTCATCCGGTATTTGAGGCTCTTAAAAAAGAATTTGAGCAAAACAAAGACAGTGAGAAGATAAAGACTTACGCAAAGCTACTATACGATCAGGCTCTGCTCATAGAAGGAATTCCCGTAGACGACCCCGTTGCCTTCTCAAACGATATCTGCAAGTTGATGATATAAAAAATAAAAACAATAAAGCTTTTCTTGATAATAAAAAGACAGCGCTATGATTCACTTTATAACGCTGTCTTCTTATTTATTAATTGAGATAAAATTATTTTGTAGCGTTTCTTTTTTTATATAGTTATTAAAAATAACAACGTCTTTTATGCCTTAAAACAAGCCATACTCACGGTTGCATTGGAAATATAAATGTATTATAATAATATTTTACCATAGAGTATTAAGCAAAGGAGGTATGCGTTTATGCAGGCACAACACACTAACAGCGAAATAGACGAAGTTATCAGTATCGTAAAAACCTACAATCCAACGGCAGACGAAAGCCTAATAAAAGATGCATACGAATTTGCGGCTCTTGCACATAACGGACAAAAACGTTTAAGCGGAGAGGCTTATATTACGCACCCTCTTGCTATAGCAAAAATACTTGCCGAATTGAAAATGGATACGAGCACTATCGTAGCGGGACTTCTTCACGACGTTATCGAGGACACGCATTATACCTACGAGGACATAGAGGAGAGATTCGGCAAGGAAGTTGCTCAGCTGGTAGACGGCGTAACAAAAATAGCCAAGTTCCAGTTTTACAGCAAAGAACAGGAACAGGTGGAATCCTTCCGCAAGATGTTTGTTGCAATGGCAAACGATATACGAATCATCATAATCAAGCTTTGCGACAGACTGCACAATATGAGAACGCTTTCCTCAATGCGCGAGGATAAACAGATACAAAAGGCGACCGAAACCCTTAATATTTACGCACCCATAGCGAACAGGCTCGGTATATCAATGATAAAGTGGGAATTTGAAGACCTTGCTTTCAGATATCTCGACCCCGAAGAATACCACGACTTAGTCAATAACGTTGTTTTAAAGAGAAAAGAGCGCGAGGCTTATATAGATAACGTTATCGGAATACTGAATCAAAAGATGAACGAAGAGGGCATAGAATGCGAAATATCTGGTCGTCCCAAGCATTTTTACAGTATATACAAGAAAATGCAAAGCGGCAAAAGCTTCAGCGAAATATATGATCTGATCGCAGTTAGAATAATAGTCAATTCAGTAAACGATTGCTATGCCGCTTTGGGCTGGGTGCATACCCTTTGGAAGCCTATACCCGGAAGGATAAAGGACTATATAGCAATGCCAAAGCCCAATATGTATCAGTCACTGCATACAACGGTTCTCGGGCCTGGAGGCTCTCCGTTTGAAATACAGATACGAACAAAAGAAATGCATCTGATAGCAGAATACGGTATTGCGGCGCATTGGAAATATAAGGAAGGCAAAAAAGGCTCCGACGAGCTGGCGGAAAAGCTTCACTGGCTTATGGAGATAAAGGAGCTCGAGGAAGAAAGCGAAGGCTCCGACGATTTCGTAGAAACTGTTAAAACAGACCTTTACAACGACGAAATATTTGTCTTTACTCCGAAGGGTAAGGTTATAGAGCTGCCTGTCGGTTCTACTCCGATAGATTTTGCATACAGAATACACACAGATATAGGAAATAAATGCTCCGGAGCCAGAGTAAACGGGAAAATAGTTCCGCTGACCTATGAGCTTTCTACGGGAGAAATAATACAAGTTATCACTTCCCCGTCCTCCAAGGGACCGAGCCGTGACTGGCTCAGCGTTGCCAAAAGTCCCCAGGCAAAAAGTAAGATAAGAGCGTTCTTCAGGAAAACCGACAAGGACGAAAACGTAATAAAGGGCAAGGAAAGCTTTAAGCGTGAGTTAAAGCATTTCGCCCTCGATTACAACAGCATAGTTAAAAATGAATATGCGGATTTCACATTTAAGCGCTTTAATGTAACAAGCTGGGACGATTTATTCGCAGTAATCGGCTACGGCGGACTGAGAGCGGGATATGTTATACAGCGCATAAAGGATAATTATAAAAACGACTTTGAACAGCCCGATAAAATAAATATAGTTAAGCCTCCGAAAACCGATAAAGGACGTTCGGTACACGTTCAGGGACATAGCGACCTGTGCGTAAAGTTCGCCCACTGCTGCTTGCCTGTACCGGGAGATCATATCATAGGCTACATCACGAGGGGACACGGAATAACCGTACACAGAGCCGATTGCATTAATATTCGCAACAGCAATGAACACGACAGACTTATAGACGTAAGGTGGATAGAGGGAGCTTCGAAATCCGAAAAATTTACAACGGAGATAATCATACGCTCACTCGACAGAAAAGGACTCTTGGCAGATATAAGCAGTGCGATAGGTAACGAAGGTATAAACATATCGGCGCTTAACACAAAGCAGGACAACGAAGGTATTTTCACAATGCGTATAGATATAGTTATCGACACTACAGAGCAGGTCGACACTCTTATAAGAAAGCTATCGAGTATTCCTGACATACTTAAGGTATACAGAGTATAGAGGTAAAAATATGACAGAAAAACTACCTGAGCATATAGCCATAATAATGGACGGAAACGGCAGATGGGCGCAAAAGAACGGATACATTCGTTCAGTCGGTCACGACTTCGGCACACGAACAGTAAGAACCGCCATAGAATACTGCTCGCAAAAAAAGATAAAAGTATTGACACTATATGCATTTTCAACAGAAAACTGGAAACGTCCGCAGGCTGAAATAAATACAATAATGGGGCTTATTCGCGAATATCTTTATAAAGAAACCGCAGAAATGAAAAAGAACAATGTGGTTTTAAAATTCATCGGAGACATTAGTCCCATACCCAAAAGCTCTATGGAGGCTATTGATTTCTCCGTAAACGAAATGAAGAACAATACAGGGCTTAAGGTGAATATTGCATTAAACTACGGAGGCAGAGCGGACATACTTAACGCAGTGAAGCTTTTATATAAAGAGATAAGCATTTCAAACAAAAATATTGATGAGATAAGTGAAGATGATATAGCTTCACACCTCTATACCTCGCCTGATCCCGACCCAGACCTTATAATACGCACAGCAAACGAAAAACGTATATCAAACTTTCTGACATGGCAAAGCGCATATTCCGAGCTATACTTTACACCAACGCTATGGCCAGACATGAAAACAGAAGACTTCGATAAAGCCTTAGACGCATATATGCAAAGAGACAGAAGATACGGAGGATTAACATCTTGAAACAAAGAGTAATAACGGCTTCGGTAATTATTATCGTATTGGCAGCGGCTATAATTATAGGAAAATACGGATGCTTTGCGCTTATACTCATTGCGGCGCTCGGTGCAAGCTATGAATACTATTCATTAGTAAAGGGCAATAAGTCAGTATCTTCTCTTTTACTGTCTCTCATTTTAAGCGCGGCAATGGTTTGCTTTGGGGCATTTTTACCGAATTACAGCGAATATTTAATGATATTTGCAGTTTTGATTCTATTCATTGAAAATATGTTTAATAAAGAACCGGACGCTTCTAGCGGTGCGCTGAGCGTGTGGGGCTTTATCTATATCAGTTTTTTTGCAAGCTTGGGCTTACAGATAATATTTAAAGAAGCGGGAATGTATATAATAGTAACGGCTATCGCTTCTTGCGCTTTGTGCGACACCGCGGCGTATTTCATCGGTTCAGCCTTCGGTAAGCATAAGCTATCGCCTCAAATAAGCCCGAATAAATCCGTTGAGGGCGCAGTTGCAGGCTTTATAACAGCAATTATAGTATTCCTTATAGGTCTGTTATTTGTCAAAAACGTTCACTTTCCGAACAAAACTTTGTTTTACGCTCTTGGAGGCGTAGTAGTCGGAATATTCGGTCAATTCGGAGACTTGGCTGCGTCTATCGTAAAAAGAAGGTACAACGTCAAGGATTATGGAAATATTTTTCCGGGACACGGCGGATTTCTTGACCGTATAGACAGTTATTTGTTTGTTTTCGCAGGTGTGTATATTCTGTATGAGATAGTTGTAAAATTAATATAAGAAACAGAAACGGAAGTAAAAGGTATGTCAACTGTTATAACAATTCTTGTAGCCGTGCTTATCTTCGGAGTACTTATCATCTCGCATGAGTTCGGTCATTTCATAACAGCGCGTCTGTGCGGCGTGACGGTAGAGGAATTTTCTATCGGCATGGGGCCTCTTATAACGCAAAAAGAAAAGAAGAATACTCTTTTTTCAATAAGAGCGCTGCCTGTAGGCGGATACTGCAAAATGAAGGGTGAGGACGAGGACGATGGAGAAGAGGGATGTTTTTGTTCGGTTTCCCCTTTTAAAAGAATACTTATTCTGATGTCGGGCGCGATAATGAATTTCATTGTTGCCGTTTTAATATTTTTTATTCTCATGTGTATTACGGGGACGACGGCTACGACTCAGATAAGCACATTTTCGGATAATTCTCCCGCCTTTAATGCAGGAATAGAAAAAGGCGATACCATTATTTCCATAAACGAAGATAAAATAACACAGTGGAGTGACGTTTCGCAGGCAGTTAACTCTTACGGCGGTTCACAGTGCGTGGTTACGGTACAAAAAAACGACGGCAGTGAAAAAACATATATAATAACACCGTCATACGACGAAACAAGCGGCAATTATATGCTTGGCATTTCTCCAAAAGTAAAATTCGAATTTTTCAAAGCACTCGCTAACTCGTTTGTTATACTTTGGGAATATATCGTAGCTATATTCAACGTATTTATAAATCTGTTCCGGGGAAAGATTGGTATAGAAGCGTTCAGCGGGCCAATAGGTGCGGCGGTAGTTATCGGACAGTATATTCCGCAAGGCATTATTTATGTTCTTGCCATAGCCGCCTCAATATCCGTAAGCCTTGGCTTTTTCAATCTTTTACCTATACCGGCGCTCGACGGAAGCCATATATTGTTTACTTTGATCGAGTGGATAAAAGGCTCTCCGATTAACCGCAAGGCTGAAAGCACAATACACTTTATCGGATTTGCCGCACTTATGCTTTTCGCCGTTTTTATTGCTTACAGAGATATAATTACATTCTTTTAAATAGAGGACACTTAAATGAAATCCAAAACTGTGTATGCAAAGAACGTCCCTATTGGCGGAGGCAACAGAGTAACGGTTCAGACAATGCTGAATATACCGCTTAATGACACCATTCGAGTGATTAATGAAATACATGCGCTTGAAAATGCCGGCTGCGAGATACTGCGCACTGCTATCCCTGACGAAGAAAGCGTAGAAGCTCTCAAAAATATCTTGCCTGAGATGTCTATACCTATGGTAGCTGACATACATTTCAACTGGCGTCTTGCTATAAAAAGTGTGGAAGCGGGGGTAAGCAAGCTTAGGATCAATCCCGGAAATATCGGAGGCAAGGACAAGCTTAAGGAGGTCTGCGCCTGCCTTAAAGAATATAAAATACCCGTTAGAATAGGCGTAAACGGGGGTTCTCTTGAAAAGGATATACTCCAAAAACACGGTTCGGTATGTTCTGAGGCTCTTGTCGAAAGTGCTATGCGTTCCATCGGATACTTCAACGAATTCGGATATGATGATATCGTAGTAAGCATTAAGGCAAGCGATGTCGTCACTACATACGAGGCAAATAAGCTGTTTTTTTCTCGTTACGACTACCCTATTCATCTTGGCATAACAGAAGCCGGTTCTTCCTTAAGCGGCATTATACGCTCAAGCGCAGGCATCGGTGCTATGCTTTTAAACGGTATCGGAGATACAATTCGCGTTTCTCTTACGGCTTCACCCATAGAAGAAATAATTGCAGGCAAGGAAATATTGAACGCCTGCGGAATGCGTAGAGAGGGAGTTAATGTAATATCCTGCCCCACCTGCGCAAGATGTACCACGGATACACTATCCATAGTAACCGAAATAAAAGAAAAAACAAAGCATATAAAACCGTATATATGCGTGGCGGTCATGGGCTGCGTAGTAAACGGGCCGGGAGAATCAAAGGAAGCGGATATAGGCGTTGCCTGCTGCAACAACAAAGGATTGCTGTTCAAAAACGGAGCATCCTATAAAACGGTAGATGAAAAAGATATTACAAAAGTATTATTAGATGAAATAAATACTATTGCCTGCGAAAGGAGCAAGCAATGCAGCTGATATACGACTGCCATACACACACGAATTACTCTCACGGCAAAGCAAGCGCAACGCTTATGATAGAAGAAGCGCACCGACAGGGTTTAAAGGGCATATATATAACCGAGCATGGCTATGCTCACCATTATGCAAAAGAGCTGAACCGTGAAAAATATTTGCTTCTCAAATACGAGATCGAGCGTATGCAAAACAGATATCCGGAAATGGATATCAAATTCGGAGTCGAAGCGAATATTGTCAATGTAAACGGACGAATAGATATTCAAGACGATATAGATGTGTTCGACTTTGTGAATGCGGGCTTTCATGTGATGCTTAAAATGGACGATATTAAAAGCTATTTTAAGATGTTTCTTCCTTCCCTTATGACCAGAAGAATCAATATGCCGAAGCTTTACGAAAAGACGCGCGAAATAAACACACAGGCTGCTATAAATATGCTCGACAGATACAAAATAAATATGATAACTCATCCGTCAAGCAACTATCCGCTCGATATCGAAAAAATAGCCCGTAAATGCGCTGAATGTGGAACATTATTGGAAATAAATAATGCGCGAGGCATACTTAACGCAAAACAGCTCAAAGAAGCGGCATTGACGCAAAACGTCAATTTTGCCGTTGGCAGCGACGCACACATGGTTTCCGATGTCGGTGCTTGTGAAAGAGCATTCGAAATAATAAGCGCAAGCGGCGTGTCTCTTAACAGGATAGTCAATGTTGAAGAATAATATCACATGTCGTGTGAATTGAAAGACAGGATAAGATTTTTAAGTAAGTAATAAATAAGGCTGAAAAATATAGTTATATTTTATTGTCTTTTATATATTCTTCCTCCGTACTGCTCAAAGCACTTCCAAAAGGTAATATACTTTTCATCGGCACTCTCCGCACCGCAAACCGATATTTCAGCTCTCGATATAACTGACGCCAAAAGACCGCACGCCGATATTATCGGATCTCCCACTCCGTCAATAATCCCTCCCGGCAGCTTTTCACCGTTTCCCTTTATCATCATTCTGTCTGATAAAATATAAACGTCTGCTCCGAGAGCTTTTACCATATCAGCGCTTTTTATAAACAGCTTTTTGCTGTCCGGTGTTTCTCTGTCAAGAGAAAGGCATGAAGCCTCAGTATACATTGAAGCAATAAGAGCAAATATTGGCAAAAGAAATGCGTTGTCCGAAAAATCGGCACTTATAGAGGATATTTCGCCCTCTAATGTCATGCCCTTCAGCCTTGTAACAGGCTTTAGTCCGTTGGCGCGCGCTATTGAAAGGAAAGCGGATACCTCCTTTGTCCTGAGATTGATATCCTGTACTATAACCTTGGGACAAAATAGGGATACAGCCAAAAACAAGCCGACTCCGAACTCGTCGAATTCAAACGTCGCAGTTTTGGGAGGAAGGATAAAACCCTTAAGCTCTGTAGGAAGAATCCTCAATATCATAATAATACGTCTCTTTCCATATTTTTTTTTTATTATTAATTATAACATATGTAAGATATGGTTTGACAAAAATTGTCAACAAACGACAAATATAATAAAACAAAAAAAGCCCTTCGTAAATGCGCGCCGAGCTTGCGCTTTAAAATACGAGGGCTTCTTGCTTTGATAAAACAAATTGCTTTTAATCTATATCCTTGACTACTTCTTCGGGTGTATATTTTACCTCAAGCTGGCTTAAATCAGCACAGAACTTTTCAAGCAACTGAAGCGATTTGGACAAATACAGACCGTCGCACATTCTCTCGTCTATCGTAAGTCCGAGCGTAAACATACTTTTTGAACTCATATTTCCGTTTTTAGAGACCGCCTTTTCGCTCGTTTTGCCTAATGCCATAAATATGCCTGCCGTCCCGACATTGTAAAGGTGATGATATATATAAGCAAGTCTTATGGATTTGACATTCGTTATAAACAAAGAAGCATGAAATGGGCTTGCTGCAATGACGCTTTTAGGCATTTTATTCCATTCGTCAAGCTTTAAAAGGAAGCCTATACAAAACTTGATTATGGGATTGGGAAGCTTTAAAAATTTTGAAGCAAACTCGTCGGTCGCGTTGTCGTCAGTTCCTTTTTTGACATTTTTTATTTCTTCTTCTATGCGTTTGTTTATCTCAAATATGTTTTCGGTACCGTCAAACTCAAGCTTTAAAAGCATTTCATCAGCCTCGTCGGTGAGTGCTTTTTTGACGACAAAGGAAACCACTATTGCGTTATGCGCATATATCCTTCCGTTTTTTATGAAACGGTTCAGATGAGGGCGTTTTGCCATAATTTTGACAAATATCGCAATAAGCACCGACATATATGAAAGGTCATAGCCCTGCTCGTGCTTTTGCTTGATGTAGTCGTTAAAAATCTGTGCGTCCAGTTCTTTTTTGCACATTACCTGTGACTCGGCTCTTGTGGGCATGATATACGGGATGAGCTTAAATATCGGGTCAAGTCCCTGTATTATTCGCCCATCACTTCTTTTTGAACTCAATGAAGCCTCCTAATGCAATAAAACATAAAAATTGTAATAATACATAACATTATACATGATTCTGTACGTCGTGTAAACCGATTTTTTTAAAACCTTCTGTCTGCTTCCTTATATAAAGCATAACAAAGACAAATATTGAATAAGCGTTGGCAAAACGACTTTCATGTTGTTTTTTCGGCTTTTTTAAACGAATTTTTGCGCTTAAAGATTGACATAATATATTGCTGATGATAAAATAATACGTCTGAACTACAAAGGCGTATTTTTTAATGCGCGAAAAAACAGACGGAGGTGTCATGCAAACGGATTTGGAAGAGCTAACCAAAAAAAAATTCGTAGTTGGCACGAATCAAACGCTCAAGCATATAAAAAACGGGAATATCGAAAAGGTATTTATAGCCTGTGATGCATACGATAAGGTCGTATGTGACATCAAAAAAGGATGCGAAGAATATAAAATACCCGTCGTATATGTTGAGACGATGAAAGAATTGGGTAATTACTGCGCGATAAGCCGTCCTGCGGCATGTGCGGCGATTATAAGTTTTTAAAGAAAGGAGAAAATAATGCCAACTATCAATCAGATCGTTCGAAAAGGCAGACATGATCTTATAACCAAGACAAAGACGCCCGCACTTAAGGCCAATCCTCAAAGACGCGGTGTATGCACGGTCGTAAGAACAGCTACCCCCAAGAAACCTAACTCGGCAATGAGAAAGATCGCAAGAGTAAGACTTACAAACGGAATCGAAGTTACAGCGTATATTCCCGGAATAGGTCATAACCTGCAGGAACACAGCGTCGTTATGGTTAAGGGCGGCAGAGTAAGAGATTTGCCAGGCGTACGTTACAAGATTATCAGAGGCGCTCTGGACACCACGGGCGTGGCAAACAGAATGCAAGCGCGCAGCAAATACGGCGCAAAGAGACCTAAAAGCAAATAAATAATACAATTGTGTATAATCGTTGAATGATAAATGCACAGACGGCAGATGAAAATCTGTCGAGTACCGATGAAATTTTACTATTAACAGGAGGGAAGACAAGTGCCAAGAAAAGGACCTGTACCCAAAAGGGA
>CAZTZO010000019.1:0-28746 GCA_964618075.1 uncultured Lachnospiraceae bacterium
AATGGAGCGGGTGAAGGGGATCGAACCCTCGCAACCAGCTTGGAAGGCTGGGGCTCTACCACTGAGCTACACCCGCAAACGCGAGTATTAGTATATGATAATCGAAGATAAAAGTCAATAATTATATTAACACTTATTACACACTTCTTGCAATAAAGTATATTAAAACGATTCTCATTTATTAAGCTTCATAGCTCTTAAAGAATTAAGTATCGCAAGAAGAGCCACTCCGACATCTGCAAATACCGCCGCCCACATGCTGGCTATACCCAAAGCGCAAAGCACGAGTATTGCAACCTTTATGACAATAGCTCCATATACATTTTGATTGGCAATCTTGATCGTCTTTTTAGATATAGCTATGGCACTAGCTATCTTTGAAGGCTCGTCTGTCAATATTACGATATCGCTCGCCTCTATGGCAGCGTCACTTCCAAGTCCTCCCATGGATATCCCAATATCCGCTCTTGCAAGAACAGGCGCGTCGTTAATGCCGTCTCCGACAAAGGCAAGTACGCTTCCGGGAGTTTTAAGCTTGAGTAAGTCTTCGATTTTTTCTACTTTATCTATAGGGAAAAGATCGCTGTATATCATATCTATTCCGAGAATGCCGCCTATATAATCCGCGATTTTTTTATTGTCGCCGCTTACAAGCACGGTCTTTTTTATGCCTATTTGTTTTAATGAGGTGATCGCTTGCTTTGCGTCAGACTTGATTTCATCAGCAATAGTCAAATAGCCCGCAAATGTACCGTTTACGGCGATATATACGTTTGTTAGGGGAGAAGGGCTTTGCTTGTAACTGATATCGTTTGTTTCCATCAGCTTTCTGTTGCCTATGAGTATTTCTTTATTGTCGATTACAGCTGATATACCATATCCTGCCTTTTCCTGTATTGTTTGGATATGTTTCTCGTCGATATCCTTTGAGTATGCTTTTTTTATCGAGCTTGCAATGGGATGCGACGAATAATTCTCACTGTATGCAGCGTAGTATAATAAATCTTCCTTTTCAAATCCGTTAAAAGCGCATATATCCTGAACTGTGAATACTCCCTTTGTCAAAGTTCCCGTTTTGTCAAAGGCGACTATTTCGGTTTTGCTGAGGGCCTCTAAATAATTACTTCCTTTAACTAAAATCCCGTTCTTTGCTGCGGCTCCTATTCCGGAAAAAAAGCTTAAGGGCACTGAAATGACAAGGGCGCACGGACATGACACGACAAGAAATGAAAGCGCTCTGTACAGCCATATGTTAAAATCCATCTTAAAAAAAACAGTAGGTATCACAGCGATAAAAACTGCGCAAAATACCACAATAGGAGTATAGTAACGTGCAAATTTGGTTATAAACGCTTCGGATTTCGATTTTTTATCTGAGGCATTTTCTATCAGCTCCAGTATTTTTGAGGCTGTGGATTCGCTGAATTCCTTCGTGACCTCTGCTTCTATTAACCCTGTAACATTGATACATCCGCTGAGTATTTCGCTGCCGCAAGAAGCATATCGTTGAACGCTTTCTCCCGTGATTGCCGATGTGTCTATATATGTCGTTCCTTTTGTGATAATAGCGTCCAAGGGTATTTTTTCTCCGGGAGCAATGAGTATGATATCTCCCGTTTTAACATTTTCAGGATCGGTTTGCACTGTTTGTGCGTTTATAATAACGTTTGCTGTATCTGCGCGCAGATTCATTAGATCCGTTATACTGCTGCGGGAGCTTTCAACGGCCTTTTGCTGAAAATATTCACCCAGTTGATAGAACAGCATTACCGCAACAGCTTCCTCATATTCTCCTATAAAAAATGCGCCTATTGTAGCTATGGACATCAGAAAATTTTCGTTAAAGATATCCGCGGAGAATATTTTTTTTACTGCCTTGTATAGTACATCGTATCCGCTTATTATATATGAAACGATGTATATGCCGTAATATATATATTCATTAAAGCCTGCAACCAGATTTTTATACAACAATCCGCATATTAGAAGTGCGACTCCTATAACAATACGCAGTAAATATTTGTTTTTCATGTGCTATTTTATCCTTTCCACTTTTACGTCAGGCTCTGTCTTTTTCACGATACGTTCTATTTCACAGAGTAATTGAGTATCCTTTTCATCATCTGTTTCTATTGTAAGCTTTGTCGTCAAAAAATTTACATTTGCACTCTTGACTTTGTCAAGCTTTTTTATTTTGTTTTCTATCTTTGAAGCACAATTTGCACAGTCTAGTCCGTTAAGTCTGTAAATAAGCGTCATTTTTATTTCTCCGTTTCTTCTTCTATATGTTGTATTCCCATAGTGAGTATCTGAACGACATGCTCATCGGCGAGTGAATAAAAAACTACCTTTCCCTCTCTCCTGAATTTAACGATGTTGTTCTCTCGTAAAATTTTCAGCTGGTGTGATATGGCGGATTTTGTCATATTAAAAAGTGCGGCAAGGTCACACACACACATTTCGTCTACTGACAACGCGCACAATATTTTGCTGCGAGTACTGTCGCCGAATATCTTGAAAAAATCAGCCAGATCATACAGTTCATTTTCGTCTGTCATCTCATCTTTTACTTTTTTTACGGTTTCGGCATGGATTACATCGCAATCACAGCCGATATCGGTCATTTTATTATTTACCATACTTACACCTCAGTTGAATCATCTTTCAACTGTTATTATAGTTGAATATACGTTCAATTGATAGTCTTCATCATCAAAAAATAAAAAAATCCGTCTCTTTATTGAGACGGACTGATTTTAAACGGTGTATTATAAATATATTTTTGAATATTTACGATCATTCTTTCGGAAAATCCCTGTTTACAACGCTCGGCGGCCCCTCCAAAAGGGTAGGGTCTTTCAAATATGATTTTATTCTTTGGAACGTTGTTGCAAAATAACTGCCGGAGCATATTCGCTCGTCCATGACGATACCAAGCGGCATACATCTTTCGTATACTATTTCTCCCTTCACGCGTTTTGCTACTTCGCGCGCATTTCCCATAGCTATGATAAGGCTTGTGGTTCCGAATTCGTATATATGATGATAAATGTGGTTTGTCCTGATGCTTGCAAGGTTTGTAATTACCATAGAAACGTGGAAGGGGCTGGCATCTATGATAGCTTTAGGAAGCAGTCCGAATTTATCCAAAACCTTGAATAAGCCGACTCCGAAGTTGACTAAACCCGGGATAGATAATAAAGTCTGCATCAGCTTATCCGTTTTATTTTCGTTGGCAAGCTTTCTGTTTTCTTCCACATAAGCGTCCATTTTGTTCTGAACTGTAAATATATCATCCTCAAGCTCGAACTTTACCTTGTTCATTGTTCCGTCGTCGATACCGGGCTTTAAGACGACCATACCGACTGCAAATTCGTTCCTGGCGTATATTTTTTTGTTCACTATAAATCTGTTAAGAGCCGGATATTCGGCTGAGGCTCTGAGTATAGCGGCTGTTATAAGTCCGAGGTGCGATACTCTGTGTCCTTCATCGCGTACCTTGTGAAGATACTTGTCCATTGGCTCGAGCGGTATATCAAGGGTTATCATATTCATGGAATCCATACGCTTACTCATTATATACGGTATAATCGTATACATCGGATCCACGCGTTTTATTCTTTTACCGTCTTTTCTCATTTTGCTGCTCCTTAATAAATTAGTAGCTTTATGACTTTACGTTAGTTGTATGTACACAGAATATCACAAAGATAACATTTTATCTATTAATTCTTCCAATTTTGACACATCGGCAAGACCGTTGGAGAGACCCATGGATTTGCCCACTATCGCTTGTTTAGCCGCAAGCTTTCCGTTCTTAAAGTCTTTTACGGCTTTTTCGCTCATGTTTATTGCTTCTTCTGCAATTTTTTCAAGGAGCTGCTCGTCTTTTATTATAAAAAGATTCATTTCTTTTATAATATCATACGGCTCTCGGTCTTTTTCCCACATGATACGAACAACCTTTTTTAATGTTGTAGTGTTTATTTCTTCTTTTTCATACATATCTATAAGTGACGTTAAATGCTCCGCTTTAATTGGAATATCATTTTCACTGTTTGCTCGTAAACTGAAAATTTCTCCGATAATAAGCTTTGCAAGCGTTTTGGACGAAACACATAGCTTAGCACATTTTTCAAAATAATCGGCAACGTTTTTTTCTACTACGATAAGCTGAGCATCGGATGAGGTGAGCTTGTAATCCGTTATATATCGTTTTTTTCTTTCGTCGGGCAGCTCGGGTATGGAAGATCTTATACTGTTGATATAATTTTCGTCAGTTATAATAGGTGCAAGATCGGGATCTGGAAAATACCTGTAGTCATCGGAATTTTCCTTTGAGCGCATCGGATATGTTTTGTTTGAGGAAGGGTCGAAGCGTCTGGTTTCCTGTGTAATAGACTCTCCGTTTTCTATATCCTCGATTTGACGTTTATATTCATATTCTATAGCCTTCTGTATCGCAACAAATGAGTTGAGGTTTTTTATTTCCGCTCTTGTACCGAGCTTTTTTGCGTTTGCCTCCTTTACGGAAATGTTAACATCGCAGCGCATGGAGCCTTCCTGCATTTTGCAGTCTGAAACGCCGGAATATACCAATATAGCCTGAAGCTTTCGTAAAAAAGTGTCCACCTGTTTTGCGCTTGACAGATCAGGGTATGTGACTATCTCTATAAGAGGTACTCCGCATCTGTTGTAATCGCAATATGTCGTTGCGTCGTCATTATGGATAAGCTTTCCGGCGTCTTCCTCTATATGTATTCTTTCTATTCTGATATCCTTTGATTCATTGTCACACTCTATTGTCAATTTGCCCTCTCTGCAAAGAGGAAGATCGAACTGAGAAATCTGATATGCCTTCGGAAGATCCGGATAAAAGTAATTTTTTCTGTCCTGTTTTGAAAAATTTGTTATGCTGCAGTTTGTGGATAGTCCCGCTTTTACGGCATATTCGACTACCTTCTCATTCAAAACAGGAAGGGTTCCGGGCATACCCATACATACGGGACAGCATTGAGTATTGGGCTTTGCTCCGAATTCAGTAGAGCAGCTGCAAAAGATTTTTGTTTTTGTTTTAAGCTCAACATGAACCTCAAGCCCTACTACCATATCGTATTGTATCTTAGTCATTTTTCACTCCTTTTACGCTGTCTTCTATAGCGTAAGCTGCTCTGTAAAGCGTTGCTTCGTCAAATGCCTTTCCTATAAGCTGTAAGCCTATGGGAAGAGTGTCCTTTGAAATTGAATAAGGCATGGACAAGGCAGGCAATCCCGCAATATTTACCGGTACGGTATAAATATCGCCCATATACATAGAAATAGGATCGCTTATTTTTTCGCCTATCTTATACGCAGGCGTCGGAGCAACGGGAGAAATAATAAAGTCACAGTTTGCGAATATATCATTGAATTCTTTAACGATGACCGAACGTACCTGAAGCGCTTTTTTGTAATATGCATCGTAATATCCTGAGCTAAGGGCAAAGGAACCAAGCATAATGCGCCTTTTTACTTCTTCGCCAAAGCCTTCGCTTCTTGTTTTTTTATAAAGCTCGTCCACCGATGTGCAACCTTCGCTTGAAAAGCCGTACTTCACTCCGTCAAAACGTGAAAGATTTGACGAGGCTTCGGCAGAGGATATTATATAGTATGAGGCAAGCGCATATTTAAGGCTTGGCATTTTGGATTCTATAAAGTGTGCTCCGAGACCTTCGAGTGTTTTGATTGCGTCCTTTACGGTTTCATAAACTTCTCTGTTTATACCTTCGGATAAAAATTCCGCAGGCACGCTGAAGCGCATTCCTTTTATTTCTTTCCCGATAAATCGGGAAAAGTCTTCTTTTTCACGTTTTACGCAGGTGGAATCTCTGCGATCAAAAGAGACTATCTCATTCATAACAAGAGCATTGTCCCTTACATCCTTTGTAATAGGCCCGATTTGATCCAATGAAGAAGCAAAAGCTATCAGACCGTAACGTGATACTCTGCCGTATGTGGGCTTTGCGCCTACCACGCCGCAGAAGGACGAGGGTTGTCTTATAGACCCTCCGGTATCGCTTCCCAGAGCGAAAGGAGCTTCGTTTGCTGCCACGCTTGCCGCACTTCCTCCGCTGCTTCCTCCAGGCACATATTGTGTATTGTGTGGATTCTTCGTAATTTTAAAATGAGAATTTTCTGTCGTCGAGCCCATAGCGAATTCGTCCATATTGAGCTTTCCGAGAAGTATGGTTTCGGAGAGCCTGTCCATAACATAAGCGTTGTAGGGAGGTATAAAATTCTCTAACATTTTTGATGCGCATGTGGTTTTTATCCCTTTTGTGCATATATTGTCTTTAATCGCAACGGGAATTCCTCCAAGATAAGACGAATTCTTGTCTTCGGATTGTCCGTTATCAAACGCTCTGGCGGCATCGAGCGTTTTTTTGCGATCATAGGTAATATAAGCGCATATTTCATCGTCGTGTTTTTCAATATTGTCACAGTAAGCTTTTGTTATTTCTTCTGAGGAAATCGTCTTATCTTTGATTGCCTGTGACAATTCGGCTACTTTCATTTCCAGTATATCGTTTGTCATTTTTTACTCCACTACCTTGGGTACGATTATATATTCGTCGTTTTTATTTGGTGCGTTGGCAAGCAGCTCTTCTCTGTTGAATTCATTTTCTATCGTGTCTTTTCTGAAAACGTTTACATTTTGTGCGAGATGCTCCATAGCGCTTATGCCGGAAGTATCTATCTCATTGAGTTGATTCGCAAAGCCGATAATTTCGGATAGCTCTTTTCCCATAGAGATCTGTTCGTTTTTCGTAAGATACAGCTTGGAGAGCTGAGCTACCTTCATTACGTCGATTTTTTTCACGGACGCTTTGTTGGGGCTTGTATCCTGCGAGCTTTTTTTAAGAGATTCAGCCGTTGAAATGCCGAGTATGTCAAGCTGGATATCGTCTACGAAATCGGGTGCATTTGTAAGAGGACAGCTTGCGTCCTTTGTTTTCGGGAAAGCTATGACTTCTCTTAATGAATCTGCGTTTAATAGGAGCATAACGAATCTGTCAAGACCGAAAGCAAACCCACCGTGTGGGGGAGTGCCGTATTTAAAGGCGTTTACCATAAAACCAAAACGATTTCTTATTTGCTCCTGCGATAGTCCCAATGCTTCAAACATACTTTGCTGTACGTCGCTACGATGTATTCTTATACTTCCGCTCCCAAGCTCTACACCGTTTAATACCACGTCGTACGCCTGCGCTCTGACCCTCGAAGGGTCGCTCTTTAAGTATTGAATATCTTCTTCATATGGCATGGTAAAGGGATGGTGTGTGCTAACGTATCTCTTTTCTTCCTTTGAATATTCGAATTGAGGAAAATCCGTAACGAAAAGAAAATTGAATTCATCTTTATTTCGTAATTCAAGCATATCTGCAATATAAAGACGGATATTCCCGAGTACGCTTCTTACGGTGTCAAGCTCGTCGGCGCAGAACAGCACAAAATCACCCGCTTTGGCTTCGAGCTTGTTGAGTATAATATCAAGCTTTTCGGTGGAAAAATATTTTGTGAGTATGGAATGAACAGAGCCGTCGTTTTCTATTTCTATCCACGCCATACCCTTTGCTCCGAACGAAATACACTTCATCGTAAGCTCGTCTATAGTCGCTCTCGTAAAGGAAGAGCCTCCCTTAACATTGATAGCGCGCACAACGCCATTATTCTTTACGGTTGTTTCAAACAGATTAAATCCACAGTTTTCTGATTCGATTGTTAAATCAATAATAGGAAGTCCGAAGCGTAAGTCGGGCTTATCGCTTCCGTATATGTCCATTGCGTCCTTCCACGTTATACGCGGGAAATCGTATCGGATTTCATGACCCATTATTTCCTTGAATATATGTTTGAAGGTCTCTTCAAGGAAAACTAAAATATCCTCCTGCTCAACGAAAGACATTTCCATATCAACTTGTGTAAATTCGGGCTGTCTGTCGGCGCGAAGGTCTTCGTCTCTGAAGCATTTGGCAATCTGATAATATTTGTCTATACCGCCCACCATGAGAAGCTGCTTGAATATCTGAGGCGACTGAGGAAGCGCATAAAATTCTCCCTGATGTACTCTGCTTGGAACAAGATAATCACGAGCTCCTTCGGGTGTGCTCTTTGTAAGAATCGGTGTTTCAACGTCAATAAAACCGGCGTTATCTAAATATGAGCGTATGATACTCTGTACTCTGTGACGAAACTTAAGGTTATCTAGCATTTTTTTTCTTCTTATATCTAAATAGCGGTATTTCATTCTAAGAGCGTCGCTTACGTTTATATCGTCCTCAACAGGGAAGGGCATAGTTTCTGCCTGACTGAGTATTTCAAATAAATCCACTCTCAATTCGATTGAACCGGTATTGATTTTGGGATTGTAGGTTTCCTCGTCTCGAAGAGCAATAATACCCTCAGCGCAAATAACGTCCTCGCAGCGTATCTTTTTAGCCGTTGCGAAAGAGCTTTCACTTAAATTTATACTGTTAAACACGACCTGTAGTATTCCTTCGCGGTCTCTTAAATCAATAAAAATTATTCCGCCCATATCCCGTATGGTATCAACCCAACCCGTGGCTTTTGATTTTTTGTCGATATATTCTTGTGTAAAAGCACCGCAATAAGCGCTTCTCTTCATGAAAAATTCCTCCGTATTTTTGTAAAATAAAAAACTTTCATCCTTATAGAACTATAGGGACGAAAGTATATCCGCGGTACCACCCATATTTAATTGCTGATAACAAAGCAATTCACTTTAATTAAGGCACATTTATGCCCTGCGGTTATAACGTACCGCTTTTCGTCGCGTCCTAATACTGTTTCAAACGCGCTGCTCCCGGGCGTTTTTCATCTGTACACTTTGCGCCGCCTTTCAGCTTAAATGCGACTCTCTGTGGCATTGTGTTTAAAGATTACTCTTCCGTTCATTGCAGTTATTTAAATATTGCTACTATTATAACCGAAAAAGAAATTATGTCAATATTAATTTGTATGACGAATAAAACAAATCGTTATTTAGCGGGGTAAGCTGATTTATTTTAATAAAAACATTCTATTTTTGTTATAATAATGCATATAATGCGATAATTATACATCGTAATATGTTAAAATGTTATTCAATTATTAAACAAATTTAGGAGCACAATATGCAAGACAATACAAAAATATTCAATATCAACAAAAAGTCTTTTATGACGGCTTTGATAATGCTATTTGCACTTATGATCCTTACATACTTATTGACGTTCGTCTTACCCTCCGGAGAATATCAAAGGGTTGTAACAAACGGTACGCAAACTGTTGTGCCGGACACATACACGCCTGTTGAAGGGCATATAAGCTTTGTAAAATGGATTTTTTCTCCAATTCTTGCTCTGGGTGCTACAGGCGGAGGCACTGCGATCGCCATTATCGTTTTCCTTCTGATACTGGGCGGCGTATTCAACACCATAGACGATTGTGGAATACTTGCCTATATGCTCAGCAAGATATATCATAAATATTCCGACAAGAAATATAAGCTGTTGTTTATTACGACTTTATTCTTCATGTTTTTGGGAGCTTTTATAGGATCGTTTGAGGAGTGCGTGCCGATGGTGCCAATAGCAGTCGCGCTTGCTTACTCTCTGGGCTGGGACGCAATGGTAGGCCTCGGAATGAGCATATTTGCAGTCGGCTGCGGTTTTTCCACGGGCGTATTCAATCCCTTTACGGTCGGTATTGCTCAGCAAATCGCATCTTTACCGATGTTTTCGGGCGTTTCCTTTCGTATCATTTCGTTTATTGTCGTATTTTTAATGCTCATCGCGTTTTTGTTTTCATATGCAAAAAAGATAGAGAAGGATCCGACTAAGTCAGTGGTGTACGACGATGCTGCAAGAGAAAAATGGATGAAAATGCGAAACGATTACGTAGAGGATAAAAAGAAGGATAGCGCCGTTAAATGCTTTGCTGTTATAATGGGAGTAGGAATAGTATGCATTCTGTTATCATCAATGGTAAGCATACTTCAAAGTATGATACTTTCGATAACCGCTTTGATTTTTCTTTTGGCAGGCACAGTATCTTCCTTTGTGAGCGGTATGTCAAAAAAAGATTTCTTCAAGCAGTTTTTTAAGGGAATAAAAAGTATTTTGCCGGCAGCACTTCTTATTCTATTGGCAAGCTCAATAAGATACACGCTTACCGAGGCAAAGGTAATAGACACTATTCTTTATAAGGCTGTGGGGCTTGTAGAGCAAAGCTCAACGACAGTAGCGATACTCGTCATATATCTGCTTGTCTTTATCATGGATATATTTATAGCTTCGGGTTCCGCTAAGGCGTTTTTCGTTATGCCGATACTCGCGCCTCTTGCAGATTTGAGCGGCTTGACAAGACAGCTTACGGTGCTTGCTTTTACATACGGCGACGGATTTAGCAACCTTTTTTATCCTACAAACCCCGTTTTATTGATAAGTCTCGGTATAGTAGGCTTGAGCTACGGTAAATGGATGAAATGGAGCTGGAAATTTCAAGTATCATTGCTTGTAGTGACGTCCGGATTACTGCTTTTAGCAGACGCCGTTGGATATTAAAGGAGGAAAATCATGATTGCGTTATATATAGTTTTATCATTAATAGTAGTGCTTTTTGTTATTTGTCTTATAAGGGCGGCAGTACAAAAACCATACGTTGATTTAAATGCGAAGCCGGAATATGCTCCCGATGAAAGAAGCGTGAAATACGCAAAAATATTATCCGAAATGGTTCAATGCGAAACGGTTTCGGTGCGCGGAGAGCATAACAAGGAAAAATTTGTTCGTTTTCATGAGGTTTTGAAGGCATCGTTCCCGTTTGTTTTCTCAACATGCGAAATAACCGATATAGACGAAAACTTAATCTTCAGATGGAAGGGGAAGGATTCTTCCCTTCGTCCGATACTTCTTATGAGTCATCAGGACGTTGTACCTGCCGAGGGCAAATGGGAGAAGGAGCCTTTTAGCGGAGAAATTGGAAATGATGTGGTATGGGGGAGAGGCACCGTTGACACAAAGGGAAGCCTTATGTGCATATTTGAGTCGCTTAACGAGCTTATACAAGAGGGTTATATACCGAACCGTGACGTATATATAGCGACAGGCACAACGGAGGAGATATCCGGCGACGGCGCCCCAAAGATTGTTGAATACCTTAAGAAGCAGGGAATATTTTTTGAGATGCTTATTGACGAGGGAGGCATGATAATAAGCGATCCGATAAGCGGCGTAAAAGGTACGTACGCTATGATCGGGGTAGTGGAAAAGGGATACGGAGATTACAAGTTTGTAGCCAAGGGCAAAGGCGGTCATGCAAGCGCTCCAACAAAAAATACGCCTTTAGCACGTCTTGCAGCCTTCATAAACAGGATTGAAAGGAAGAATCCCTTCAAAGCCCGTTTTACACCTACCGTGCGTGAAATGTTTAAGAGAATGGT
This sequence comes from uncultured Lachnospiraceae bacterium, assembly GCA_964618075.1. GTDB lineage: Bacteria > Bacillota > Clostridia > Eubacteriales > Anaerofustaceae > CAYTMY01. Next base: position 11,483 of record CAZTZO010000019.1, read on the forward strand.
GCCGAACATGTCTTCATTTCCAATGAAGCTGATATTTGCAAACCTTTGGTTGTTTGAGCCGTTATTGTGTCTTGTTATGCCTTCAATCAGTCCCGAAAGCGCCGCAATGATAAGAACGACGATTGCATTCACAAAGGCAAAGGGCTCAGACGGATATAATGTGATACCGCAGGAGGCTTATGTTACGGCAAATATGCGTTTTATACATCACCAGGACGAAAAAGCGACATACGCCTTGATAAGTGAAATCGCAAGTAAATATGACATCGAAACGGTTGTGCTTACAGACCAGGCTCCTAGGAAAATCGTTGATTACAAATCAGACGCTTTTAAAACAGTCGAGCAAACGGTTTCTGAGTTATTTGATAATGTTATATCTTGTCCTTACATGATGACCGGCGGTACGGACGCAGGTCACTTTGATGAAATATGCGACAACTCTCTGAGATTTGCTCCGTTGTATATCAATGCTCAGCAGTATGCTTCCATTCATTCTCTAAACGAAAATATTAATTCCGGCGTACTAGCTAAGGGAGTGGATTTTTATAAGGCTCTGATCAAAAAATATTGAATAATTGAATAAATAATGCTAATATTTATTGAGAAAATTAAATCGGAGGCAATCGAATGCAGAACGAATTAAAAGACGGCGGAGAGCTGTTAAACTCACAGGGCGCTCTTAACGAGGCGGGTTATTCCAAGAGTTTAATCAAAAGCTATTCGCGCGATAAAATAAAAGGCGGAGCGCTTCGTATCAAGGAATGGGACTATTACATAGTCATGAATGAGCGTTTTGCATTGGCTCTCACTATAGATGATAATTCGTATATGGGGCTTGACAGCATTTCATTTCTGGATTTTGAAAGCAAATTTCAACAGATTGCTTCTCCTATGCAATTCATGACGCTTGGAAAGAAAATGCTTCCGAGCACCTCTGTAAAGGGAGATATCGTATCTCAAAATAAAGGGTACTTTATAAAGTTCATCAATAAGGGCGATTCAAGAGAGCTTTCCTGCCATATGGATAATTTTTTCGAGGGGAAGCCAATAGACGCTTTTGTGAAGCTTGACAACCCTCATCAGGATTCAATCGTAATGCATACTCCGTTTTCCGAGAAAAAAACGGCATTTTATTATAACCAAAAGATCAATTGTATGCCGGCTGAGGGTTATGTGGAATTTGACGATAAAAAGTATATCTTTGAGCCTTCCTCTTCATTCGGTACGCTTGACTGGGGCAGAGGCGTATGGACATACAACAACACCTGGTACTGGGGAAGCGCGTCTGGCGTTGTGGGAGAAAAAAGATTCGGCTTTAACATAGGCTACGGCTTTGGTGACACTTCAAAAGCAAGTGAGAACATACTCTTTTATGACGGAGCGGCACACAAGCTCTCAAAAGTAAAATTCAACATTCCGACAGACAACGGCAAAGAAGCTTTTATAAAGCCGTGGACATTTTCCAGCGATGATGGACGCTTTGAAATGGATTTTGTGCCGATATTGGACAGAGCTTCAAATACCGACGTATTGATAATAAAGAGCGATCAACATCAGGTTTTCGGGAAATTCAGTGGCAAAGCGACTCTTGACGATTCAACAGTGCTCGAGATAAAAAATTTGACGGGCTTTGCCGAGAAGGTAATAAACCGCTGGTAAATACACTATTAAATAATAAAAGTCCTTTAAAAGCATAAAGGACTTTTATTAATTTTTGAGAGCTTTGTTTATTACAGTGCTTTTGGCTCCCTTAGCTGAGAATTCGGCATATATTTTCATTTTTATTTCATCTTCGGATAAATTCTTATGTTTTAATGAAGCAAGTCGTTTTTTTATCAGCGTTATATAGTATTCATCATAATCATTTTCTTCTTCCTTTGAAAACAGCTCGTTGATTATGTCGCTAGCCATAGAAACTCTATATCCCTGCGATATTGCCGAACGCATAAGCTTTTCACGTCGAACGGTCTGAGGGAAGCGCGCCAGCGAAGTATTTTTTCGACTTAAAAGAATAAAGGCGTTATTATAAAGCTCGTTATCATCATATGAAAGCAGCGCTTCATTAATAGTATTGTTGTCAACCCCCTTTAGTTTCAGTTTATTTTTTATGTATTCCTTTCCCTTCTTTGAATTTATGGCGTCTGCCGTATATATCTTGCTGTAAGCCATATCGTCTATATATTTATAATCAGTCAGCTTGTCTACAACTCTCTGAATACATGATCGTTGTATATATTTTGCCTGTAAGTGCTTTTCAACTTGAGCTTTAGAGCGCATCGAATATGATAAATATTTAATTGCGGCGTTCATAGCATATTCATAGGAAAATTCTTCGTTTGCCTTCAACAGTACAGAGGCTCGAATGTCTTTGTCTATCGACAAATCAAGCTTTTGAATTAAAGAGGGGTCTATAAGAAGCTTCTTATTGTCGTCGTAATCAATTACGGCGCAGTCTTTTTTTATAGAGATATTTTTTATCAGCAATATAAACTCCCATTATTATTTATTAAAGTAATTTTTTTTATAGAAACGTTTTTTATAACCGATTGATTTAGACAACACTTAGGATAATTAGTGTATAAGTGGTATAATATACGTTATTATATAGCGGTTTATTTTGTTTTACTTTATCAGTAGTTATTTACATTATATTGCTTAGCTTCCTTTTTTGCAAACGCAATATAACATTACGAAGCCTACAGTTAAGGAGAGTTTTAATTATGGCGGTTCAGTGGTATCCGGGGCATATGGCAAAGGCGGAACGGAATATAAAAGAGGAAATAAAAAAAGCCGACGTAATTATATTCACAGGAGATGCGCGTGCGGTAAGGCAAAGCATAAACAAAGGCTTTTATAACAACGTAAAAGACAAAAAACACTTTTCAGTATTCAACAAAAGCGATTTGGCAGATGAAGATGTCACAAAGGCATGGCAGGAATACTATTCTAAAAAAAACGAGCAAGTGTTTTTTACGGATTGCGTATCGAAGGAAGGTATAAAACAGATCATTTCATATATGACGGAACTAAAGCAGAACTTGAGATATGAAAGGGAGCTGCGAGCAGTCATTTCAGGCATACCTAACGTAGGCAAATCCATGCTGATAAACGCCTTATCGAATAAAGCAAGCGCCAAAACGGGGAATATTCCCGGCTTTACGCGAGGAGTAAACTGGATAAAGACAAAGGGAGATTTTTATTTGTTGGATACGCCAGGAGTACTTCCGACAAAGTTTGATACCGAATACGACGGCAATGTGCTCGCCTCGATAGGCTGCGTTAAACAAACCGTATATAACAGCGAGGATCTTGCAGCCTTTATAATAGAGTTTTTATCAAAGGAATATCCTTCATTTTTACGTTCGCGCTATCTTGTTGATCCCGAATGGAAGGACACTGTACAAATATATGAGGAGATAGCACTTAAACGGGGCTTTAAACTAAAGGGCAACAATATTGATTACTTAAGGTGCGCAAGGACTGTTATAGACGAATTTAAAAACGGCACGATAGGCAGAATATCGTTTTCGCGCCCACAGTGAAGGTAAAATACATGTATCATATAGACACAATGACGCTAACACAGATCAAAAATTTAATAAACGATACTCCTTATGAAGAATACACAGACTTGATAAACGAGCTTTACGACGACAAAAGACAAGGCGTCTATAAATTGGCAATGCAGACGAATAAGCAATACTTTGCTTATCAAAACGAGCTCAAGCGTATAGAAAACATGAGAAGGACTCAGCGTGCTTTAAAAAAGGAAGGCTATAATATTATAGCCGGAGCAGATGAAGCGGGAAGAGGGCCATTGTGCGGGCCTGTCGTAAGCGCATTCGTGATAATGCCTGACGATTGTGATGTTCTTTATGTAAATGATTCAAAGAAATTATCCGAGAATAAAAGAGAAGAGCTGTACGAAAAAATAACGCAACAAGCAATAAACTGGGGCATAGGGATCGTAGACAACACAACCATAGATAAAATCAATATTCTTAATGCTACCAAGCTTTCAATGCAAAAGGCACTATCGCTATTGAGCGTAAAACCGGATCTGTTAATGCTGGACGCAATCACTATCAACACCGATATACCACAGAAGAGCTATATTAAAGGGGATGCCAATCATTATTTGATAGCGGCGGCAAGTATATTGGCAAAGGTTACACGTGACAGAATAATGAGGGATTACGCCCTTGAATATCCAGAGTATAATTTTATAAAGAATAAAGGCTACGGAACGTATGAGCATATAAACGCCATAAAAAAATACGGCATGTGCCCAATACACAGAAAAACCTTTATCAGCAAAGAAATGCTCTCAAAAGAGCCCTCTGCTCTTATAGGTTCGCATTATGAACAAATAGCGGCGGATTATCTTATAAAGCAGGGCTATATTATTACACACCGTAATTTTAAAAGAGAGGGCGGGGAAATAGACATAATATTCAACGACAATGGTACTGTTGTTTTTTGCGAAGTAAAGGCAAGAAGTTCAAATTACTTCGGTACGCCGGAGGAACAGGTCACATTGGCTAAGCAAAACCGCATAAAAATGACGGCTGACAGATTTCTTAGTGAAAAAGCTGTTTTTACCGACTCAAGATTTGATATAATAGCTATTGACGTCCACACGGGCGGAAAATATGAAATAAGGCATTATAAAAATGCTTTTAATTAAAAACAACGGGGAATAAAATGCTTCAAATCACAGATCTATCACTCAGCTTTGGAGCTGAGAATCTATTTAAAGACGGAAATATTAAATTTACAGAGGGCAACTGCTACGGCATAATCGGCGCAAACGGCGCAGGTAAATCCACTTTTTTAAGAATACTTTCAGGCGAACTGGAGCCCTCCACAGGCGTTGTATCAAAAACCGAAAATCAGCGTTTATCTGTTTTAAGACAAGACCACTACGCATACGACGAATACACGGTTGCCGACACTATAATAATGGGTAACCCAAGACTGTATGAGGTGCAAAAACAAAAGGATGAGCTATATTTAAAGGAGGACTTCACGCAGGAGGACGGTTTACTTGCCTCCGAGCTTGAGGCTGAATATGCCGAGATGAACGGGTGGGATGCTATGTCGGAGGCTTCCAAGCTGTTAAACGGATTAGGTCTTAAAGACAGCCTTCTTGATGAACAAATGTCCTCTCTGAGCGAAAAAGAGAAGGTCAAGGTACTCTTGGCGCAGGCTCTTTTCGGAGAACCCGATATAATCCTTTTGGACGAGCCGACAAACGGCATAGACCTTGCCAGCGTTAAATGGCTTGAGGATTTTCTTATTGATTTTGAGGGAACTGTCATTGTCGTATCGCACGACAGACATTTTCTAAATAACGTATGTACGCATATAGTCGATATCGACTACGGCAAGATAAAGCTCTACATCGGTAACTATGAGTTTTGGTATGACTCGAGTCAGCTTATTCAGCGAATGATAAAGAATCAAAATAAAAAGAACGAAGAGAAAATAAAGGAATTGCAAACCTTTATAGCACGATTTTCCGCGAATAAATCAAAATCGCGGCAGGCTACCTCAAGAAAGAAGCTTCTTGAAAAGATAACTATAGAGGAGCTTCCCGCTTCATCAAGAAGGTATCCGTACGTGGATTTTGAGGCGGACAGACAGGCAGGCAAGGAAATATTGACGGTTGAGAACCTCACCAAGACAATCGACGGAGTCAAGTTGATAAACAATATTTCTTTTAAGCTGAATAAGGATGATAAAATAGCCTTTGTCGGCGAAAACGACTTGGCGGCGACTACTTTGTTTAAAATACTTGCAGGTGAAATCGAAGCAGACGCCGGCAGCTATAAGTGGGGAGTAAGCACCTCGCAGAGTTATTTCCCTTCGGACAATACAGAATACTTTAAAAACAACGAGCTGACGATACTCAAATGGCTGGAGCAGTATTCAAAGGATACGACCGAAACCTACTTAAGAAGCTTTTTAGGTAGAATGCTTTTTACGCAGGAAGAGGTCTTTAAGCCCGTCAAGGTATTGTCGGGAGGTGAAAAGGTCAGATGTATGCTTTCAAGAATGATGATGTTCGGCGCGAACGTTTTGATTTTAGATCAGCCTACAAATCACCTCGACCTAGAGGCTATAACCGCATTAAATAACGGACTAATAGATTTTGAGGGCAACGTCTTGTTTTCATGCCATGACCATGAATTCGTGCAAACTGTTGCAAACAGAATAATAGAAATAACAAATGACGGAATAAAGGACAAAATGTGTACTTATGACGAATACAATAGCATCGAGTGAATCATTACAACAACCAAAGCTCCACAAGATACCTCCATATAATATTGCCGACGCGCACGCTCATATTTTCCCATCAAAGGTAAGTGAAAAAGCGACGATCGCAATAAGCGAGTTTTACAGTCTTCCTTATAACCATATTGGGAATGCACAAGAGCTTATCAATAGCGAGAAGGCCATAAAAATGTCAAGATGTATAGTTTGTTCATCTGCGACTACGCCTCATCAGGTTCAGAGTATAAATAATTTTATCAAGGCACAGTGTGATGAGCACAGCGAATTTGTCGGGCTCGGTACGCTTCACCCGTATATGCAGGATGTTAAAAGCGAAATCGACAGGATACTTGATTTGGGGCTGCACGGTATAAAGCTGCATCCGGATTTCCAGAAATTCGACATAGACGACGAAAGAGCGCTGCCTATGTATGAAATGGTAAGTAAAAGCGGGCTGCCTATACTTTTTCATTCCGGAGATGCCGTCAGCCAACATTCAAAGGTCGAAAAGCTGAGTAAAATCGCAGTTATGTTTCCCGAATTAAGGTGTATTGCAGCACATTTCGGCGGATATCTTAACTGGAGCAGCGTACCGAAGGGGTTGAAGCACGACAATATATTTTTTGATACATCAAGCACTCTTTTCAGTCTCGACTACGAAACCGCAAAGGATATGATCAGGGACATAGGTGTGGATAAATTTATGTTCGGCACTGATTTTCCTTTGTGGGATCCGTCGCAGGAAATGGACAGATATTATTCAATGGCTCTTGACGATGAAGAAAATATCAGAATACTTTATAAAAACTTCGAAAAATTTTATAATGTAAAGGTGAACTGAATGTTCGAAAAACAAACTTTTTTTTCTCAAAAGGATATATCTTGGGACAAAAAAGCAAAGAAGGATAAGCTATTCACATTCTTAAAAATCGCTTGCGCATGTATTGCACTTATAGCCGTGTTAATAATTGCATACGCTTCCTATTTACAAGGCAAATATCTGTCTTTAAGAGTATTTGATAAAAAGATAGATGCAATAGAGGTCATTGAGTACGAGAAGGAGCCGTTTCGCTCCGGAGTTAAAAGCGGCTCTATCGTAACTGATAATACCGTGCTTGATAAGTTTTCAAATGAGCTGAACAGGCAGAAAATATCTACAGTAGTCAAAAATACGTCAAATACAGTTTTGTTTATTACCTTCGAGGATGACAGCAAGAATATAGCGTATTATGATAACGGTAAAGTGGGATTAAACTACGGCAAGGTATGGCTGGATGTCGATACGTCCGATATAATAAAAGAATAAAATAAACTTTCATATCATAATCGGTTTTTAATTGAAAGTTTTTATGCTATTATCATACAGGTTGATATAAATAAAGGAGATATGTAATGAGTTTCGAGCTGATAAATAACGAAAAGAATATAGCAAAGGTCAGACTGACTATTCCCAAGGAAGAATTTGAAACAGCTGTAAGTAAGGTATACCAAAAGAGCAAGGGAAAGTTTAATATACCCGGTTTCAGAAAGGGTAAGGTACCCCGCGCCGTAATAGAAAGCAGATACGGTAAGGAGATATTTTACGATGACGCACTCGAAGAAGCGTTCCCCGGCGAGTATACGAAATGTTTAGAGGAAGGGAAATTTGAGTCAAGCGCAGCGCCGCAGCTCACTGAAATAGAGAAAATCGGCGAGGACGGAGCCGTTATTGTGATAAATATATCATTGAAGCCCGTTTTTGAAGTATCAGAATATAAGGGCATTAAGATCGAACCTATAAAATATACAGCAAAGAAATCGGATTTAGAGGATGAGATCAATTCGCTCAAAGAACAAAATTCAAGACTTGTCAGCTTAGATGATGAAAAAAGTAAAAAAGACGATACTTTAAATATAAACTTTGAAGGCTTTGTTGACGATAAGGCGTTTGAAGGCGGCGAGGGAGAAAATTTTCCTCTTGTTTTAGGCTCGAACACATTTATTCCCGGCTTTGAAGATCAGCTTATAGGTAAAAAGGCAGGGGATAAGACAGACGTTAAAGTTAAATTCCCTAAGGACTACCATGCTAAAGAGCTTGCCGACAAGGATGCGGTGTTTAAAGTCGAAGTACTCGGTGTCCAGAGAAAAGAGCTTCCTGAAGTGAACGACGATTTTGCCATTGATCTCGGATATGAGAACGTTGAGGATATGAATAAGGCGCTCAAAGGTAAGATTAAGGAGCGTAAGATAAACGAGCTTAAGCAAAAAGCGCAGACAACTATAATGAACGAGCTGATTGAAAAGACGCAAATTGATATCCCTGAGATGATGCTTAAGGAAAGAGCAGAGGATATTAAAAAAGAAAACGATGATATGCTCAAACAAAACGGGCTTGATCCACAGCAGTATTACAAGTATCTTATAGAAACAAGCAAGGACAAGGATCCGGAATTTATAGAAAAATTATTTACGGAGCAGGCGCAAAGACAGCTTAAAACTGAGCTCATCACTGAAAAGATAATCGAGGCGGAAGATTTTAAGGTCGATGAAAAGAAGTTTGATGAGGAATGCGAAAAGTATGCGGAAGCTTACGGTAAAAAGACAGAAGAGTTTAAAGAGACATTAAATGACTATATGAAGGAATACATAGAATACGCCATTAAGCAGGAAATGATGTACGACTTTTTAACAGACAATGCGACAACCGAAAAATAAAACTTCTTTCCCGTCATATTAATGGCGGGAAAGACTTTAAAAAGGGAGGAGTAACAAATGGGACTTATACCGATAGTTGTTGAACAGACTTCAAAGGGCGAACGATCATATGATATTTATTCGCGCTTATTAAAGGACAGAATAATAATGCTTACGGGAGAAATAAACGACGAGACCGCAAATATAATTGTGGCACAAATGATATTTCTCGAAGCAGACGATGCAAAAAAAGATATAAGCTTATATATAAACAGCCCCGGAGGTTCTATTTCTGCCGGTATGGCAATATATGACACGATGAATTTTATAAAATGCGATGTATCGACCATGTGTATGGGCATGGCTGCGTCTATGGGTGCATTTTTACTCGCAAGCGGACAAAAAGGTAAAAGACTTGCTTTGCCGAACAGTGAAATAATGATACATCAGCCCTTGGGAGGAGCTCAAGGCAAGAGCAGCGACGTCGAAATATATGCCAAGCGTTTGTTAAAGACAAGAGAAAAGTTGAATTCGATATTAAGTGAAAAAACAGGAAAACCGCTTGATGTTATCGCCAAGGATACGGATTCGGACAATTTCATGTCTGCCGAGGAAGCTGTCGATTACGGTCTGATAGATAAAATACTCACGAAGAGGTTATAATATGACTGAAGAACGTAACAATACGCATTGTTCCTTTTGCGGAAGGGATCATTCACAGGCGGAGCAGTTTATTGTATCGCAGGAAGCTACAATATGCTCTGAATGTTTAAAGCTGCTTTATGAAGAATACTATTTAGCTCCAAAGAAGGAAAATCAAAAGAATAAATTTGAAATTTTCAGAGATATAAAGAAGCCTTCTGAAATCAAAAAAATCCTTGACGACTATGTTATTATGCAGGACGAGGCAAAGATTTCTCTTGCTGTGGCTGTGTATAACCACTACAAACGAGTTAACGCACATAATAACAACAACGAAACAGAGATACAAAAAAGCAATATTCTTTTATTGGGCTCAACTGGCAGCGGAAAAACTTTAATGGCTGAAACTCTTGCGAAAGCATTGAACGTACCCTTTGCAATAACGGACGCCACTTCTCTGACAGAAGCCGGATATGTCGGCGAGGACGTTGAAAATATACTTTTAAGATTGATACAGGCTGCCGATAACGATGAACAGCTTGCTCAATTCGGTATTGTTTATATAGACGAAGTGGATAAAATCGCGCGCAAAAGCGAGAATCAGTCTATCACGAGAGACGTAAGCGGGGAGGGTGTACAGCAGGCTCTGCTTAAGATACTTGAGGGCACTGTAGCTAATGTGCCGCCAAAGGGAGGAAGAAAGCATCCTCAGCAGGAATATATTCCGATAGATACACGAAATATTCTGTTTATATGCGGAGGAGCCTTCGACGGACTGGAAAATATCGTCGCTTCAAGAGTCAGCAACAAGACAATGGGCTTTGATGCTGATATAACTATAAACGATAAGCAACAGACGGACGCGCTTTTAAAGCAGGTCATGCCGCAGGATTTAATAAAATTCGGTCTTATACCGGAGCTTGTGGGAAGACTTCCTGTTATCACAGCACTTGAAACGCTCGATGAGAATGCTCTTGTGCGAATTATGAAGGAGCCGAAGAATTCCCTCTTAAAGCAATATACCGAGCTGTTACGTTTGGACGGAGTGAAGCTTTCCTTTGAAGATGATGCGATTAAGGAGATAGCGCATCTTACGATTGAAAGGAACACCGGAGCCCGCGGACTTAAAAGCATAACCGAAAAGCTTATGCAGAAGGTCATGTATCATGTGCCTGATATGAAGGACGTACAGGAAGTAGTGATAACAAAGGACGCCGTACTCAACCTTGACAATAGCGAAAAGTATGTAAAGTATATTAAAGCACTCGAAAAGATTTCCTAAGAATTTTGATTGTAAACAGATATACTTTTTATAGTAAAACAGCTTTCTTAATTGTATATAAATTTAAGAGGCTGTTTTATTAAATTTTAAAAAAGTTTAACCATATCGTTACTTACAAGATTGCCTTTAATATAAACAATTATTGACCTTAAGCGTTCGATTTACTATAATTAAATTTCAGACAGACAGCAATGAAAGGGTAATTGCATGAAAAAGAAAAACCAAATAATAAAATTATGCGTGATAATACTCGTCATGATTTTAGCAGCTGTTCTCTTTATTACGGGATTGCCGCTGAGTAATATCTTTGGAGTTTATGATATACAGCCGGTAAGCAGTTTAATAAAATACGGTCTTGATTTCACGGGAGGCGTATATGTGGTTTTGCAGGCAAATGAAACCGATACGCAGATTACTCAGGATACCTTAGAAAAAGCGGTAACTATCATACGTTCCCGTATCGACTCTCTCGGAGTAAGCGAGCCCGAGATATCCCAGCAGGGCAGTGATAAAATAAGGATAAGCATACCTGATATCAGCGATGAACAGGCGGCCATTGATATGATAGGCAAAACTGCGGAATTGACTTTCGTGGATCCGAGCGGAAATGTTATCCTTACAGGAGCGGACGTTAAATCTTCTGTATATGAAAATTATACAGACAGCTACGGAGCAAGCTCACCTGCCGTGAAATTAACGTTCTCGGATAACGGAGCGACTCTCTTCAGTGAGGCGACGGCAAGACTGTTGAATCAGAAAATCTATATAATGCTTGATAACGAGCAGCTCAGCGACCCCACTGTCAATACGCAAATAACCGACGGCGTGGCATATATAACAAATATCGGTGATAAGGATACAGCAATGGAGCTTGCAACCTTGATACGCGCAGGCGCTCTTCCTGTAGACTTTACTGTAGTTCAATCTCAAAAGATAGGAGCGACCTTGGGTGAGGATGCATTTTCGAAAAGCATTAAGGGCGGTTTGATAGGAATTGCTTTAGTGCTGCTTTTCATGCTTTTGGTATACAAAATACCCGGATTGGCGGCAGATATTGCCCTATTAATATATACTTTGATCTTTGTGTATATCATGGCACTCTTGAAGGTTACGTTAACTCTGCCCGGTATAGCGGGCATTGTGCTTTCGATAGGTATGGCGGTGGACGCCAACATTATTATTTTTGAGAGAATAAAAGAGGAACTTACCTTAGGGAAATCAGCTTTTGCTTCGATAAATTCCGGCTTTGCAAGTGCTTTTAAAACGGTATTTGATGCAAATATCACAACAATAATTGCCGCTGCAGCGCTTTTCTTCTTTGGCTCAGGAACAATCAGAGGCTTTGCGTTAACATTAATGATAGGTGTTTGCGTTAGTATGTTTACGGCGGTAGTGGTAACAAAGAACTTAATAAAATCCATTGTCACTATTTTCGGAGGACAAACGCTTTCCTTTGGAAGAAAGGCGGAGATATAGATGAAAAACAAAATATTCGATATAGCGCAGAGATACAAGCTCTTTCTGATAATTCCCGCCGTTTTGGTATTGATAAGCATATCCGGTATCATCATCAACGGCTTGAATTGGGGCATTGATTTCGTGGGCGGCAGTATTGCTCAATTTGAGCTTAACACGACTTTCTCTACGGAACAAATTAAGACTATAACAGATAAATACGATCAGAACGCGATCATAACCTCCGCGGGAGATGAAAATACTCAGGTGATTATCAAGTCTACAATCAGCTTTGATGAGAATACTAAAAATGCCATGATAGACGACTTCGAAAACAATTTCAATATTACCTCTGAGGAAGTTTTGTCATTTGATTCGGTAAGTCCGACAATAGGAAAGGAGCTGCAACTACAGGCGCTGCAAGCCTCTTTGATAACCATTGTTTGCATACTTATTTATATAACGATTCGCTTTGAATTCTTGTCCGGCATTGCCGCTATAATCGCATTACTGCACGATATTATTATAGTTATAGGCTTTTACGCGATATTTAAGAGGCCGGTAAATTCTTCGTTTATTGCGGCGATATTGACAATTCTGGGTTATTCGATAAACTCTTCAATAGTTGTGTTTGACAGAGTGCGAGACCGTAAAAAAAGACACGGCAGATATGAATTTGATCAGCTTATAAACGACAGCCTTGTTTCTTCCTGTAAGCGTACCTTATATTCAACGATAACGACTTTGCTTGCGGTAATTTCGCTTTATATCTTTGGCGTGACCTCTATAAAAGAATTTACATTGCCAATGATAATCGGCTTTATCTGTGGAGCATATTCAAGCTTGTTTATCTGTGGCAGCTTCTGGTATGCGGTCAAAAACAACAATTATATGAAAAAGCAAGCAAAATTAAAGAACAGCTGAGGTAAATAGATGAAAGTACTGTTGATAAACGGGAGTCCTCATGAGCGTGGATGCACTTACACCGCGCTTAGCGAGGTTGCGAACGCAATACAAAAGGGCGGTATTGAAACCGAAATATTCCATATAGGAACAAAACCAATACGTGGCTGTGTGGCTTGTAAAAATTGCTCAAAGCCGACTACAGGTTTCTGTAACTTCGATGATGACAGCGTAAATACCGCAATAAAAAAGATAGCGGAGTCTAACGGTATCATAGTTGGTTCGTCTGTGCATTACGCAAGCGCAAGCGCTTCTCTGTGCGCTTTTATGGAAAGAATCTTTTACGGCAATTCAAAAATATTGGAATACAAACCTGCTGCCAGTGTTGTGAGTGCTCGTCGTTCCGGTACGAGCGCAGCCTTTGACAGAATAAATAAATTTTTTACTATTTCAAATATGCCGATAGTATCGTCACAATATTGGAACAGCGTACACGGCAATAATCCCGAAGAGGTAAAGGCTGATTTGGAGGGGCTTCAAATTATGCGCACTCTCGGTAATAATATGGTATGGCTGCTTAAATCTATTGAAGCAGGCAAAAATGCAGGTTTAACAATTCCTGAAAAGGAAAAACGAATAGTTACAAGCTTTATCAGATAAACATTTTTGAAAGAGTTGATTATGAAAGCAGACGGTTCTTTAAAAAACAACAAAATAGCACGTCATCGAAGCAATAAAGTCGCGCTTTTCGGAAGCAGAAACGGTTGTTCCTTTGAAAATGATACAAAGGCAACTTTTCTGTATATGAATGCCAACAAAAAAGAATTTGGTTTATCAAATGTTTATTTTGCGACAAAGGATCGTTTTCTTTATGAACAGCTTAACAGGGAAGGGTATGATTCTGTGTTTATCGGAAGCAAGGAATCCCGCAAGGCGCATTTGAAGGCAGGATATATATTTTGCGATACGCTCGTCGGTGACGTTCAAGCCGAGCTGACAGAGGGTAGTGAAAAGATTTTTTTTGATGTAAAAGAAGCTCTCAAAACAGAAAACGGATACGTTGCGCCATACAGTGAAGGGAATAAGAAATGTCTTTTCAATAAGTATTCATTGGAAGATGAGCGAATTTCTACCTTCTCTTCAAAAAGGCTTCTGTATATAGAAGGAAAAACTGATTTATTTTTTACTGACGAAGAACGTGTGCTTATAAATCATATAAATGAAATCAAATCGCGCGGAGTTAAATTAGTAGGTTATTTTCCTTGTCTTTCACATGAGACAAAAATTATATCGGAAAATGCGAGAAATGCATTTAAAATTGCTGCTTGTATTAAGAACAATGATGCTATCCTTATAACAAAGCAGTACCTTTTAGCCGCCGGTGATAGCTACGATAAAGAATGCTCAAATATTATCAATCTTCCGCCCAAGAGTGACACGATGAATTTTCTTTCAAGGATAGATTTCATGATAACCGATAGAATTTCGGTGATAGCGGATTGTTCGGTTTTAAATAAACCTGTTGTTTGTTTTGCGAAAGACCCAGCAATGATGAACGAAGAATTTAAAAGTTCAGATAATAATGATATAGAAATATTTATAGATATTTCCTCACTATGCAAGCATTTATACGAGACTCTTTAATGAAGGTTATAATTGATTATGCTTAGCTTATAAATAAGATAGTTATTATATTCAAACGAAAGATAAGAATCGGGTATACTCCCGATTCTTATCTTTTTAAAACATATTAATCGTTCTCTATAGGCATTATTACATATTGTCAATTAACGGTTCTATACTATCGTGTATTAAATCTATTCGGTTGAAAACACGAGGCTTAAAGGTCGCCGTTACAGATACAACAATATTTTTAATTGCATTTATGTATATGACGTTCCCTCCGTCACCGATTGCGGCATATATTTTATTTTTATCGTCGATTATCCACCATAGATAGCCGTACTGCATATTTGCGAAGCGTTCGTCGCATTGTACTCTTGGCGTGAATATTTCTTTTATTGATTTTTCCGATAAAATCTTTTGAGCGTTATATTCGCCTTTATTAAGACACATTTGTCCTATTTTTGCCATATCGCGAGAGCTTAAGCAAAGTCCCCAGCCCGCTGTATTTGTACCTATAGGGTCGGCTATCCAAACATTATCCTTCGCATTTTTGGACATAAGAAACTCAAATTGTGATTCTTTTGATGTGACTGCTGCATTTGTGTGTATGGGAATATTTAGAGGCTCAAATAGAAACTTATTGGCAAAATCTAATACTTGCATTCCGCTTGCATTTTTTATAATTCCCGATAAGATTTGTATACCGAGCGTTGAGTACTTGAATTCGCCTGTTATACCTGCTCTTCCTCCTAAAATATCGAGCGCCGCTTTTGTCCAATCATCGCTTGTACAGACCTTTGTCCATGGTTCCGATTTGTATTTATATGGCGCTGTCATTGTAAGAAGGTGCTTTATAGTTACATCGTAAATGGTTTTTTCTCCGCGTTTTACGGTGTAATCCGTAAAAAAATCCATAACCTTTTGATTAACGTCCTTTACGTAACCCTTGTCTATTGCAATAAACACAAGTAAAGATATTACGCTCTTTGTTACGGACATAATGTTTAATGCATCATTTTCTTTAAAACCGTTTCGATAATTCTCATAAACTATTTTATTGTTTTTTATCGCAGTAATCTCGCAGATATTATCATGGCTTAAACTGATTAATTCTTCTAATTGCATTGAATTGTTTAACATTGTATTATACCTAAGCTTATTTTTTTATATACATTCCGATGACCATGCCTAAAAACATGCCCATGCTTATGCCTGTTGCTATCTCGCATACGCCACTCGTGCCGAGTACGACGCCAAGACACATACCTATGCACATACCCTCGTTCATTCTGTTGTCTTTATCTTTTTTGCCATTATTTGTTTCTCTGTTTTTAAAGTGATGTACTGCGATTATTGCGATAGATATTCCAATAAATATCCACGGAAGAGCAGCCCTTAAAAATGATGCCAATTTCCCCTCCTTTTAATTTGTTCCTTTGTA
This sequence comes from uncultured Lachnospiraceae bacterium, assembly GCA_964618075.1. Classification (GTDB taxonomy): domain Bacteria; phylum Bacillota; class Clostridia; order Eubacteriales; family Anaerofustaceae; genus CAYTMY01. The sequence goes on from CAZTZO010000019.1 coordinate 27,784, forward strand.
ATAAATAACATTAGAATTTTATATTGTCATAATTATATGGTACTGAACTTCCAGATAAAACATCTTCTATTTTATCAAGTATGATTCAGTCGTCCATATTGTTTTGTTTTTCAAAGGGAAGGTTAGGCTCGATAGATTGGACTTCATTAAACTCTACAAGACAAATACATTTCTTGTGCCAACGAACGATCTGCTTGTCTGTAAGCGAAAGCTTAGATGCATGAGTTTTAAATATTTCGTTTATTTCGTCTTCGTTGAGCTTAACATAATTTTTAACTGATGTTACCATAGCGCTTACAGATATTTTCGCTGAGCCTTTTTCCATAAAATAAAGCGTTTCTCCTTCAAAAACTCTGCTATGTGGAATTTTCCTGCCTGTAGCGCTTCTGATTATCATAGTTTTATCCCCGGATATTATTTTATCAAGCTCTCGCTCGCCTTTTTTGCCTGTGTTATCACAATAAACCAAATGTATCATAATACTTCCTATTGTTAATTTTATATTTTTTTGATTGGGTGACGTATGACTGTCTTCCATTTTGCTATTTCTGTTTTTCTCGCGTCAGATAAATATATTTCGTGGTGCATTCGTTTGTTTGTTATATCGTTTGTGTAACCGTTTTGCTCGATATATGTATCCATTAGCTTAACGCTGGCAGGCTCATCGTCATATGCTCCGATATGCATAATTTGTACGCAAAGTCCTTCGTCAAGACTTATCATTTCTGCTTTTGAGCAGTCAATCTTTTTCTTTTTTTCTGCCTCGCTTACCGCCCAGTCAAAATCATCTTTTGTTATGAACTCGGGTAAACGTATTACAGATATCCAGCAAAATGACGACTTATCCGAATAGTCGAAGCCATCTATTCCGTCCTGCCACCAAAAGCCCTCAAGAGGCGGAACTACATTGATGGTAGTATATAAATAGTACAAGTTAAAAGTGGAAAATTTCTAGAAGATAGT
>CAZTZO010000020.1:0-1141 GCA_964618075.1 uncultured Lachnospiraceae bacterium
ATAAGGACGGTGGAGATGTTTACGAATTTTTGTGGGACAAAAGTACGCACGTCTCAACGTGCGGTGTAAACGGAAACATATCAACAGGGCAGAGCTTTTGTACATAATAACCGGCGTTTAAAAAAAACGGCAGATCACGCACGAGCGACGAAGCGTTGCAGCTGACATAAACAAAGGTTTCGGGCATATATGCGATTATTTTTTCTATTGCCTTTGGGTGAATCCCCGCACGCGGAGGATCGAGTATTATAATATCGGCATTGTCCTTCAAGCTGTTTATCATTTCAAGCACATCGCCGCAAATGAATGAACAATTCTCTAAGCCGTTTGTCATTGCGTTTTCTCTTGCCGATTCAACTGCTTCCTTGACAAGCTCTATACCATAAACCGCCTTTGCTCCTTTGGAAACTATCTGTGCAATAGTACCCGTTCCGCAGTAAAGGTCAAATATCGTTTTATCGTTTGTATTTCCTATATATTCCCGAACCTTTTCGTAGAGCACCTGTGCGCCACGCGTGTTCGTCTGAAAGAATGAAAGAGAACCGATATTGAATTTCAGATTGCACACTTCTTCTGTTATATGATCGGTTCCGTAAAGTATATCTGTTCTGTCTGCTATTACAGCGTCGGCAAAGGAATCGTTCTGAGTGTGAAGTATTCCGGCTATTTTGCCTTCAGTTTGAAGTGACAATAGCATATCGGTAAATTCTTTTTTATTAAAGGTACCTTTTGATGTTGTGACGAGATTGAGAAGCAATGAATTTTCATACACGCTGTGTCTTATTACAAGATGCCTTAAATAGCCTTCCTTTGTGTTCTTGTTATAGAAGGGTATGTTTGCCTGTCTGAAATATTCTTCGACTCCGCATCTTATCGTATTGAAATCCTTAGGCGAGATAAGACAGTTTTTCAGCCCGACAATGCTGTGGTGTTTTTTCCTTTCGTGCATTCCGAGAGTTAAAGGGCCTTGAATATATTCGTCTCCGAAGGAAAATTCCATCTTATTGCGGTAGCCTTGTTCTGCAGGAGAGGGTAGTATATTTTCATATTCGCAGCATTCGATATTTGCCTTTTCAAATAATGAATGAATATAGTCCTGCTTTAGCTTCAACTGATAATTGTACGGGATATCCATGAAGAA
>CAZTZO010000020.1:1151-25360 GCA_964618075.1 uncultured Lachnospiraceae bacterium
CATAAAATCTTTACATTCAGGTTTTATTTGCATGGGGGAGGGCTTGAGCGTTTTTATAATAGCTCCTTCATAGCGCGAGTTCTTCTTCTTTGTAATAATGATTTGAGCAGTTTGTCCCTCGTATCCTCCGTCAATGAGAATCTTTTTATCTTCACTGTATGCGATGCTTTTCGTTAAGGACGCACGGTTTGTTATTTCGGCGTTTATTATGTCATGTTTTTTCAACTGTTGATGTTTTCTCCGATCTCGGTGTAGGCTTCATTCATCATTTTATACACAGGCTTTAAATTGTTGTAAATATTTTTATAAACCTTTTCGTATAAAACTTTATACTTCGAAGCGTTGGCGGGTGTCGGATGGAATATATCCGTCGGATGAACCATAGCCTTTGTCGCTTCGTCGAGGGTCTGATATTTCCCGATTGCCACAAAGCCGCATAATGCTGCGCCAAGTCCGCTCGTTTCGTACGTCTGGACTCTGTATACTTCTCTGTTAAACATATCTGAGGCAATCTGGCATATAGCATCGCTCTGTGAGCCGCCTCCCGATATCACTATTTTTTCAAGTCTTTTGCCGGACTTGTTTTCTATTTTTTCTATACCTTCAAGAAGGGTGTAACCTATTCCTTCTATTATGGCTCTGTAAATATGGAGCCTTGTATGCGCGTCGGAAAATCCGATAATACAGCCCTTTGCTTCGGGGCGCATTAATTCCTGCCCCCAAAAAGGCTGAAGCATAAGTCCGTCGCAGCCCAGAGGAATTGTTTCAAGGGAATCATTGAGTATCTCTATTGCGTCGCGCCCTGTCTGTTCCTGCATAAGCTCTTCGTTCTTCGCAAATTCATCCTTAAACCATCGAACCAGCCAAAAACCTCTGTACAGGGTTATTTCAGGATTGAAGGAATTGTGTCTGACAGCTGTAAAAGGCGGGAAAAAAGGATCAAGCTCATAGTATTTTTCAGTTGTGGTTTCAAGAGTCGCCTGCGAGCCTAAAGAAACGTTTCCTATACTGTCATTGTTGCAGCCTGTTCCCACAGCCTCGCATGCTTTATCGCTTCCTGCCGCAGCTATTGGCAGACCTTGTGGCAAGTGAAGCTCTTTTGCAGCCTTGTATGTCAGGTGTCCCATCACGCTCATCGACGGAGCCACTTCATACCTGCGCTCCTTTTCTATATTGAACATAATAGACTTGATCCCGCTCATTGCTTCCCAATTTCTGTTTTTATAGTCGAAGGGGAGATGTCCGACTATCGAAGCGTCGCTGTCCTTATATTCCCCGTCAAGACAATAGTTCAGGTATGCGGAAAGCTGTAAGCATTTATGTGCTTTTTTCCAGTTTTCCGGCTCATTTATCTGTAGCCAATGTATAGGTGCTATAAGGCGCAGTTTTTCCATTACATCTTTCATTTTCACAAGGCTCAGTGCGCCGCTGAGAAGTCCTTTAAGAGGCTCAAGTCCTTGTGCAAGGCGGTTATCCATCCATATGATGGCGTTTCTTATTGGTTTACCGTCTTCGTCTACGAGTATGTATGTGTCACGTTGTGTGGTTACGGATATTGCCTTGACCTGCTTATAGATATCAGGCTCATTTTCTCTTACTATTCTGCAAACTTCAACAAGACTTTCATAGAATTTTTCGCAGGGAGCTTCAAACCAGTCGGGCTTGAGCGATATGTAAAAATCAAAGGTTTTCTTTGCTTTGGCAAGCAGGTTGCCGTTTTCATCGAATATCAATGCTCTGATGCTTTGAGTCCCACAGTCTATACTTAAAACGTAATCGTGCATAGTGTACCTCCGTTTAATAATGTTTGCATTCTTTTCCTTTATTTTAAATAATCTTGCCCGTTTTGACAAGTAAAAACGCATAATTATAGGCATGTATGCGTTCATTTTTACTTTATAAGACCAATTTCACGCTATAATCAAAAATCTACTCATCGAAAAAAAGAAAGCGTTGCAATAGCTGTTATTATTTAAATAAGTCGTTTCTTATTATTTGCACGTCAAGCGAAATATTTATATTGCTGCTTTTGAATATATCCTCATTAAATGATTCTCTTTTTTTGTACTCAGAGTAGTCGCTTATTCTTAAACAGTTACCGACTCCGATGATATCGCTTTCATAGCCACGTTGTATTTTTCTCATAAACTCATTAAGCTGCCAAGTGATATATGAGCATAAACGAGCTTCTGTTTCTTCCTCTTCTTTGTCAATTACATCAATTTCTTCTCTGTACGCTTCTATATCGCAATACATCTTAATGTTCATTAAATAATTATTTCCACCCGCATATTTAAGCCTTGCTTTGCATTTTTGAATATGGATATCACCGGATTGCACCTTTAAGGTAATATTGTTTGCTTCATTGGTCAATATTTTATAAAATTTTGCTTCCTGTGTATCAAGGTGCGCTTTATATATATTATCCTGTATTATACACAAGCCGTTAAACGTAAGCGATTCATCGAAAATAAGCGAAGGTAAACAAAATAAACCGTTTGAGTTTACCATCTGATTATACTTTATTGTGTATATACCGTCCAAAGGGTATTTTTTTACGATGCTGTTTAGAAAGTCGCTCACCTTGTCATCTTCATCTTTAATTGCATCTGAAAGCTTGTTTTCTTTATCATCAAGAGCAAAAAGAGTAACATAATGATTGATATAATTATTTCTCTTTGCAAACTCGCAAAACGCTTCGATATTACCCTCCTCCTTCAAAAAAGACTGCTCGAAAAAAACGCTTTTAAGATGACCGAAAAAAGCAGCCTTTCCGGTATTGTTCTGCGCCATGCTGACGCATTGGGATATGCTGTTGCCCTCAGAGGATATAATGCCGTATTTAAAGGAGCTGCCCTTTGTGGATTTTGTTTTTTCGCTTACCAGCAGCTCCATATTGATACCGCCGTCTTCATTTTGTCTTAATATCATAGTGTTTACAAGGCTCAAATCATTCAGAGTATCGCTCGGTGAGCTTGCAACAATACCGAAAACAAATGCGACAATAACCATAGCTATGAGTATTTTTTTACTCATTAAATTCTTTCCTTCTTTTGATAAGATATATAATGAAGACAATAAACGGCAGCAAGGCGTGTGGCGCTGTGATGTTTGACGTGTCAATGAATCTGAACACAAGCTTTCCTATACTTTCGTTGTTGAAAAACAAAACCACGATAAATATCAAAGCAGGGGAAGCAAAAAAAACAATGTCAGCCTTTTTCTTGTCAAAAGCATTTTCCGCGGCATTTTTTATGCTTCTTAGCATTACAGAAAAATATGTTATATGCATAACTATAATGCTTGAGAGCAGCATTATTTCAAAGCGTTCGAAGAATGCGTTGTGAGAGTTGTCGCTTTGCACTATGCGAAGAGCGGGGAATATATAATCGCTTGTATACTGCGTTCCGAGCACGCTTATGCACAAGATGTAAAAAGCACAGTATACGCCGAACACACAGGCGAATATAACTGCGAAATCTTTATATAAACGTCGTCCTTTTTCATATATACCATCTACCTTTGGTACGAAGAACGGTATTGCGAGCACTGCCGAAAATAAATATGAACTGTTGACGAGTACGCCGTTTGCGTATTGTGACAATTCAGAAGTAAAGAGCGGCAACATATTTTTAAATTCAGCTGCTTTTGATGAGAGTACAACCAAAACGGCAAGGCATATTCCGACATACCATACGAGTATCGAGGAAAGGTTTCCGAGAGTCCTGATACGTTTTACTCCTATAAACAATACGCTCAATATAAGAAGCATTTCTATCATTACTATTGGGACATTTCGAAGCATACATGAGTTTATCTGTTCGCTGAGTAAACGTATTGAATACCACGAAAAATTAAACAGGTTGATAATAAAGATGACAAAAATAATGTTTCCGATCCACTTTCCAGATAACTTTATCAGGATTTGTCTGAAATCCATATCCTTATAAGCGGTCATAACCTTTAAAATACAACAACAGCCTGCATATGCCAGCAAACTTGATATAAGAAGAGGTATAATACCGTCGCTCATACATGCGTTTGTCAGCCTTGACGGATACGTTAAAAAATTCAAAGCTAAAAATGCCAGGGCAAATATACATTTGAACTGTTTATAAGTCAGCATGTCGTTCATTTAGTTGATTCCTCCCGTTGAACGGGCTTAAGAGATATCTCGGAATCGACAAACGGATACATATACTCCATTCCGCAGTATTCTATATCGCATAATGAGCTTAAACAAATAATAAGGGTAATAATTATACCGAATACTCCCGCTACCCACGCGGCAAACATGAATATGAATTTGAGTATCCTTATAGACAGTGCAAGTGAATAGTTTGGTATAACAAAAACAAGTATCGCCGTTAGGGCAACGATAATAACGACTGTTAAATTAACAAGATTCGCATCCACCAGCGCTTGACCGAGAACTATCGTACCGACTATGCCGACTGTAAAACCAAGCTGTGTTGGCAGGCGCAGTCCTGCTTCTATAATTATTTCAAATATGAATTCCACAAAAAGAATTTCGAAAAAAACAGGGAAAGGTATTTGCTGACGAGCCGAGTTGATAAAAACAATTATTTTGTCACTTACAAATTCGGGGCTGCAATCCGTGATCGCTATATACAATGCCGGCAATACGGCAGTTAGCACCATGGCGCATATTCTCAGAGCGATAAAAAGCTTTTGCTTGTAGCTGCTTTCATAGAAATCCTCTGTGGAACAAAGCATACTTCTGAACAACCCGGGTATTATCAATACAAAGGGAGTGTTGTCAAATATTGCGATAATACGTCCCTGCAAAAGCGATGAGCAAGCTTCGTCAGGACGTTCTGTGGCTTCACTTTTCGGGAAAAAAGTATTTAGCTTTCCTTCGATTGCGTTCTGGACGTATCCGCTTTCAAGCACGCTTTTAAGCTTAACTTGTGATATTTCGTCGTGTACGCTTTTAATGAGCTTTTCATCAGCTATGCCTTCGATATAGCATATTCTGATAGGAGTATTGGTATATTTTCCCATAACCATAGGAATACTTTTAAGCTTTGGGGATTTTATCCTGTTTTGTATAAGAGCCATGTTGTCGCTTAGACTTTCGGTAAATCCGTCTCTGGGCCCGCGCACCGTTTTTTTATTAATCGGTTCGCTTACCGCTCTTTTGGGTGTGCCCTTTGCGCTTATAGAAATAAATGAATTGATCCCGTCGCATAGCACAACTGCGTCAGATAGAAACAGTCTTTGTATCAGCTCGTCAAACGTATTAAAACACTCCGTTTGTGCTGCGCTGATTCCGCAGCTTGCAAGATAAGCTATCGTCTTATCGTGTGTCGGTTTTTTTATAAACAAAAAAGGGTATTTATAATTTTTAAGACTTCCTACGACATATTCCGAAAGGAAGCTTTTGTCGCAAAGCCCGTCGATAAAGACGAGAGTCATCTTTTTTTTATTTAACCCTTTTGAGTATATGCTTCTGAAAACCAAGTCCTTGCAGTCGGCGCAAAGCATTTGGATTTGTTTTATATTAACGCTTGTCGATTTGGATAAGATATGCATTGTCTTTTACCCCTGTATTTTCACTTAATACAGTTTTTGCATGAAAAGGGCAAATTATACGTTACAAAGGTTTAAAGAAAGCGGCAGCGTTTGGTGCATTGTATAAACTATTGTTTTTTAAACTTGCAGTGCTTTTTTATTAATTCTCTGATCTCGGCTTCTTCGTCTTTCTTAACAAACAGTCTTATGCCGTTTGAAAAAAACTTACCGCGCGAATTGAACACAAAACGCACGGCATTACCGTCTTTGGTTATCTTGGCGTCATAAACCAATACTTCGTTATACATAATTATTACCGAGCCTGTTACAATTCCGTGAGCATAAAAACCGGCTGGCTTTATAACGGTATAAACAGCGGTGAGAAGGAACACCAGAATTGCTATTATAAAAGAAACAAAAAAAATTACATTTGAAGAATCTCTTGTAGATGTCAGAAATGCTACAAACCACATGCATAAAGCCAAAATGATAAGCAGTAACTGAGAAAAATCCGTATATCTTATACCGCGAAGAGTAGCTCTTCTCAACTCACCAAGCTGCGAGAGCCTCTTTGATACGTTCGACCAGTTTATCATTGCCGCTATAACAAGCGCAACGCCGACTATGTTTTCAAATGTCAGAAATTGTTTCATTATTTATTGTTCATCCTTTTCTTCTTCATTTAGGTTATGGTTATATACGCTTCTTTTGTCGAGTATCCAGACCTTATCGGAAAACTCCTTGGGAAGCGTTTTCTGTAAAGTTTTTCTGAACTGATCCATTCGTGCGTCAAGTACGTCAAGATGATGTACGAGCTCTGCTTCGGCTATCATGGGGAAAACAGGGCTTCCGAACTCCGGGTAATAATGGTGCGACAAAATCATATGCTTCAAAAGCATCGTTATCTCCGGGTCAGTATCAAGAACCCTTGCTTTAGCGTCTATCTCACATATCATGATGCTTATGTGTCCTAAAAGACGCCCCTGGGCTGAATAGCCCTCTGCGGTACCGTTTTGGTCGGAATCCATTTCTTTTGTTTTACCGATATCATGCAGTGCAATACCTGCATATACAAGGTCTTTATCAAGGAAATCATATATTTCCAGCAGTGCATTCGCTGAGCGAAACATCGAATATGTATGGTACATCAGCCCGCCCTTTATCGCGTGGTGAAAGCTTTTGGCGGCAGGATAATACATCAGCTTTTCTTTGTTATCCTCCATAAGTGCAAGTGTTATAGCCTTTATATCTTCATTTTCACAGCCGTTTATTACAGATACGAGCTTTTCATACATCTTTTCCGGAGGATACGGCGAGCATTCCACAAGATATTGTATCTGTTCGTCAGACGGTGTAGCTATCTTTATTGAATTGACTATCAGTTGTATATTGTCGTTATACAGCTGTGCGACTGCTTCTACAGAAACGAAGCAGCCTGTTTTGATTATTTCGGTTGTTTTGTTTTTTGTATCCCACATTTTAGCGGGAAATTCGTTTTCTCTGTTTGATAAGACCATATCGGCAAACGACGTATTGTTCTTTGCCTGTTTGATTTCAAATTTCTTAAGCAGAAAGATATCGGAAATTTTATCTCCGTTTTTATAATTGTCTGATAACATTTTTCGCTCCTTTATCGAATATTTTACAACAAATTGTCTTGTTATGCTATAATAGATAAGCAAAAAGCGGAGATAACGATGAATAAATTTGAATATACAAGCGATATAGACGACATGGGCAGAACTGTTGTCGAAAACGCCTTTATAAATCATTACATGCCGAAAGCGCGCGGAGATTATGTAAAGGTATATCTTTACGGCTTAAAATGTTGCTTTTCCACCGAAGGCAGCAGAACAGATAACGCCGCTATTTCACAGGCTCTCAAGATAAAAGAGGAAGAAGTTGCCAAGGCGTGGCAGTATTGGGAGGATGAGGGACTTATAACTCTTCAGGAAAATAAAAATTCAACTACATTTTCATTTTGCGGAGTATCGGCCATGCTGTTATCCTCCGGAGGTATAGCGCCTGCAAAACGTCCTAAGCGTTCAATAGACAAGAAGCTAAAACAAATGTTTTCTCAGATAGAAACAATCCTTGCGCGTCCGCTTTCTCACAATGAGCAGCATATAATACTTGACTGGATTGACATTTACCACTTTTCCGCTCAAACCGTGCTGTTGTTGATCGAGGACTGCGTAAAGAGAGAAAAAACAACCATACAATATTGGGATACTACGGCAAACGTATATTACGACATGGGGATCACAACATACGATCAGGCGCGGGAGTACATTGATAAAAGGACAGAAAATAACAAGCGAAACAAGGAAGTGATGAACTATCTTGGAATGTACGGTCTTCCATCGCAGCCGCAGCGTGATATGCTTGACAAATGGTTTGACGAATATGGAATGGATATGAAAACGGTTAAAAAGGCGTGTGACGAAACGCTTTCCGCTTCAAAGCCCACCTTTAAATACGTTGATTCCATACTTTTGGCATGGCATGAGGGAAAACAAACTCCTGAAAATAATACCGGAATAAAAAAGAGTACAGGCAGTAAAAAAACAAGGCTTGAGAATGAGCACAACTATGATGTTGAGCTATTGGAAAAGGCTCTGTATGAGGATAAAGACTGATGGATATATTGGCGCAGGCAAAACGAAAATATGCTATCGATATTCAACTGCATACAAACACATACAACGATATGCAGCTTTTACTTCGCACGACATCGGAGGGAAAGAAATATTTCGATGAAACGGGTGATTTATGGCTAAAAGCGAATTTGGGGGAGATAAGCGCCGATAAAGCCGAAAAAGAGTCTCAAAGACTGCTTAAAGAAATCAGTAATTTTATGAAAAACAAGGGTTATCCTTTTTCTTCTCCCGAATATGAGCCTCTTTGCAAAAAATGCTCTGATAAAGGCTATATAGACGGAAAGATATGCGCTTGCCTTAAAAAGTATATAGTAGAGGAGTGCTGTTCCGTTTCAAATATAAGCGAAAATATGCGCGATAACTGCTTTGAAAAATTCGATCTTTCATTATTTACAGATGAAAACAAATCAAAAAGCGAAAATGTGCTTCATCAATGCGAAAACTTTTGCGATAATTTTGCTGATTCGTATGAAAATCTAATCTTCGGCGGTAAAACAGGCTCCGGTAAGACTTTTTTTGCGACAAGCATAGCTAAAAGCTTACTTGAAAACGGTTACAGCGTTCTGTACAAAACGGCATTTTCACTTATGGACGATATTACGCGTTATACCTTAGGTGAATACGAGCGCTCGGTCTATGATTTTATTTTTTCATGTGATTTGCTTATAATCGACGATATGGGCACGGAGCGCACCACTGATTTTGCCGAAATGCAGCTATATAATATACTTCAAGAGAGAATGAATTCGCGCCGCAGTATTATTATAACGACAAATCTGACTGTTGGAGAGATGAAGAGAATTTATACAGAACGAATCATATCTCGTATAGCGGGAGGCTTTAAATGGCTTGAAACACAAAACGAGGATATAAGACTCAAACTGAAATTAATGAAAAAACAAAACTCACGGGTAAAGAAATGAACAATTACAAAAGACTGTATGCAATACAATATAAAAAAGCGTCCTCATCACCCTTTTGCAAAAATGAAGCTGAAACACTAAACCATATCTTAAACTTATCGGAAGATAAGCTTGCAAGAGAAGATGAGTACAATTCAGCCGAGGACGAAATAAAAATAGCGGTGGAGCTTGACAGGCTTTCTGCACTTAAAAAAGCAGCTTTAGAAAACGGGTATGACGAGCTAAAGAAGGCTTACGACGAATTATATGCACAGTTATTTGAAAGAAGGGATAACAGTACGTACGAAGAGATAGTAAAAAAAGCCGACGAGCTGGAATCTAATCACGCATTACGTCATTATCATTTTAACAATATATTTGTTTCTTATATCAACAGTATAGGGGACGAGCAATATACTTTTGTCAAGGACAGCGTCGTAGCGTCGCTAAAAGCTCTAAATGAAGAGGGCTATGACTTTTTCAAGCTCGCTGACTTAAAGGAATACAGAGACGCTCTGTTTTTAAACGACGCTCAGTATAAAGAATTCATTGAATTTGCAAGAAATATAAATGTGATACCATCTGATTTGACTGAGGCGCATAATACCTTGTTCGCACAGACATGGAAGATAATCAAGGATGAAAAGGACAGGATAAAAAAGCTTGCGCCAGCTGACACTGCGCCAGAAGAAGGCTGTATCGCACTTTGCGGCGAAGAGGGGAAAAGCGGATATGAGTTTATCACGCTAAAGGTAGACGAAGCATGAATAGTAATAAGGACGATAAATCAAAAAAATTCACCGATATTTTAAAGAAAAACAATTCAGAGGATAAGGCTCTGCAAAAAAACATTGACAAGCTGTGCGAAGAGATACACGAAATGTCAAAGGACTTCAACGATATGGGCGAATTCAACAAACAGTTTTTGACAAGCGACCTTTACGGAAAGTACACAAATGCAATTTCGGATATGCTTAAGCAGAATAATACTTTTATCTCGCAGACCGACGCCGCAGAAGCGGACTTGAGAAAGTTTGTGGAAGAACAGAATTCTGTATTAGAAGGAATTAAAAATGAAGAAAAAGATCCCGATTTAGAAAGTGCGAGCGATGAGAAAAAGAGCTTTTTCGATTTTTACCATGAACAATATGATAAATTTATAGACTGCGAGTATCGCAGTGAAGCAAAAGAAATTACCGAGAGAATTTTTAAATTAGAGAAAAACAACAGCGATCCTTTTGAAGGTATGTGCGCTGTGTATGAGGAAGACCTACCCTTTGAATTAATTAAAAAAGACCATATACAGCTTTTAAAGACGCTTATAAATGGCTCAGATAACATAAGCGACAATTCCACTCTGCACGAAAAAATGCTGTGCGATGCGTTTGAAAAGTCTGTATGCCAACAACAGGCTGTATATCTTTCGAATAGTCGAAAGAGCGAAGAAGAGGCTCTTACAAATGAATATACCGCAAAAATGATAATGGCGCAGAAGCTGTCGGTCGCTATTGCCGATTATTACGAGAATAAGCTTGATGTACTTGAGTGGGAAAGTGATATGACAGCTCAAAACGGATTGAAGGATTTCATAAACGCACGTCGAAGGATAAAAAATATATGCGATTTGATGAAGGAAAAGCTCAGCCTTGATTTTGACGATATCGCAAATGACGAAAAGATGAAAATATGGTTGCTTTCTCCGGTGCAGCTTGACGAAACGGGAAAGATAAAAAGCTGTTTGCCTCCTAAAAATATTGAAGTAATTCGTATTATACTTACTGAAGCATTATCCGATAAGCTGACAAGCGATATTTTAAGAGAGGGCAAAACATATGACTACCGCTTTTCCTCGCTTGTTGACGATGAAATTGACAGTAAAATAAAAGAAAAATGTGAGGATATAAATAAGGATAATTTATATTTTAAGCATAAGGAAGACATAGACAGATTATTGTCGGAGAAAATATAATTGTTTCTCGGAATAAACAAAAAACCGTATTGATATTCAGGATACGGTTTTTTTGTTATAAGAATGAAATTATCTATTGACAAACGCAGAGTAAGAGTATATATTGTGCATATACAATATACACAATATTCACGAAGGGACATAAAATATGGAACTGTTGAAGGTAGAGGGTCTTTGCAAGAAATATACCGGCTTTGAGCTGAAAAACGTATCCTTTTCCCTTGAAAAAGGTTATATTATGGGCTTTATCGGCAGAAACGGAGCAGGAAAAACAACAACGCTGAAAAGCATGGTCAATCTTGTTCATCCAAACGGAGGTAAGGTTGAGATATGCGGGATGGATTTTTCAGATAATGAGCTGGAATGTAAAAAAATGTTGCATTTATGCTCGGCGGGGCAGATTATTACCCGAAGAAAAAGCTTAAAACGATAACAAGCGTAGTCAAAAACTTTTATGACGAATGGAACGATGAAAAATACCGCGAACTGCTAGAACGCTTTGAGCTTGACGAAAACAAAACAATAGAACAGCTTTCACAGGGTATGAACGTAAAATATGCGCTTGCGCTTGCTCTTTCCCACAATGCTAAGCTATTAATACTTGACGAGCCGACAAGCGGACTCGACCCGGTATCGCGAGACGATTTGTTAGAGCTTTTTCAGCAGCTTATCTCTGACGGAGAGCGCAGCATATTGTTTTCGACTCATATAACGAGCGATCTTGACAAGTGCGCGGATTACATAACGTATATCAAAAAGGGTCAGATAATTGCCTCTGTTGAAAAGGACGCCTTTATTGAGGGCTACAGACTGGTAAGAGGAAGCAACGATGCGCTCAATGACGACATAAGCCACAAGCTCATCGGTATAAAAAAGAATGCCTTTGGTTTCAATGCACTTGCCAAAACGGAAATATCCGCTTGTCTGGGGCTTGAAACGGCAAAGGTGGACGTGGAAACAATAATGCTGCATATAGAAAGTGAGGACTCAGATTATGATGAAGAACCTGCTCAAAAAAGAATATAAGCTTTCGCTTCATATTACAAGCTATTTATTTTTAGCTTTCGGGCTTATGCTGCTTATACCCAGTTATCCGTATTATGTGGCATTTATGTACATATGTCTTTCGGAGTTTTTCGTATTCCTGTCAGGAAGGGAGAATAAAGACGTTTTCTTTACGTCATGTTTGCCGATAAAGAAGTCCGACGCTGTAAAGGCGAGATGTCTTTCGCTTGGATCTATTCAAATATTATCTGTAATCGTGTCGATACCGTTTGCAATAATAGGTGCAAAGATCAATCCGAATCCTTCGGGCAATCCTGTCGGGATAGAAGCAAATGTAGCGTTTTATGGATTTGTGTTTATCATGTTTGCTCTGTTTAACTTTATTTTTATAACGGGCTTTTACAAGACGGCGTATAAGGTTGGTGTGCCGCTTACTATCGGTGGCATAGCTATAGGATTATATATTATAATCATGGAAGTCGCAGTGAATGGTGTTGCAATATTGAAAAAATACCTTGACACAACTGTTGCTTATATGCAGATCAAACAGCTTCCCATACTTATCGCGGGCTTGATAATATACTTTGCGGTATGGTTTCTTACTTTTAAGATATCCGCCAAAAGGTTTGAGAAGGTTGATGTGTAATATATGGATATCGTTATTGCCAACGATTCCGACAAGCCTATATATAAACAGATATATGAGCAGTTGAGCACTCAGATAATAAACGGCAGTTTAAAAAGCGATGAATGTCTTCCTGCGATACGAACGGTTGCTTCCGAGCTAAGGATAAGCGTTATTACAGTAAAAAAAGCGTGGGAGGAGCTTGAAAAAAACGGTTTTATATACACGATGGTCGGGAAAGGCTGCTTTGTGGCTGCGATGCATACAAACCAGCTGAAACAAAAGCAAAGCGATATGGCTCTTGAAAAGCTTAAAGAAGATATATCATATTGCAAGTCGCTGGGGCTTAGCTTAGAACAATTGCAAAGCTTGGTGAAAGACAATTATTGAGGGCATTTGCCCTCTTTTTATATACCTGACGGTATAAAGCATAAGTATGCTATAATATAAAAAAATTAAACGGATAAGCTTATGTATACAATTTTTATAATTGAAGATGATAAAACGATTGCTTCTTTGGTATCTGACAATTTGATAAAATGGGGTTTTGAGTGTTGTTGCACGTCGGACTTTTCTAAAGTTGAGGAGGAATTTACCGATTCTAAGGCGAACCTCGTATTGATGGATATCTCGCTACCGTTTTTTAACGGCTTTTATTGGTGCGAAAAAATAAGAAAGCAAAGCAGCGTACCGATAATATTCCTATCCTCACGAAATGAAAATATGGATATAGTTATGGCAATGAACATGGGCGCCGATGATTACGTAACTAAGCCCTTTTCCATGGAGGTTTTAATAGCAAAGATTAACGCTCTTTTAAGGAGGGCATACAGCTATACGGATGAAATGGAGGTATTACAGGCTCAGGGAGCTTTGTTGAATCTCGGAGACATGAGCTTGGTATATAAAGAGAATAAATTAGAGCTTACAAAGAATGAACAGCGAATCCTAAAAACGCTTATATCAAGAAAAAACAATGTCGTCAGCCGTGACGAGCTGATAAGGGAGCTGTGGGACACTGAAAGCTTTATTGATGACAATACACTTACCGTCAATATCAACAGACTTCGTTCAAAGCTATCCGACATCGGTTTGGAGGGCTTTATAAAAACGAAAAAAGGAGCGGGGTATCTAGTAGATGATTAAGAAATACCTCGTATACAGAAAATATGCGCTTGTATTGTCGCTTATCGTATTTATTGTATCATTTTCGCTTATGATGCTAAGCTCTTTAGGCAGAGTGAATGCATTTTATGCGATTATATTATACTTAATTGTATTATTTTGTTGTTGTGCCTTTGATTATGTTCGTTTTAAAAATAAAACAGAAGTACTTAAAGATTTAATGGATAATATATCCTTTGTATGCAATGCGTTTCCTCCCGCTTCAAATATAATCGAGGGTGATTATCAAAAGATGATAAGTGATATATACAAGATACTCAATGAAGAAAATGCGGCATCTCAGCTAAGCTATTCTATGCAGCTTGAATACTACACTATGTGGCTCCACCAGATAAAGACTCCGATATCCGCAATGAAGCTTGCACTGGAAAGCGATATGCCTTCAAAGGAGGTTTGTTCACAGGAGCTTTTTAAAATTGAGCAATACGTTCAGATGGCGCTTCATTATGTCAGAATGCAAAGTATATCATCGGATTTGGTGATTGAACAGTGTAAGATAGACGAAATAATCGTCAGCTGTATAAAAAAATATGCACCGTTATTTATATATAAGGGACTTGGAATTGATTTTGACAGAAGTAATATTGTTGTAAACACAGACAGTAAATGGTTTGCTTTTATATTGGAGCAGCTTCTTTCAAACGCCGTGAAATACACCGAAAAAGGCGGTCTTCACATATATTTTGATGATAAACGCCTGATAATTAAGGACAGCGGCATAGGGATAAGAAGCGAGGATATCAAACGCATCTTTGAAAAGGGTTATACCGGATATAACGGCAGACTTGACAAAAAAGCAAGCGGTCTTGGATTATATATGGCAAATACGGTAGCAAAAGAGCTAAATGTTACCATAGAGCTTTTTTCCGAAAATATGAACGGGACAAAGGCAGTAATAGATATTTCCAAAATAATACGTATTCTTACATAAGTGTAAGAATTAAAAGAGGTATTGTAAGCCAAAGCTATGGCAGACAATACCTCTTTTTTAATATAATGACGCTGCTTAAGAAATAATAAGGAGAATAATTATGGAGCTTTTAGAAGTAAATCATATCAAAAAAGTGTACAATACGCGTCTTGGCTCGCAACAATGCGTAGCGCTCAAGGATATCAGCTTTGAGGTGTCTAAGGGTGAGTTCGTGGCGGTAATGGGTGCGTCGGGCTCAGGGAAAACCACCTTGCTCAACATTATGGCTTCGCTTGATAAACCGACCTCGGGAGAGGTGCTGCTTGAGGGCGTAAACATGAATTTAATAAAAAACAAGGATATTTCACGTTTCAGAAGAGATAATTTAGGATTTGTGTTTCAGGATTTTAACCTGCTTGATACCTTCTCGATAAAGGATAACATTCTCTTGCCTTTAGTGCTTGCGAATACCCCGATAGAGGAAATGAACAAAAGACTTCTTCCTTTGACAGAGAGTCTTTCAATATCACATCTGCTTGACAAGCTCCCGTATGAAGTGTCGGGAGGAGAAAAACAGCGTGCGGCATTTGCCCGAGCCGTTATAACGAATCCGAAAATTTTACTGGCAGACGAACCCACCGGAGCTCTCGACTCAAAGGCTTCAGCCAATCTATTAAGTAAATTTGAAGAGCTTAACGCAATAGGGCAAACCATACTTATGGTTACTCACAGTACAAACGCCGCCAGCTACGCATCAAGAGTATTATTTATTAAAGACGGCGAATTGTTCAACCAGATATACCGCGCTGACAATTCAAGGAAGGTCTTCTTTGACAAAATAGTTGCCACGCTGACCGTGCTTAACGACGGGGGTGTGGACATTGGATAAGAGTATATACTCGAAGCTTGCAAGAGCGAATTTAAAGCGCAATAAGCAGTTCTATATGCCCTATTTTATAGCGTCCTCTATAATGTGCGCAATGTTTACAATTATTATGAATATGGTTATCTCGGACAGCTTAACGAATATAAGAGAAGGTTCAACGCTGAAAGCCTTACTTATGGTAGGACTTATCATACTGGCGTTGTTCACCTTTGGATATATGCTGTATTTGAATAGCTTCTTGATGAAAAGAAGAAAAAAAGAATTCGGTTTATATGCTGTTCTCGGACTTGAAAAAAAGCACGTTACGGGAATTATCATGAGAGAAATGCTTATCCTTAATTTTCTTTCTCTTATAACCGGGATAATTCTTGCAACGGTGTTCGGAAAGCTGATATTCATGTTTCTAATGTCTGCGATGAACCTTGCCGTAGGAAGCAGCTTTAAATTATCGGCACAGGCATATTTTGGCAGTATAGGATACTTTATCTTAATATATATTATCGGCGCAGTTTACAATACCATGCAGGTACGCCTTGCAAACCCGATAGATCTTATAAACGGAGATAAAAAAGGCGAGAAGAAATTAAAAGGGATCGTTCCGATCACGATAATAGGAGCAATATGCCTTATAGCTGCTTATTATGCTTCGATAACAGTGAAAGATACAACCGCGGCAATACTTTTATTCTGGCCGGCTGTTATACTTGTCATTATAGGCACATACGCCTTGTTTGCGGCGGGTTTTCAGTTTGTGCTTAAGAGAATGAAAAGCAATGAAAAGTTTTATTATAAGCCCCGCAATTTTATAAGCGTTTCCGATTTGATGTATCGTATGAAGCAGAATGCATCGGGACTGGCGAATATATGCATATTATCCACAATGGTCCTTGTTACGATATCATTTTGCTGCTCGTTATATTTTGGTCAGGAAAAGATATTGGCTGTGCATAATCCGCACGACATCCAGTATTCGCTTATTTATGACAGAATAAGTCAAGCACCTGACAAGGCTCTTATAGAAAATACGATAATAGACGATGCAAAAGAAAGCGGCGTGCAGATTGATAATCTATTATATTTTTATGCACTTCGGGACAGTATAAAGCTTGTTGACGGTTCTTTTGACTGTAAAAATGAAAATGCCGAATTCCGTTACCAGGTAATTGAAGAATATAATACGCTTCACCCTCTTTACATCATCACTCAGGATGATTTTAACAGAATTACAGGTAAGAATATTTCGCTCTCAGACAATGAGATTGCTGTCCTGACGGATATATATGTTGATAAGGACATAGCAGTTTCAAATGCAGGATGCGAATATAGAATTGCCGAAGTCTATAATGATACGCTTATAAATATCGGGCCAAACGCCAAGACACAAAATGAGATTTATTTCGTTGCCAAAGATAAACAGTGTGCATTGACACTTCGTAATTGTGTAAACCCGGGTATAAACGAGGATTTGTATTACAACGCAAATGATGACAGGTATAGAATAATCATTGATATTTCGGGTGAAGATGAAAACAGACTTTTGTTTGCCGACAGCGTCTGCAATGATTTGTATATCGTTGTCAAGCAGGCAAACCCAAGCGTACCTTATTATTATGAATATAGCAGTATAGATATCGACCGTGCGGACAGCTACAGCACATACGGCGGTTTCCTATTCCTTGGAATATTCTTTACGATACTGTTCTTGATAAATACGATAGTTATCATGTACTTCAAACAGATATCGGAGGGTTATGAGGACAGAGACAGGTTTATAATCATGCAGAAGGTCGGAATGAGCGACAGTGAGGTGAAAACAATAATCAACAGACAGACTCTGATATTGTTTTTCCTTCCGCTTGTTGTATCTCTCATACATATATTAGCAGCCTGCAATATGCTTGTTAAAATGCTTGCCGCCTTCGTTATGACGGACACATCATTAGCTATGTTGTGGATAGGTATAAGTGTTGTCGTTTTCAGTATAATATATGTAATAGTATATAGAATCACAGCAAAGGCTTATTACAGAATAGTAAAATGGTGATTATAAAGTTATATTTAAAAGACGCATTCTTTAAAAATGCGTCTTTTTTGTTTTAACTAAACCGTCCTTAGTTTATTAAAGCTTGTCATTTGAAGTGAAGCTATTTTTTTATTTTGACCGCTTTTGCTTTATCGCTTCTGTTTAAAGAGAGAATAGATGCAAGCGTAGGGATATTCGCAGGACAAATGTCAGCACAAGCAAGCGATTTTGAACAGCCTGCTGCAAAATGTGAGTTATATTCTTTTAAAACAGAGGTGCGGTGGTCGTTGGGAACATTTTGTGAGCGAACAAGATATGCTTCATTCGCCATGACAGCGCCGAAAAATGTTTCGCCCTTACCGTAGTTTGGACATACCTCAAGGCAAAGTCCGCATTTTAAGCATTTGGCGACGGAGTATTGATGTTCATATTCAGCCTTATCGGCTTTTTTAGCTTCATCTATCCACATTTCCGATTTTACAAGATTATTTGAAATAATACTTCTGTCGACTTTAAGATCTGCAATGACGTTGAATTTTGAGAGAGGCTTTAGCTCAATATAAGCTTGGTTGTTGCGTTTTTTTACAACGTCTTTAATAACCGTCTCACAGGCAAGTGCCGGCGTGGAGTTTATTACCATAGCGCACGCACCGCATTCTTTTTGAAGACATCCGCATTCCCAAACGATACGAGGCGCGCTTTTATCGTTGATATCATAAAGATCGTCGCTGAAATTTAACGAATCAAGGGCATATGCAACTGTTTTATCATCTCCCTCTGTATACATAAACGATTGCCAGTATGGCTTTGAGAGAGGACTTTCACGGCGTTGGATTTTTATGATTATTCCTTCAGTCTTCATATATTATTGCCCTCTTTTTTGTTTTCGTCGACATAATTTATCAGTATATCATTGTCGTGATATTTGCATACGGAGGCTTTTTCGTATTCTTCGCTTGTTTCGGGATATTCAAGTCTGTTGTGCGCTCCGCGGCTTTCTTTTCTTTCAAGTGCTGAAAGTAAACAAGCCTTTGCCAGAACGCAGCGGTTTGCTATCGTATAATTATGGTATGCCGAAATATCACCGTTATAGCGAAGCTTTCTTGAGGCTATTGTATAGAAATCGAGCTCGTCAAGTCCTTTAAGGATATCCTTTTCACAACGAACAACTCCCATCGATTGGTTCATTATTCGTGCTATTTCACGTTGAATATAAACGACAGGGAAGTGGCTTACGGTGTTTGAACACTCAGAAAACCTTATTTTGATTCCGGAAATAAATGAGTCGAAGTATTTATCGTCATATACCTTTTGCGCTGAATGCTTTTTAAAATAATGCTCATTACCGAGTATGTCGTCTGAAGCGCGTCTTCCTCCGTAAATTGCACCGAGCAGTGAATTTCCACCGAGTCTGTTTGCTCCATGGTAAATTGCGGCACATTCGCCTGCGGCATAAAGAGCGTCAATACCGGTTCTGTGTGATTTGTCAACGGATATACCGCCCATAAAGAAATGTACCGACGGTGAAACAGGAACGGGTGATTTCGTTATATCAATGCCTCCGTATTTTAGACATGTATCATATACTTCCGGCAGTCGATCCATAATCATCTTCTTTCCTATAAAGCTTACATCGAGATATACCTGTCGTCCGACATTATACATTTCACGCGATATAACGTCTCGCGTCATAAGATTTCCGTTAGCTCCGTACTTGTATTCCATAAAATAAACGCGCTTTGAAATATCCGATAGATCAGAATTGTCTGAAAGATAAAAAAGCCTTCCACCTTCTCCTCTGACTGCTTCGGACACAAGCATCATTTTTTGCGGGGTTTCCATTGTGGTTGGGTGGAACTGTATGAACTCAAGGTTTTTAAGGCTTGCGCCGTGACAGAAGGCGTCTGCGGCAGCGCTGCCGTCACAGATAACCGTACCGGTCGTTTTGCCAAAAAGACAGTTTTGACCGCCGGTGGCAAGAACTGTTGCGTCGGCATATATACTTACAACATTCCTTGTGTTTTCGTCTTGAAAAACGGC
This sequence comes from uncultured Lachnospiraceae bacterium, assembly GCA_964618075.1. Taxonomy (GTDB): domain Bacteria; phylum Bacillota; class Clostridia; order Eubacteriales; family Anaerofustaceae; genus CAYTMY01. Next base: position 20,892 of record CAZTZO010000020.1, read on the forward strand.
CCCGTGACATCCGTCATCATCAATAAGTGCGCTTAGGTAATTATATCCGTACAGGCGTGTTATCCTGCCGTCATATTCGTATTTTCTTGTTTCCCGTACAAGCGCGGAGACTATTTGTTTGCCTGTGGAGGCGCCTGCAAAGCATGTCCTTTTATGGCTTTGTCCCCCGAAAGCTCTGAGAAGAGTTTGTCCGTTTTCATCGCGTGTAAAGACTACTCCGATAGATTCAAGAAAGCTTATAATTTCGGGCGCTGAGCTGCAAAGCCCTTCAACCGCTTTTCTTGAGGCAATATTACATCCGCCCTTCATCGTGTCATTTATATGAGAGCTGACGCTGTCTTTTTCATTCTTTGTATCAAGCGCAGCGTTAATGCCTCCTGCCGCCATGACGGATTGCGCTCTTTCTGATTGATATGTTGAGACTACCGTTACTTTTGCGCCGCCTTTAGCAGCTTCAAGCGCACATGAAAGACCGGCTATACCGCTACCGACAACAAGTATATTCATTCATTCCTCCGATAACCCTTTTTTATGTTATATGTTAAGTGCAACGGCTGTAAAATAACCTGCAATAAGTAAAAAGTATATTATCAAAACAATAATATTGACTGTTTTAAATGATTTCTCGCTTCCTAGTAATCCGAGGGTGACAAAGCCTCTTGAAACCGATACGCTGAAATGTAAGCCTCCTATTATCAGCATGACAAGCTCGGCTATTATCATTATCACAAGCGGCATGGTGCAAAGCTGGGCGGTGATATGAACAAATAAGGCGAATAAAAAGACTATGGCAGTCCATCTCTGAGTAGCCGTGGTTTTGTTTTTTAATATGTAAAAAGGTGAGGACGCATTTTTATCAAGATTGAAAAACATTATCGACATACTCAGAATTATGTGTATTACAGCAATAAAACATAAGCTTCTTGCTAATATTACACTGAGCGCTCCCTTTTGAATGATTTGAAGCAATATCATTTCAGATGATATTACATGAAGAACAAGCAGAAGCAGGCTATGAGCGACAGACATGCATTAAAACGTTTTGCAATCATTAAATATACTCCTTTTGTATTCGGACACATAAATTTTGTATTGGAAATGATGAAAAGTAAGTAAAGGCTTTCGTTTGATTAAATTAGTATGTATTAAAACAACGAAATGCGTCTATAAAGCTAATAATAAATTATAATATATATAAATTAATAAAAAAAGGAGTATTCAAAAGATTGTTGCTTTAAGTTCAAGTTTGTTTATAATCGTGGGGGAGGAGTTTGACCGTTTTTAAACGAAGATCATTTAACGCTCTTTAAGTTAAGCATTATTTTTAATATTTTCAAGAAAAATACAAATAGAAAACCGGTTTCGTATATTGTATAAAAAGATATTATATCAATAATCGGGTTTTCATAATAAAAAAAGCCCGTGGGGGCTTATTAAATTAATCCTTCTTTTTCAGCGAGCTCGCGTATTTTATCTTTAGCTTTTCGGTCTATTTCCAACAGCTCATCGTAGGGCTCTCCGTCAAGTCCACTGCTCCATTTACCCTTTGATATTAAATCAGCAATTGCTTTATTGGTTTCTTCGATTTTTCAATCTAAAATCTTCATTAAAGCTTCATGACGTTCTTTATCATTCATTATCTTTTCTCACATAACCATAATTATTTTTTTCAGCAATTTCCATGACTTTATTATGTTGACTTAGTTCGTAATCTTCGGTAAGTTCTCGGACTGTATTATATATAATTTTCATAAGGTTTGTTTGTACTTTGGTAGAGGGCACAAACCTTACTTTTTTCTTTTCTCTAAGTCTTGTTTGATTAAATTCACAATATACTCATTTATGCTACTATTAATTTCAATAGAAAGATATTTAAGTTTCTTATGAATGTCATCATCAAGCCTTATAGTTACATGCTTCAATATTTCACCTCCTAACTATTAACATTATAATGTTTTGATGTCATTATATTAAGAGGTTTTTAATATAAAAGAGCTGTTAAGTTCTTTTATTTAAAATCAATAGGTTTATATCCATATTTTTTACGAATTTCATTTAGCCTTCTGTGCGCTTCTTTCTTAATAGGTTCAAAATATTCTTGAAAACCATCAAGCATTCCTTCTTTATATATCCCTTTTTCTTTTAACTCTAATATTAAATTATTTTCTTCCTCTATTTGCCATTTAAATATTTCTCTCATTTCCATATTAGCATTATCTTCCAACTCTTTTATATCCATAGCACCTCTGTATTGCGAAATCAATTACTACATTATGTTGGTAGTCAAAATCCCCCATTTCAAATATTGAAATAGGTTTATCTACATAAGTATTATTTTTTAAAAGCTCATAAATATATTTTTCATCTACCCCTCTTAAAACATCAAGATCATAGTTTTCAAATAGTTGCATATCCAACTTACTAAAAGAATATTCATTAATAGAGCCTATTGGGTGATTATGCGTTATACTAGATCCCCTTATTATCTCTCCTAAATCACCATAAGGGTCAACATTGTTTATATCTCCATAACACTGATATACAACTCCGCTTTTAGTTATCACAATAGCATTTTCGATATTACTGTTAATTATCTTAAGATTCGTATTTCCTTAATATAGATTTTACAAGCTTCTTATCCGAATAGTCAATAACTTCTTCAAGTATTTTGGGTTTATCATGTATAGACACGCTTGGTTTGTATTTGCCTGCCGAAAGACCTTTTGTTTTTGCAACTGCTTTCTTATTCGCCCAAACCGCCCTTTGGCTCAGGCTCTTGTTAAATTCGTACACTCTCATAAAAACCGCCCGTAGGCGGTCAATTAAGCTGATTTTTTTCAACAAAAAAGAGCCCGCAGGCTCTACTAATAATTAAAATACTTACATTCTCGGCAAACTGTCTTATAATCCCTTTTGCCCTTGTATTTATCCGGCATTGAAGATAATTTAATTATGCCGTTTATACAATCTCTGTTTTCAATGCAATCTATATTTTCTATTTCGTTATCGATAAGAGGACAAAAAACCTTAGCTAATGTCTCCATTTATTATATACCTCAATTAATTCTATTGTTTTTTGGTCAAATTCGTTGCGCGAAAATGATGTCCGAATCTTCTTATTGGGCACATCCACGTATGTAGCACCAAATTCACCGTAATAGCGTTTATATCTACCATTCCAAACAGAAACAGAAAAAAGGGCATTTGTAATGTATTCTTTTGCTTCTTCTTCTGTAATGTTATGACCTCGTTCTATGTTTATATGGTCAAAGTCGAAACTTAATATATTGGTTTCGATGGGGCGAGGAGTTAATCTGACGTTGGCGTTTTTCGAAAATGCGCCTGTTGCCTTTAGCGCCTTTATTATATAAGCTTCTTGTCTTGATTTCAACGATTTTTTATTCGCCCAAACCGCCCTTTGGCTCAGGCTCTTGTTAAATTCGTATACCCTCATAAAAAACCGCCCGAAGGCGGTCAATTAAGCTGATTCAAAAAAATATTTACAACTTCAATAAAAAAAGCCCGTGGGGGGCTTATTCCTTGACTATTTCAAATAGTTCAGGGAAATATGCATATTCTCCGCCTGATTCATCCACCAAGCAAATCATACCTAACTGCCCTATTACTGCATCGTAAATTTTATTTGTTCTTAATGCAATAGGGTTATCTTTACCGATAAATTTAACTTTAACCTTTTTATATCCGTTCTCATTCATCAATAAACCAGTTTCCTCCCCTCGTAGATATTTTATGTTCAACATCACCGACGCTAGGCTCGCTATACCAATGGATTTCCGTTTTATAGCTTTCCCCGAGATAATCTACATATCCTATCCCTTTTTTCTTCTGCCATTCTTCTTCTATTGTATCTTTGTACTTATCAAGAAGAATATCTATAACGTCTATTTGGCGCTTTTTGCCTTTGCCTGCAATAACCTCTTTATGAGTTATCTTTGTTCCTTCGGTAAGCGGTACATATTCACCTGTAGGTAATTTTACACTTATTTTATCTTTGTGTAAAGCCTTTTTATTCGCCCACACCGCCTTTTGGCTTAAGCTCTTGTTAAATTCGTACACCCTTAGGCGCTCGCTTTGCTCTATGAGCCCCGTCTGTCTGCAAAAGTCTTTATATGAAGCCTCCTGGGCTTTTAATTTGACCGAGTATTTTTCAAAGTCCGCTTTTGCCTGAGGACTGTTTTTCAATTCTCCCAATCCAATCAATTCACGGCGGGTGTCTCGGATGTCTGCTTCCTGGCTTCTCTGAAGCTGTGTAGCGTCATACAACGGCACTTCTTCATCATTGTAAATAATTTTACGCTCATTTAAAGCCTCAAGCTCAGATTATCAATAATTAAGCAAGGAAAGCAAAATAAAAAAACAGCGGATAAAAAACCCACTGCTAACGTTTATTTAAATTTGGCAAAGAACACGATGATTGATACAATGCACCTGTCTTACAGCGATTGCAC
>CAZTZO010000021.1:0-24889 GCA_964618075.1 uncultured Lachnospiraceae bacterium
ACAGAGTGTATCCTTTGTTTTGAATGTATTGACGAATGCCCCAAAAAGGCATTACGCTTATAAATAGCACACCGCAAAATGAGCATTCGTCTTTCAGAATTCAATCGCCGAAAGGCAAAAGAAAAAGAAGTGTAATCTCACAGCAAAAGCACCTGCATTTTTGGCGGGTGCCTTTCATTTAAACCTGATTTTTAACCTCATAATGCTTCTTCGACTACACAATAGTTCTGTGATTGAATTTTTTGCTGTTCTATGTTATAATTCATTATATATCAACAGTATCAGACGTTGGTAGCGCAAATTTGTCATGGACAAAAAGCGTGAAGCACAGAATATTCGAGTGAATACTACAAAAGACGCCTACATTTGTGTATGTACCGTAGGGAAAATGGTTCTATTTTGAGGGCTTGGCGCAGCTACTTGAAAAAATAATTAACAGCGAAAAAGGGTTGTTTACTTTCTTAAATGCAAACAGTTTTACACCTAACAGTTCCATTAAAAGAGCAGGCAGACGTTTATCTTTCCATGGATAAGATGACCTTGCCCATTATCTGTTTAGCGTGATACTTTAAGTAGGAGCAGATTTATCGAATACAGTCCATCGAAGTCGAAAATATCATAAGTATGGAGGAAACCATGAAAAAAGTGCTAAAAATAATTGGATTTATATGTTTGCTGATAATCGTTTTTGTCGGCGCGATCTTGCTGTTTCTGACCATTCGGGAATATCGACCGGCAGCACAAGAATCCGTTGTAGTGGATCGCGTAACGAAGGAGACGTCTTATTCCGGCAGTACGGTTTCGGTGCTTTCCTTCAATACAGGATATGCCGGTCTTGGTGACAATGCGGATTTCTTTATGGATGGCGGTAAAGGAGTCCGAAGCACTTCAGAAGAGCGGATGATGGAAAATCTGAATGAAATTGCAGCCCTTTTGGGGAAAGCGGACTTTTCTCTATTTCAGGAGGTCGATCAGAATTCAAAGAGAACGTATCATTTTGATCAAACCAAATTTTATGAAGGAGTCAATCTCTCCGGAGCTTATGCGCTGAACTATTCCTGCCCTTATGTCCCGTATCCCCTGCCAACCATCGGGCAAGTCAATTCCGGCATTATGACTCTGTCTTCCTATAATATGGCAGAGGCGGAGCGTATCAGCCTGCCATCGCCCTTCTCATGGCCGGTTTCGACGGCAAATCTGAAGCGATGTCTGCTTATAACACGTGTGCCTATTGAAGGCAGTAAGAAAGAGCTGGTGCTGGTAAATCTGCATCTGGAGGCATATGATGATGGGGAAGGTAAGGTGGCACAAACAGAAATGTTGCTGTCCATTTTACAGGAGGAATATGAAAAGGGCAACTATGTAATTGCCGGCGGCGATTTCAACCAGTCATTCCCTGATTGCTTGGATGCCTATCCCATTCGGGACGCTTCCCTCTGGACTCCCGGCGTTCTGGGCAGCTTACCGGAGGACTGGCAGTATGCATATGACGTAAGCGAACCCACCTGCCGCCTGCTGAATCAACCATACGATGCGAATTCGCCAGAAACCCAGTATTACGTCATTGACGGGTTTATCGTTTCTCCCAACGTGGAGATTACCAAAATCGAAACCATCAATTTGAAATTCCAAGCCTCCGATCACAACCCTGTCTACTTGGAAGCAACGTTGAAATAGATAATCGGATTGCAGAATTTAAAACGTATAAACAGGAGAAAGACCCTATAAGTACGAATGCTCCTTCTGTCTGAAAGTTTGTTTATACAAGAAAAGTTCCGTTCTTCTGCGGTGACATAGTTCATTGCGATTGACAGAGTTTGTTTGTATTTTGAGAAAGAGCGAAAAAAGGAGATAAGTTTATGATCACCCAACAGGTGACAGAAGAACAACTTGAACAATGGAAACGACTTTTTGACCTTTATGCAGATTCTATGCTTCCAAATAGAAAAACCGGCGAAGAGCTGGATGAGTATTTTACAAGCAAGTATCAATATCAAATATTTGAATCGGAAAAATGGGAATCAGTTGTCAAAGCAAATATAATGGAGAATGATGTTTTTAGTAAGAAGGTACCCCAAGATATGCCGTTGAAAATCAAGAGTTATTCCGTGGACAATGTGATGATAGGGATAGATCTCACAAGCGGATATTTTCAGGTGGAAAGTGAAGAAACAGAGAAAATGGTTCCTATCTATGACGACCTGTTTGTTTATCGGGGATTGGATACTGCGGATTTGAAAAACTTTGTTTTGGTTGGACAGTATTTAGAAATGACACAAAGATAAGAAAATGAGCACTTGTCTTTTACCCCTATTTACCAAAAGGCAAAAGTAAAAGAATTATAATCTCACAGCAAAGGCACTCGCCATTTTGGCGGGTGCCTTTCATTTAAGCCTGATTTACTAACATCATAAGACATCTTCTACTGCACCATACCTCTGTGATTGAATTTTTTGCGGTTGTATGTTATACTTAACCAATATATAAACAGGAAGTGCCAATAGAAGTACGAATGCTTTCACTCTCTGAAAGTTTGTTTATACAAGAAAAGTTCCGTTCTTCTGCGGTGACATAGTTCATTGCGGCTAAAGGAGTTTGTTTGTATTTTGTCTATAATAAAAATTTAGAAAACAGAAAGGAACAAAAATAATATAATGAAGTTCATTACAAAAGAGTTAGCATACATCGGAGTTGATGATAAAGATATTGATTTATTCGAAGGTCAATACGCTGTTGGGCATGGCATTTCCTATAATTCGTATGTAATAATTGATGATAAGATTGCTGTCATGGACAGCGTAGATGCCAGATTTACTGAGGAATGGATCAAAAATCTGGAGAATACACTTAGAGGAAAATTACCGGACTATCTTATTATTCAGCACATGGAACCGGATCATTCAGCAAGTATATCAGCTTTTATAAAGGCGTATCCGAATGCTAAAATCGTATCAGCGGCAAGATCTTTTTTAATGATAGAAAACTTCTATGGCAATGTTTGTGCGCTGGAAAGCCGAATAACAGTCAGTGATGGGGATACGCTGTCTCTTGGACATCATCAGCTCATGTTTGCAACTGCGCCCATGGTACATTGGCCGGAAGTTTTTGTGACATACGACAGTACAGATAAAGTGCTTTTTACGGCAGATGCGTTTGGGAAATTCGGTACAACAGATACTGACGAGCCGTGGATTGATGAAGCACGCAGATATTATATAGGCATAGTCGGGAAATACGGTGTTCAGGTACAGGCGTTACTTAAAAAAGCTGCGCAGTTTGACATTAATATGATTTGTCCTTTACACGGTCCTGTATTAACAGATGAAATAAAAAGCTACTTTGATTTATATGATAAATGGTCATCTTATCTTCCTGAAAAGCAAGGAGTATGCATTGCGTACACTTCAGTATATGGGCACACAAAACAGGCGGTAATGCAACTTATAAATCTTTTAAAAGAAAAGAATCAATGTGAAATTGCAATTCACGATCTTGCAAGATGTGATATGGCAACAGCGGTGGCAGATGCATTCAAATACGATAAAATCGTGCTTGCTACCACCACCTACAACAATGATATTTTTCCGTTCATGCGTCAATATATAGAGCATCTGACAGAACGCAATTTCAGCAACCGAACGGTAGCCTTAATTGAAAACGGCAGTTGGGCACCGAATGCTTCAAAAGTGATGCACCGTATGCTTGAAGAAAGTAAGAACCTTGTTTTTACGCAGGCAGAGGTCAAAATAGTATCTTCACTCAATGATGATAACATTGCTCAATTGACTTTACTTGCAGAAGAATTGTGTGAAAAGCAGTAAACATATGCTTTTATAATGCATGTATTTGAAGGCATGCTGCTGATATAAATCAGAGTTATTCATTGCATTTAATTCTCGTATGTTGCTTTAGATTATGAGCACTTGTCTTTCACCCCTATTTGCCAAAAGGCAAAAGTAAAAGAATTATAATCTCACAGCAAAGGCACCAGCCAAAATGGCTGGTGCCTTTCATTTAAGTCTGATTACTAATTTTATAAGACTCCTTAGACTATAGAATTAATTAATCCGCAAATTAATATTTGATTGTAGAATTTTATCTTGACATAGAAGGAAGTATTTGATATCATATAACAAGTTTATAAGTGATTATAAGTTTAACAATTAAATTACACTTCAAAAGCGATGAAAAGAAGGAGTAGTTGTCCGGTTCGGGCTTAGAGAGAAGCTGTATGGTGAAAAGCTTTCCCGTAGGATATACGAAGGTAGTCTTGGAGCTGCAGACCGAAAGAATTAACATTCGAGTAGACTCTGACGGTGGTTCCCGCCGTATAACCGGGAAACGGCATCGACTTAACGGTCCGCGCTGGCTGAGGTACAGTTGTAACACTTCTGTACGAAATTAGGTGGTAACGCGATATTTTCGCCCTAATAATGTAGGGGCGATTTTTTATTGTCCCCATAAAAACGGAGAGTATACGACTATGGAGCTTATCACAAACTACCTAAAACAAACGCAATTTACAAGCTATGAGGATTTCTGCGAAAACTTTAAGCTTGAAGTACCCGATGATTTTGATTTTTCACGGGATATAGTAGACGAATGGGCAGATAAGGAGCCCGAAAAGCTTGCTTTGATATACGTTGATGATAACGGCAAGGAGAAGGATTTTACTTTTTCCGATATATCCGCTTTGTCAAAGAAAGCCGCAACGTGGTTTATCCATATGGGCATTTCCAAGGGCGACAGGGTTCTTACGCTGCTTCGCAGAAGCTATGAGTATTGGATATGCGCAGTTGCCCTTCATAGAATAGGTGCAATAGTAGTGCCCGCATCTATTCAGCTTACTACAAAGGATATCGTATACAGAGTAAATGAAGCTAATGTAAAGGCGATACTTGCCATAAACGACAGTTTTGTTTTAGAGCAGATAAGCGATATCAAAGACAGATGTTGCGAACTGGAATTTATCGCATTAACGGATATAAACAACGAAGAAATTCAGGACGGTTATAAGAAGCTGGACGAATACATGGATTTCGAGCCTTTCGAGGGCTACAGCGGTTTATCAAACGACGATGCGTTTCTTATGTATTTTACTTCGGGTACAAGCGGTTATCCGAAAATGGCTATACACAACAGAACATATCCGCTAGGTCATATAGTAACTGCAAAATATATGCAGCGGGTCATTAACGGAGGGCTCCATTTAACACAGTCGGACTCCGGATGGGCAAAATTCGGCTGGGGAAACATATACGGTCAATGGATATGCGGCAGCGCAATATTAGGCTACGACCCCAAAAGATTTAATTCAGCAAAGCTGTTGGATATCATAGAAAAATACCGTCCCACAAGCATATGTATACCTCCTACAATGTATCGCTTCCTTTTACGCGACGGTCTTCAGGCGCACCACGTCAAGAGCGTAAAATGGTTTTCTACTGCGGGAGAGCCTCTTTCGGGCGAGGTCAATAAGGAGTTTTACGAGATAACCTCTCAATATATCCACGAGGGCTTCGGACAGAGCGAAACCACCCCCATAACCTGCACGTTCGAGTGGGTGGATATACGTCCTTCGTCTATGGGAAAGCCTTCACCTCTTTACGACGTACACATCATTGATAAGGCGGGAAAGGACTGTGCATGCGGCGAGGTCGGCGAAATAGTCTTGAAGGTTGACGGAAAAAAACAAGTCGGACTTCTGTGCTTATACAGCATTGACGGGAAAACAGAGAATCCGATAAAAGAAGGCTATTACCACACAGGGGATATTGCCTACCGTGACGATGAGGGTTATTTTTGGTATGTCAGCAGAAACGACGATATGATCAAATGCTCGGGCTACAGAATAGGCCCATTCGAAATAGAAAGCATTTTAAATACTCACAAGGCGGTAAAGGAAAGTGCGATAGTAGGGCGTCCCGATGATATCAGAGGGCAGATAGTATGCGCCGCAATAACCCTTCAAGACGGGTATACCGCAAGTGATGCGCTTACAAAGGAGCTTCAGGAATACGTTAAAAGATTAACCGCGCCTTATAAATACCCGCGAATAGTGGAATACGTAAGCGAGCTGCCAAAAACCACCTCCGGCAAGATAATAAGAAGAGCGTTAAAAAAATAAATTAAAGAATTTTCTTTAAGCATTTTATTGTATTGCGTTAAACATAGGCATATAATAATAATGTAAACATAAAATTCAAGTAAAAGAGCAACGCGCCCGAAAGGACGCCCACGCAAAGCTACAGGGCCTTCGCTTTATAAGCATGGCAGCCGGTTACACTTAAACTATGAGCTGTCTTAAAAGACCGCTCTTTTTTTTAGAAGAAACGGAGAAATTATAGTAAGAATGAAACAATCTGATAACACGGCGCAATTTAGCGAGGCAGCGCTGCACTCTGTATTAAGTAATTCCTCTGATATGATATTCATAAAAAACAATAAGCTTGAATACCTTAACGCTTCCATACCCTTTTCCAAGCTTGTCGGTTTTCCTTCTCCGAGCGGGATAATGGGGAAAACAGATTTTGATTTATTTAACAATGAGCTTGCGGATAAGTACCGAAACGACGATAAAAATGTTATCGAAAGCGGAAATTCGATAATAGACATGATAGAGCCGCTTCCCGAGTCCGATGGAGGCAAACGCTTTTCTTCTACGTCAAAATATCCGATAATCGATAAAGACAACAATATTATCGGTTTATATGGGATAGGACGCGATATCACAGTAAATATTATGCTCGAAGAAGCAATGGAGAGAAGAGAGCAGACGAACAGCGTGTTTGCTGACGTTATCGAGTTTGACTTGACGAAAAACGCCTTGATAAACGCCGAGGGAGGCTTTCTGAGTAAAGAATTAAATAAGCTGGGCAGTATATCCTTTGATAAAACAACACGCTTCATTGCCGAAAACTATATACATCCGTCGTACAAGGATGAGTTTATAGCGCACTTCGAGATTGCTTCGCTCGAAAAGGCATACAATCAAGGGGAAAAATTGCTTACCTTTATCACCTATATCAACCTTAACGAAGGTTATAAATGGGTTGAATATACTGACAGACTCTATTTTTCTCGTATAACCAACACGCTCAAGATGGTTTCTTATATCAAGGATATGAACGAGCATATCAAAAGCAGAGAGAACCTTAAAAGAATAGCTCGTACAGACGCTTTGACGGGACTTATGAACAGAAAAGCACTGATCGAGGAAATCAGTGAATGCCTTGAAAACAACGTCGCAAAAAAGACTCATGCGCTTTTCTTTATAGATCTCGACTGCTTTAAAAATGTTAACGATACTATGGGACATCCCTTTGGCGACAAGGTCTTAAAGTGTATGGCAGAGCGCATAGGTAAGGTGTTTAGCAATGAGGATATAATAGGAAGATTCGGCGGAGACGAATTTCTCGTTTTACTGCGTGACGTTACTTTAATTCAGGCAAGACAAAAAGCAATGACGGTATTACAGGCTCTGCCCTGTGAAATAGAGGAAAACGGCGTAAAAGTCTGTGTGACATGCAGTATAGGTATAGCTATGCACGTTGGGGGAGATAAATCCTTTGACGAATTGTATGCGCAGGCGGACAAAGCCATGTACAATGCAAAGAAAACAGGTAAAAGCCGAATTTGCGTTTTTAAATAAAAGATAATATAATAATTGATAAGCAGAGTTTTGATATGAAGGAATTTATAAATAGCTTCAAACAAAAGCGTCCCGGAGCGTATCAGGCGATAAAATATGCGCTTATGGGTCTTATAGCAAGCGTTGTGGAGATAGTAAGCTTCTCGCTATTCAATTACCTGATATTTGTCGGGCTTAAAGCGAAAACATTTTCATGGTTTATCTTCACATATACTCCTTCAAACGGCGGACTATGCTACTTTCTTTCCCTTGCGCTCTCCTTTATCGCAGCACAGAGCGTGAATTTTGTTGTGCAAAGAAAAATAACCTTTCATGCCGACAACAACACCGCCAAGAGTGCTATTATGTTTTGGATAATGATGTTAGCGGTATTCGTTTTGCAAATGTGGCTACCCGGAATACTTCGAGAGTCCTTTGCAAGCGCCATGGGAGAAAATACTGCGGAAATAGTTATTAAGATTATATGTATGTTTTTAGGCTTCGTGATAACCTATCCTCTCAATAAATACATCATAATGAAAAAGAAAAAAGTTTAGCGCAGTAAACAAAAAAAGTTCATATTTTTTTAATGAGCAAGTTTTATCATACGCATAAATTTATCGGTAAAATAAATTTTATATTGACAAACGCAGAATTATATATTAAAATTGCACAAACCGTTGAGGAAGAGTAAGTAATCTTTTTCTTTTCGCTTACAGAGAGCGGCCGTTTGCTGAGAGGTCGGGCGAAACCAAAAGAAGAATGGGCTTCTGAGGGCAAGCTGAAATTTAAGTAGGCGAGACGGGAGAGACGACCCGTTACAAACAGTCGGTATATGTTGGTATACTGTTAAGGTGGACGATAATATTCGTCAAGCCAGGTGGCACCGCAGGAGTTTTACTCTTGTCCCGGCATTATTAAGGGATGAGGGTATTTTTTTATGCCGAATTCCCAAACATTCGAAAGGAGGCATAAAAATGCCAAAAGAAAACATTCCCTATAAGATTTATATCACAGAAGACGAGATGCCTAAGTATTGGTATGATATGCGCGGTGTAATGAAGAATAAACCCTCACCGCTCATTGATCCTCAAAGTAAAAAGCCGGTGAGCGCGGAAATGCTCGGTACGGTTTTTTGCGACGAGCTTGTAAAGCAGGAGCTGAATGAAACAGAAACAAAGATACCTATTCCCGGGGAAATACTTGACTTCTACAAGATGTACCGCCCGTCGCCCCTCGTAAGAGCATACTGTCTGGAAAAAAAGCTCAACACGCCGGCAAAAATATATTATAAGTTCGAAGGCAACAATACGAGCGGTTCTCACAAGCTCAACTCCGCAATAGCGCAGGCATATTACGCAAAGAAGCAGGGTTTAAAGGGCGTTACCACAGAAACAGGAGCAGGACAGTGGGGCACAGCTCTTTCAATGGCATGTTCATATTTGGGGCTTGACTGCAAGGTGTTTATGGTAAAGGTGTCTTATGAGCAAAAGCCCTTCAGAAGAGAGGTCATGCGCACATACGGAGCCAGCGTTACGCCCTCACCCTCTATGAGTACAAAAATAGGACAGAAAATACTTGCCGAGCATCCCAATACCACAGGAAGTCTTGGGTGCGCTATATCCGAGGCGGTTGAAAGCGCAGTCGGAAGCGAGGGCTACAGGTATGTTCTGGGCAGCGTGTTAAATCAGGTTGTGCTGCATCAATCCATAGTAGGGCTCGAAACCAAAACGGCTCTTGAAAAATATGATATAAAGCCCGATATGATCATAGGCTGTGCCGGAGGCGGAAGCAACCTTGGAGGTCTTATCGCTCCATTTATAAAGGATAAAATAGACGGCGTTGCAAACTACAAAATAATAGCGGTGGAGCCTGCTTCATGCCCAAGCCTGACAAGAGGCACCTTCGCTTATGATTACTGCGACACCGGAATGGTTTGTCCCTTAGCTAAAATGTATACTCTAGGCAGCGGCTTTATCCCTTCTGCCAATCATGCCGGAGGCTTAAGATATCACGCAATGAGTCCTATAATATCGCAGCTATACCATGATAGGCTTATAGAAGCAAGAAGCGTGGAGCAAACTGAAGTCTTTAAAGCGGCGGAATATTTTGCAAGGGTTGAGGGCATACTACCCGCACCTGAAAGCAGCCACGCAATAAAGGTAGCTATGGACGAAGCCGTAAAGTGCAGGGAAACAAACGAAGAGAAAACCATAGTTTTCGGTTTGACGGGCACGGGTTATTTCGATATGACTGCATATGAAAAATACAACAACGGTGAAATGAGCGACAATATACCTACCGACGACGACATATTAAAAGGGCTTGAGGGCTTGCCTGTAGTATAAAGCATACAAGCGATTAAATAAAGAAGGTGCAGCGTTATTAAAAATACTGCGCCTTCTTTTAATAGTCTATTCTACATGGGAATATCGTTATGACGTATCTATTTAAAGCTTTTACTTTTGATAATAAACACCGAGCCCAGGCTTATAAGAAACGCCGCACAGATAACAAATAAAAGCCGGATATCTGTCGTGTCCGCAAGTGGCCCGAATATACACATTGAAATAGGAGAGGCAGCAGCGCCGATAAGAGCTACAAGGCTGAATACCCTCCCGAGAATATCACCCTTAACATTCTCCTGTAAAAAAACTGTTAGGGTGGTGTTGCTCAGCGGTAAAGACAGCCCTATTGAAAAGGATAGTACATAATAAATATATACGTTGGGAGCTATCGGCAAAAGAAGAGTAAACGCTCCAAACAAAAGCGCTCCGTAGCCGAGCGTAAGAGCGCGGTTTTTAAAGCCTCCCCACTTTGAGAGCGCAAGCCCTCCCAGTACTGCTCCGGCGCTGTAGGTCATTTCCTGTACGGTGAGCATCCAAACCTCGCTCCCGAAGACGCGCGATATATAGATAGGAGAAAGAAAGGTTATGGGAGTTAAAAATATGCAATACAATGCGTAGTATATAAAAAACCAGATAATTAACGGACTTTTGGCTACATAGCTTACGCCCTGTTTAATGTCAGATAAATATCCGCCGCTTTTCTTTTCATTCACTCTTTCGTGGTCGGGTATATGTATAAAAACAAGCGCGAGCACAGCTACACCGGCAGTTAGAACATCCACAAAGAAGACGCCGACAATATCAAGAGCGCTTAAAAGCAGCCCTCCGAGTGCGGGAGAGAGCATATAGATAAGCGAATTCATGCTGCCGTTTATTCCGCCAACCTTCATAAGCTTATCCTTTGGCACTATCTGAGGCAGAACCGCGCTGACCGCAGGCGACTGGATACCTCCACCACACGAGCGTATGAAAGCGGCTGTGAGCAAAAGCCAAGTAGGCTTGTAACCGTTTAGAAAAACAATAGCAAGTACAAGCGTTACCACGGCTATTGTGGAATCAGCAGCTATTATTATGGTTTTTCTGTTAAAACGATCAGCCAGAACTCCGGCGAAGGGAGAAATAAATACATGCGGCAAAAATCCGGCAAGCACATACAAGCTCATTACTGCGCCGCTCTTCGTATCGAGAACTATATACCACATTATAGCGTATTGCACCATAGAGGAGCCGAGCATTGAAATACACTGTCCCGACAGGAATAAAGAAGCCTTTAATACCCAATTTTCTTTCATTTCAAAAGCCCTGCGACAAGAGTGAGGTATTCGGGCAATATACCGTCACAAGCCCATTTCAGTTCGATACCAAGCAGCTTATGAGCTGTTTTCTCAACGTCCCCTCCCAAGGATTCTATTGAGTAACGAATTTTATCGGGATGCCTGCACGGTTTTGAACTTAGTTTATTACAGCCCTCGAAACAAAATATACAGCTTCCGGCAAACAAGGCTCTTGAAGACGGCTGTTCTTTTTCCATGATTAAAAGCTCGCTGTTAAACCTTTTTAACTCCGTAAGATTAATTTGTGCAATTATTTTATCAGACTCTTCCTTGTCGTAAACTTTTTTTCTTACTTCTTTATCAAAGAAAAACTGTCTTCCTATTATATGCAATTCAGAAAAGTTCCGCCAATACTCGTATACGTCAAAATCGTAAGGCGGGCAGGAGTATTTATTGTTGTAATTAGGGCATTTTTGACAGTATTTTATAAACTTCTCAGCGTTGACATATTCTTTAAGGTAATCTTCTACCGCTATGTCGTTTTCTGTTGTTACGGTTTTGTACATAAATGCTCCTTAAAGTTTTTTTTCTTTTCGATATGATATCACATGCTTATGTTTTTGCAAGAGAGAAAGCTTGTTTTGTGAGTATGAATAAAACAAAAAGCGTTTTTTTCATCATGTGAACAAACGCTTTTAAAATTGTTTTATGTTGTTTTTTATCTCTTATACGTCGAAACGGTTGTATTTTTTATAGCAGTCGATACAGAGCTTTTTATCACCGGCAAGACGTATCCAGTTCTCCCCGGTCGTTTCCCCGCATTCGTCGCAGTCGTAAGATTCGAAAATACGCGCTTCTTCCGGCAGCTTAATATTAACGTCCTTTACGTCGAACATTTTATCGCCATTAAGGCTTTGATAATACGAAAAGGATTCCTCTCGCGTCATATTCTCGGGTCTTTTCTTAAGCACAAGGCGCACGGACTTACCGTTTTTGCGGTTGTAAAACGAAAATGCCTGTTTGCCTGTTATGTGAAAAAGCAAATTTCCTTTCCCGATGCTGCAACCCATTAACGCTTGTATTGCGTCTACTCCGCAGGCATCGTTTTCGGCTATACAAACAATCTGCTCGTCGCTTTTAGGCGACAGTTCTTTTATATCTAAAAGCTCAGAGGCATACAAAACCGCCTTATAACCGATAGTCAAGCCTCCGCATTCGTGACCGTGAAACTCCACGCATTTTTCCCATAATGCTTTATTATCCATGTTTTAAACTCCTTTTTTAATTTTCCACCAATACCGTATAATGACCTTCTACTTTAACGATTTTAGCGTTTACGCCGTAAACCTCCTTAAGCGCTGTCGAATCCATCACGCTTATATCTCCGCAGCGGTATATCTCGCCCTGACGCATGAGCAGGAATTTATCGCAAAATCTTAACGCCAGATTTATGTCGTGTATCACCATTATCGCCGTGATATTGTCATTATGACATATTTCACTTATAAGGCGCAAGACCTGATATTGATTGCTTATGTCCAGACTGCTCGTAGGCTCGTCTAATAAAAGCACCTTAGGCTGCTGAGCCAAGGCTCTTGCAAGCATTACCTTTTGTCTTTCTCCGCCGCTCAGCTCGCTTAAAAAGCGGCCCTGTATATCTCCCACGATATCTAATCGCTTCATGACGCTGTGGACTATTTCATGGTCTTCTTCACTAAAATCCCACTTCATATACGGTCTTCGTCCCAGCATAACGACGTCATGCACTGTCAACTGAGTGTCGGGAACGCTTTGTGAAACGAAGGCTATATGCTTTGCCACTTCTCTTTGAGGCATTGTAAGTATTTCTTCATCGTTTAATTTTATACTGCCCGTTTTTGGCGACAGGATACGGTTAAAGCATTTGAGCAGCGTGCTCTTGCCGACCCCGTTGTTGCCGAGTATCGCAAGGAAATCTCCGTCATTAAGATCAAAAGCAATGTTCTTTATCGTATCATCGTAACCGCGGTAGTGATAAGAAATATTTTTTATACTTATCATTTTCTTTTACCGCCCTTAAATAAAAGGTACAAGAACAACGGGCCTCCCAAAAATGAAGTAATTGCGCCGATAGGAAGTATTATTGGGCTTACGACCACTCTGGCGAACAAATCCCCTAAAAGCAGGATAGTCGCACCCGTAATTACAGAGCCGGGGATAAGATAAACGTGGTTGTTTCCAACTACCATTCTGACTATATGTGCAGCGACTAAGCCTATGAAGTTGATAAGACCTACATTTGAGACAATAACTGAGCAGGCTATACAGCATACAAGCATATTTGTTACGGTCATTCTGCGGACGTTTATTCCTAAGCTCACTGCCGTTTCGCTGCCACTTAAAAGGGCGTTGTAATCCCAGCGATGCATAAAGCAGTATATTATCAATACACCCACCACTACACCCATTACTCTTATATCCTTCCAGCCTGTGCTGCCTAAATCTCCGAATGTCCAGTAAACAAGGCTTGCCAGCTGAACCTCGTTGGCAAAGTATTGAATAAGAGTCGTTGCTCCGGTAAACATTGCGCTTATTGCAACCCCCGAAAGCACTATTCCCTCGGGTGAAATGTTTCTTAAGCGTGAGAGTCCCAGTATCAGCAATGCAACCGCTATTGAGCCTATAAAAGCGCATAGCTCAACGCCCAAGCCTATACCGTTAGCTAAGCCCAATACTATAATAGCCACTGCTGCACCGAAGCTTGCACCCTGAGATACGCCTAAGGTAGATGCGGAGGCAAGCGGATTTTTAAGCACTGCCTGTAAAATGCAGCCGGTAAGCCCAAGTCCTGCTCCTGCTATAAGAGCGGTACAGATGCGCGGAAGTCTGTTGTTTTGAACTATTAGATTTATTTTTGCGTCTTCAGACAGTCCGAATATACCCTTTATCAATTCCTTTAAGGGCGTTGTATAAGAGCCTGCACGAAGTGAAAGCAGTATAGATGCAATCAAAACGACCGACATTATAACCAAAAAAGTTATGCTTTTGGCTTGATTCTTTTGGTATACGGTTTTGGTAGCTTTATTTTCCGAGCGTGATTTGGCAAAATTCATATCCTGCTCCCTTTAAGTCGTCATATGGGTTTACTCCCAAAAGCTCAGTGAATATTTCGCCTGTCTTTTCTATAGGATCGACATCTGAAAACTTTTCAGGATATATAATGCAGGCTGCATAATAGGCGTCAGCTAGAGCCGTTTCAAGATTTGAGGCGGAGGACCTGAAGGATATCTGAGAATAAACCTTGCCCTCCTGAACCGCCTTTAGGCTTTGGTAATAGGACGGATTGTTTTTGTAATCGTCGTTTATAAGGCTCATACCGTTAAAGTCAATAAATATTATATCGGGATCCCATGAAAGCACCTGTTCAACGTCAATGTTAAAGGCACCGCTCTGAGACGTGGTATTGGCGAGGTTTTTAGCATTTATAAGCTCGAACGGGCCGTAATAAGCCTCTGTTCCCTCAAAGCCGTGCGTACCCTTGTAGGATACTCCGGCAACGTATACCGTTGGTTTGTCGTCTTCACTGATAGAAGAAGTGCGCTTATCCAAGTCTTTTTGTATGCCCTGCAAATACTTAGTTAAGCTTTTAGCGCGCTCCTCTTTAGAATATAATTCACCCATTATCGTTATCGTTTCATACGCCTTATCATCGAGGGTCGTGTCGCTTCCGGCTACAACCACAACAGGAATACCCGTTTTGGACTGAAGCTCGTCGGCATTTACGTCGGCATATGAGGACATTACAATTACCTGAGGGTTGAGCTTTATAATTTCTTCAACGTTCGGTTTGCCGTTCGTGCCGATTACGGGAAGGTCTTTAAATTTATCAAAGTTTACGTAGTTGTAAAGACGCGAATATCCCGCCTTGGTTTCATAGTCCTCAACGCCTACTACTATATCGGCTCCCTGCATATAGCAGGTATAACGAAGAGCACCGACTCCCACACAGACTATGCTTTCAACCTTCTTTGGTATTAGCACCTTTCGTCCCTGTGAATCTGTGATAGTTCTTGTGCCTGCGCCTGTTACATCCCCTGAATTGGAACATGCCGAAAAGCTGAAAATAAGCGATAGGATCATTAGGATAGATAAGAATTTTTTCATTGGTTATTCTCCTTACTTAAGTGTTTTTACGATATAAATTCAAACCTGCCAGTATAATGCGGCAATGGTTGTGTTCGTTGTTTCATGGATGGTGGATTGTTTGCTTTCATCAGTCAGATAATTGCGTATCAGCTCTGTTTGTTTCTTACTTAGCTTGTAAGAAGAGGATATTCTTAAGGTATATTCACGAATAGCCTCATCAAGGCTTAAGTCTTTTTTCCAAGTCTGTTTTTCGTATTCTATACGAGGACAAAAGCCCTTTAGCCACAACAGCTCAAAAGCGTAAATAAGAGAATTATCAAGGGATTCGCTTTCTGCGGGTAAACTCAACAGCTCGTTAATTTTATCGAGTACACTGTTTGTCCTTCTTGTGGGCTTGACCATAACACACCAATTATTACTTGCCTCGGACAGCTTTAAAAACGTATTTGCGGAATCGACGGCGGGAGTCATGTTGGCAAGCACAAGCTCAAACTTTTTTTCCCAGCCGAGCTTTTTTAAATCGGCTTTGCTCCAGTTTTGGACAATGAAATGCACATCTGATGAGTAAGTATCCTTGAATTCGTTGCATTTTTCTATCATTTTTTCAGAGAAATCCGTTGCCGTAACAATAGCTCCCATTTTTTCCAAGGCAAAGCTAAAGCGCCCTGCTCCGCAGCCGATATCCAAAGCAGAGTCGTTTTGTCTTATCATTTTATTTTCATATATTAGCTTAACTGCTAAGCTGTCATGAGAGGTGGGCAAGCTTCTGTCGGCAAAATCCGAAGCCTTGCTGTCCCAGAGAGATGAGCCTTTTTTTTCATAAAGCATCTTCGGTTGCCATAGCTTTTCTATCTCTTTGATATCTATTTTTCTTCACACCCCTAACTTTAAGTATGTACATATAAATTTTATCAATGAAAAAAATTCGCCGCAACCTATAGGGGGGGTTATTTATTAAATAATAATAACCTACGACGTGTTTTGAAGAGTTAAATAAGATACATTAACCATTTGATATCATATAGCATATAGTTTATTAAAAATAAAATTTCTCTTGCAATTCTTATTTTTATCGTTTATGCTAAATACAAATGAAATAAACCCACGACAAAGTCGGAACACGGTGTAAATCCGTGACAGCATCCTTGCTACTGTGATGAAACGGTTAAAGTCGAAAACGGGAATAGAAAAAGTGTTTACATTTTTTCTAAAACGTTTGAAGACTTTAAGGAAACGAAAGTTTTCTCATGAGATATTCTTTAAAGAAGAATATCGAATGCCCTAAACGGTTAAAGTCGAAAACGGGAATAGAAAAGATGTTTACATATTTTCTAAAACGTTTGAAGACTTTAAGGAAACGAAAGTTTTCTCATGAGATATTCTTTAAAGAAGAATATCGAAAAATCGCTTCAAAGTCAGAGCTTTCTTGTTCGGTGGTATTTGCTTGGCTTTTAAAGCGTTTCAGGGGTGACGCGATGAGCTTATCTGATACATCGGGCAACCGGTGTTTTTTCATTTTCCGGGCGTGTTTTGCGTCTGTTCCTCCTAAAAGTGCAGCCCGTCAAAAAAGGCATGGCGGACTGCACCCAAAAAAAAGATAAGGTGAAAAAAATGAATACGTATTACAACGAAAGAAAACCATTTTGTCCGAGCTGGTGCAAGCATTATTTCAACTGTACAATGCAATGCGAAAATGAAGAAACCGTGCTCAAAAAAAAGAAAAAATATTTAACAGGGAGGGCATTTCTACTTAAGAAGAAAAATACCAAGCCGTAAAATTAAAATAGAACGCTGCTAAAGATGTATTTTTCTTCGATTAAGCTTTTTAATAACGAAGCTATCATTTATTAAGAATAAGTAAAGGGGTACGAAAGAAAATGGAAGAACCAAAAAAGGCAAAGGGACTTATACATTACTATTACGGTTACGGGAAAGGGAAAACAACTGCGGCGGTGGGACTTGCCATAAGAGCTTCAGGCAGCGATAAAAAGGTTGTTATAGTGCAGTTTTTGAAAAACAGACCGAGCTGTGAAATAGCGCCGCTCGAGCAAATAAAAAACATAACCGTTCTCAGAGGGCAGGCCTCTAACTCCTTCTCATTAAAAATGAATGAGTTGGAAAGAAAAGAAACGACGCGTATACACAATGAAAATTTACAAAAAGCCATTAACGCGGTAAATAACGGCGAATGCGATTTGTTGGTTCTTGACGAAGCAGTTGACGCATATGAACTGAATATGCTTGATAAGGAGCTTTTCGATAATCTTGTGAATAATAAGCCCGAAGCTCTTGAGCTTGTGATCACGGGGCATCTTGCACAGGATTGGATCATTCAAAAAGCCGATTATGTTACCGAGATGCAAAAGAAAAAGCATCCCTATGATAAAGGCTTTATCGCAAGAAAGGGTATAGAATTTTAACAAATCGTAGCATAATGAAGCTTTATTTTTCCAAAAATGAAGAAAAATATTTACATATTTTTATTTCTGTGGTAGACTTTGCACTGTACGAGATTATTCGTACTATCTTTCACAGCTAATGTGTAAGTTATTACAACCGAATATAATCAAGTGAATCCAGAGGAACGCGCATCACGAAGTTTGGGAGGTGGAAGCCCCAAACAAGCGCACTATCCGAAAAAACGTGTTTTTACCGTTTATGAGGATAACCGTATTGCAGAGCGAATCACATTTTTGCCATTGTACTTACCGAGAGGCTTGTATGAGAAGGCGTGAAAAAGCGAGGAAGCATAGCCGGGAGACTTATTCGATAATCATTATCATCGATAAAGATATCCTTTTGGATTTAAATATCGGTGATTTTTTATTTCTCGGTTATTCTCCGTTTATAACGGGTTTAACATAAAAGGGCGAGTTAAACGCATCCCTGCTACCAACAACGAATGCGAACCCGCCCTGTGCCAAAACAAAAGACACACTTAACCTTTAATATAAAGGCTATTATGCTTTTGTGTATAAAGTATAACACTTTAGTTTTTTAAAAGAAAACAAACCGTCCGTGTATTAATGAAAAACAAGATAATAATCAATTATTTAAAATAAGAGAAGGGAGAAATAATGAAAAACAAAAACAAGCTGTTTAACATCATTATGATCGCGCTGATAGTAATAATAGCGGTGAGCGGCGTTTTGATAGTCGGCAACAACAAGGGTTGGTTTATAAAATCCGATCAGGCTCAGATAACAGCACAGGCCCCGACTGGCGTAGCGCAGATGGAGCGCTCTGGAGTCGGCTACAGCGTTGAAAAGGGCTTGGCATTATCCGAGGGCGACATTATTTTAACTAAAGGCGACTCAACCTTAAAGCTCGACATCTCAGGAGGACATACTCTTGTCTTGGCGGAAAAAACCGAGATAAAAATAGTTACTGCCTCAGAGGGTAACTACACGTTTGAGGTTCTTTACGGTGAAGTGCTAGCAAACGTAGACAAGCTTTCCTCAAGCGAAAGCTTCAGTATAGCCTTTAACGACAACACTGCAGAGGCGATAGGAACGGTTTATTCTGTGGACGTACTTTCAGGCAGTGCAAACGTTAACGTATATGAGGGCACAGTAAAGCTCACAAGCCAAGGCTCAAACGAATTTAAAGAGGTAAATAGCCAAAATACGGCTTCACTTATCAAAGATACTTCGGGCAACATGAAGATAACGCAAAATACCTTAAATGAAACGAGCCTCAACGATTTTATTATCAACCAGCTTAAAAACGTCAAAGGGCGAAAGCTTTGCTTTAGCGATACACAGTTAGATAAGGTGCTTGAGGACAGACAGGCTCAAATAAAGGCAAGCGAACAGGAAAGAGCAACGCATGAAGCGCAGATAAAGGCTCAGGGAGGAACAGACGCAGTAATAGATTCACAGTCGGGCGGCTCCTCAGCAATAAGTGTAGATTCAAGCGGCGGCAATGTTCTTACATGCACCATAACGATACGCTGCGATACTATCTTAAATAATATGGGTAATTTGACAAGCGGAAAGAATGCGTATGTGCCTTCAAACGGCGTCATTCTGGGAACCTCCACCGTTCAGTTCGTGGACGGAGAAACAGCATTCGACGTGTTGAAGAGAGCCTGTTCTTATGCGGGAATACAGCTCGAGTACTCATGGACTCCGATGTACAACTCCTATTACATTGAGGGAATAAACAATTTGTACGAATTCGACTGCGGCAGCGAATCGGGCTGGATGTATAAGGTGAACGGGTGGTTTCCAAACTACGGCTGCTCCTCCTACACCTTGAAGGGCGGAGACGTTATCGTGTGGTGCTACACATGTAACGGGCTCGGTGCGGACGTCGGCGGAAGCGTGTATTGATTTAAACTGATTTAAATAATAACGATATATAGATATTTTTACGAAAAAAAGAATATCGCGTGTAATGAAAAACGCGTTTAAATATATGAATTAATATGAAGGAGAACTTATAACATGATCCACAAATACCTGCAAACCTCCTTATATAAAAAAGGAGAGAAAAAGTGAAAAAAATACAGTGGAAAAACAGATTTTTCGCGCTGCTTTTAAGCATTATCATGGTTTTCGGTATGCTTCCTTCGGCAGTGTTTGCACAGGCTCATGACAATCAGGTGCATGTAACTGTCGAAAACAAAACATATTTAAGCGGTTCATGGAGCGGAACTTTGGTGGATACTTGGGTCGATATAGATTCAAATTCAACCATGGCGAGCGCTATTATAGCCGCTCTCGGTACGCTAAACGCTACTCAAACGGGTGCGCAGGACGGCTATATTACAGATATAAACGGGCTTGTAAACGGCTCTGCCGGAGGCTATGACGGTTGGATGGGTATGCTCAACGACTGGTTTTGCAATCAGAGCTTGAGCGCATATACGATTGCAGGCGGTACTCTTCAAGCAGGGGATGAAATATGCGTTGTATATTCTCTTAATGGTGGAGAGGATTTAGGCGGGAATTGGGCAAATAACGATAAGAGCATAAAGGCAGTTGCCTTTGATAGCGGTAGTCTTGATAAAACCTTTGATAAGGATACTCACTCATATACTTTGAGCTTACCGAAAAATACAACCGGCGTAATAGCTACTCCCACAGCCTCAAACAAAAACTTCCAGGTAAGAGCAAGCGTTGGCACTACAGAGTATCAAAGAACAGCAAATATTCCCGTTAGCGAAGGAACCGTTATAACCATAACGTGCGGAGATCCCTCGTGGCCTTCCATGAACGGCGGTGAGTATGGTAGCGCCGACAGCGTTGAAAAAGAAACCTACACGTTTACGGTTGAATACCTGCCTAACACAGTTCCGACATTAAAACAAAACGTCGTTTCTGCAATAAGTGCAAACGTAAACGTTAACAGTGCGTATACTCTTGATTTATCAAACATCTTTACCGACGCTGACGCAGACAGCTTGACATACTCAGTAAAGGTAAACGACAACGACTATACTTCTGCTGAAGCTAGCTATTCCTACACCCCGACGATAGCGGGAACTACCACGCTTGTTTTCAAAGCAAACGACGGTACTGCGGACAGTGAAACTTACAGCGTAGCCCTTACTGCCAGCGATAATATATCAGATATTACTATATATTTAAGCGTATCGGACAAGGGAACGATTGCAACGGGAACAGATGATGATTCGACAATAATGGCAAACGTCCCCGTTAAAGTGAGTGCGGCAAACGGAAAAGCAACTGTAAATGCAGCACTTATAGCTGCACACAACGAATATTGCGTAAACGGATATGCCGTGACAACAGGAAATTACGGATTACAGGTCACCAAGCTTTGGGGGAATTTAACGACTGCGACGACCTTCTACATAAATAATACGGCTCTTTCAATGGGAGTCGGAACGGACACCGTCAGTGACGGGGATCATCTGAGCGCATGTATTTTTCAGGATACCGTTAATTGGAGCGATAAGTACGTATACTTTGACAAATATACAGCACAGATAGATCAAGGAGGAACGCTTACACTAAAGCTTACCTCGCAGGAATATGACGCTTCGTGGAATATTATTCAAACTCCTCTTGCAGGCGCGAGAGTCAAAAAGGACGATGCGGATACGGGCAGTGTTACAGACTCCGAGGGTAATATCACTCTTACCTTTGATACTACCGGAACCTATTACGTAACGGCAGTTGCGCCCGAAGGAACATATATACATGCTCCTGTTTGCGTCGTTAATGTCGCCTCTGTCGATAATATTACAATCAGCGCACAGAAATCGAACACATACAATATATTCCCGCAGAAGGTATCTGTAAGCAGCAATCTTGCTGAAAGCTATGGTTACAGTGATGAAGTAGCCTATAGCGACGGAGTTTCGGCACTTGACGCGGTTGTAAAAATGCATGAGATCAAATACGGCGCTCTGTTTACACCGCAAACGGCAAATGATTATCTTGTCGTCAACAGCGGTTCGATAAGTAAGATATTTGGTGAGAACACATACAGCGTAAGCTTTGCTGTTGATAAGACTTATCCGTACGATCCTCAAAGCGACTACGGAAATTACGGATACACAGGCTACAGCGTGAACCAGGCTAAGGTCAACGATAACGGAAGCGTCGACGTATTCTTCTATCAGGACAGCTCTTATATGGACGAATACTCTTGGTTTGAGCAAAACAACGCGGCTGTGGACAGCATAAGCGTTATGCAAAATGATCCGATAACTCTAAAGCTCACAGGCTTTACGTATATGTTCGGCTCATACAAGAAACAGGATTTGATCGACTGGGGATATTACGGACCGATAGCAAACGCACAGCTCACGCTCGTGGACGAATCTACCGGAGCAATGACAGATATCACGGGTAAAACGACAGATGAAAACGGAAACGTGACGATCAGCTTTCCCTCAAGCGGAACATATTATGTTTCAGCGAAAGCCTCGGATGGTGAAACGTCAATAATATCGCCGTGTCTGAAGGTAACGGTATCGGATATAAACAGCGCAGCGGATACTATGATAATAAGGACGTCAACTGCCACAACGGATCTTTCGAATGCCATACTTGCGGGAAGCAATGATAGCAACGTAGCGGTATTTGACGCCGAAACGCGAAATTATGAGCTGGGAAATATTCTTTATGATACCAATACTCAGCTTCGCTTCTGGTATACGCTCAAGGAATACGGGACTACTGTCACCTTAAATTGGGACGGAGGCTCTAAGGTTCTCAATACAGCGGCAGACAGTGCTTCGACACTGACTATGAATAGCAAATATGCGAGCTGCCTAAAGGAAGGGAAAAACACACTGACATTAACAGTGACGCCTCCGCAGGGCTCACAAAATGAAGAAACGGTCTATACGATAAACGTAAACTGTCTTCCTACGCTTGCTTCGCTCACAGTGAACGCACAAAACGCGTTTGTATATGTCGACAAGACCTTTGCTGCAACGCAAATGAGCTACTTTGCTACCTTATCAAGTACAATCACCACGCTTAATGTAGACGCAGTTGCTAAAAAGGAAGGCTACACAATAACTTATAATGGATCAAGCTCTTCTACTGTAGATATAACCAATACAAACAAAATAGATGTTGTGGTAACAAACGGCGACTTATCGCAGACCTACACGATAAACTTAAATAAAGTCGATTCGTATTCGGTGCAGTTTGTGGTTGATCCTACTGACGCAGTCGTATCGCTCACCGACAAGGACGCAAATGTCCTCACCGCAACGAACGGCGTATATTCGGGGCTTTTAGAAGGCAATGAATATACATACACAGTCGGAAAATATGGCTATACGTCAAAGAGCGGCGTGATAGACTCCGTAAACGATCTGACGGACGGAAAAATTAATGTAAGTCTTTCAAAGGCAAGCCAAACCTCCTTTAAGGACGTGGGCAGCGACTGGAAAGATTTCCGCAATAGTGACGTAAATATGGCTATAACAGATGCTCAGACTCCCATAGTGAAGGACGAAACATCATTATTGTGGAACAGACAGCTTGGAACAGGCTGGTCTGCGGCTCCGAGTGTTCAGATTATAGTCGATAACGCACTTATCGTTATGAGCGGAACAAATCTTTATAAGCTCAATCTTGAAACCGGAGAAACCATAGCGAGCGCAACCATGGCAGGTTCGCCGAGCTTTGGAATAACACCTCCGATATATGCAGACGGACTTATCTTCTGTCCGTTAGGCAGCGGAAAGGTTCAAGCCTTTAACGCAGAAACGCTTGAATCGGTCTGGCTGTATACAGATCCTCTTGGTGGACAATCCTTAAGTCCTCTTACGTACTCCGACGGGTATGTATATGCCAGCTTCTGGAACGGCGAAACTAAGGTTGCCAATTTCGTATGCCTGAGCGCAACGGACGAGATACCCTCACAAACTGATGAAGCAAAGCTTGCGGTATGGAAATACGCGCAAAACGGAGGCTTCTACTGGGCAGGAGCGGTAGTCGTAGGAGATAGTGTCGTAGTCGGTACCGACGACGGGACAAGCGCTTCAAGCGGAGATTCGCACGTTTTATCCTTTAACAAATATAACGGAACTCTTTTAAGCGATGTAGTGTTGACAGGTATGGGTGATGTAAGATCTTCTCTTGCTTATGATACTACAAGCGCAAAAATATACTTAACGACAAAGGGCGGCTATCTTGCCAGCCTGAGCTTAAACGCTAATGGCACTTTAAGCAACTTAAAAAGTGTAAACTACAACGCGCAGTGTACCTCGACGCCTATCATATACGGCGGAAAAGCATACTTTGCGACAGGAAGCGGAATAAGCGCCAGCGGATCATCAGGTAATTTCGTTGTTGCCGATGCCGATAGCTTGCAGATGCTTTATGCGGTAGGATTAAAGGGATATCCGCAGTGCTCGATGCTTCTTTCCACAGCGTATGCCAACACGGGATATTTGTACTTCTATGCAACATACAACAATAAGCCCGGCGGAATAAGCATGATAAGAGTCGCAACAGACGCAGTTGATGAAAGCGGAGCGCTTCTTACGGAGCTTTACGAAGCAGATGGCTTCTCAAATTACTGTCTTGGAAGCATTATATGCGCAACCGATGGAACCCTTTATTACAAGAACGATTCAACGAACATTCTTGCCATCGGCGTACCGAAGGCAACTCAGGTTATTAAGCTTATCAATAAAATAGGAACAGTTACCTTAGACAGTGAAAGCGCGATAAACACCGCAAAGAACGCATATGACGCTCTTTCTTCTGAGAATAAGGCAAACGTCACAAACTATCAAACACTTGTTGATGCGATAGACGACTTTAACTTACTTAAGGCAAATGCTGTTGAAAGCCTAATTAACGCAATTTCCAACCCGGTCACTCTTGCCGATGAAGCAAAGATAAATGAAGCTCAAAACGCATACGACGCCCTTAGTGACGCACAAAAGGCTATGGTAGCAAGTGAAAAAGTAACGAAGCTTTCAGATGCTCATGCTGCACTGTCACTTCTTAAAACAGCCGAGTGCATAAGGCTGATAGACTTAATCAGTGAGCCCGTTTCCTTAAACGATG
>CAZTZO010000022.1:0-24484 GCA_964618075.1 uncultured Lachnospiraceae bacterium
TAGCTTATATTCGTTACTATACTTCATGAAAGTACCCCCTATACTGGGTGTCCAGTATTGGGGGTACATATCATTTAGAAGAGGAAGTCTTTATATTTTCTTAATATTATTTCCCTTCTTTTCTTGCTTTTGCATCTGCT
This sequence comes from uncultured Lachnospiraceae bacterium, assembly GCA_964618075.1. Classification (GTDB taxonomy): domain Bacteria; phylum Bacillota; class Clostridia; order Eubacteriales; family Anaerofustaceae; genus CAYTMY01. The sequence goes on from CAZTZO010000022.1 coordinate 141, forward strand.
ATTATCTTATCAGCAAAAGCGGTAGGAACTTCTTCATATCTTTCAAAGCTCATATCAAACGAACCTCTTGCCTGCGTCATGGAACGCAGCTCTGTGGCATATTTGAACATCTCCGCATACGGAGCCTCTGCGTTGATTTTTTGGTATCCGCCTTTTATTGGCTCCATACCCATTATTTTGCCTCTTTTTTTGTTCATATCACCCATGATGTCACCCATGTATTTATCGGGTACAGTTATACTCACTTTATATATAGGTTCCAAAAGCACAGGTCCTGCGTTCGGCATACCTTCTCTGTAAGCTAAATTTGCTGCGGATATAAATGACATTTCGTCTGAGTCTACAGGATGGTACTTACCGTCAAACAAAGTCGCCTTCAGTCCGACTACTGGATATCCCGCAAGAACTCCCTTTTCAACACATCTTCTCAATCCCTTTTCAACGGCAGGAATAAATTGTCTGGGAACCGTTCCGCCGACTACTTTATCGACAAACTCAAGCTGCTCATCGAGATTGTACGAAGGCTCAAAGTCAATATCCACTACTCCGTATTGCCCGCTTCCGCCCGACTGCTTTTTATGTTTGCCTTCGGCGGTCGCTTTCTTTTTAACGGTTTCTCTGTAAGGTATAAGAGGAACATCAAGCTCTACATCAACGCCGTACTTTGTCTTAAGCTTGCTCGCTATGACTTCTATGTGCATTTCTCCGATTCCGAAGATAAGATTCTGATTCGTTTCAGAATTTCTCTCGAAATGTACCGTAGGATCCTCTTCTTTTAATCTTGCAATGCCATTACCGAGCTTATCCTCATCACCCTTGGATTTCGGAGATATCGACATTGAAATGTTCGGCGTCGGGAAATCTATCTGTTTGATGTCTTCAGGAGCATTTCCTACACACAAAACATGGTTTGTTATAGAATCGGTTAGCTTTGAAAAAGCTCCTATATCACCACATGAAATACTTTCCAATTCGATTTGTTTCTTACCGGACAGTGTATACATATGATTTATTTTTTCTTTTTTACCGCTAGTTGAGTTTGTAAGCTCTATACCGTTTTTAACATTTCCCGCAATGACTTTAAACAATGAGAGTCTTCCTACATACGGGTCGGCGATAGTTTTGAAGATGAATACGCAGGCAGGTTTAGTTACGTCGTATTCTTCCTTCTTTGAATCAAGCGGTGAGGGCATGATATTAACTATTACATTAAGCACCTTATCAAGCCCTACCTGAGAAAGAGCGGATATGCTCAACACAGGCACCATATCCTCTTCCAGCACGGCTTTTTTTACGCCATCATTTATTTCGTTTTCAGAAAGATCCTCTCCTTCGAGGTATTTTTCCATCAGCTCTTCACTTGCGGACGCTGCGGTTTCCAAAAGCGCGTCTTTATACGTTTCTATTTTTGATTGAATATCAGGCGGCGTATTTTTCTTTGAGGGCGAACCGTTTGTATATTCAAGTGTTTGCGAATTCAATACATCTGTTATAGTATTAAAGCCGACTCCTTCGTTTACGGATATTGTAAACGAGGCGGCTTTTGTACCGATTAGATTTTGTATAGAAGAATATGCTTTCTCAAAATCAGCATTTTCTCTGTCAAGCTTATTAATCAAAAACATTGCGGGAATGTGAGCTTCATTGACCAATTCCCATGCTTTTTCTGTTCCCACTTCTACGCCGCTGAGTGCATCAACCATTATTATGGCGCAATCGGCAACGCGAAGAGCAGACAGCTGTTCTCCGACAAAGTCAAAATAACCGGGCGTATCGAGCCAGTTAATTTTTACTCCCTTGTATTCCAAAGGCAGCAAGGCAGTACTGATTGAAATGTTTCTCGTTTGTTCCTCGGCATCATAATCAGATACCGTAGTGTGATCCTCAATTTTGCCCATTCTGTCAATGAGCTTTGTCTGATATGCCATAGCTTCAGCTAATACTGTTTTCCCGCATCCGCCATGGCCTAACACCGCGACATTTCTTACATCCTTCGAATCGTAAACTTTCATAATCCCTCCGCTGTTTTTTTTGAAATAAACACAGAAATTGAGGATAGGCATAGCTTATCCTCAATTTCATTACTTAAGATTTTTTGTCAGTCTTTGATACTTTTTTATTTTCTTCTTTTCCGAATATGATTTAGCAGCTTTTATTACAGAGAAAACTATACTGGCAATACCCAATGTTGCTTTTATTGCATTGCCTGTTTTATCATCGGAAACTGTTTTTGTTTGCAGTGTTGAGACTTTCTCAACGGTTGTTGTGACCTTGTTGACCAAGGATTTTGCATCCGCAGATACGCTGTCCACATTTGAAACGATATTAGTTACGTTAGATTCATTATCATCAATAAATTTATTGACCTTTTGTAACGTAACAGTCATCTTTTTTAAAGTTATTATCAGGTATACGGAAACACCGACAAGGGCAACACCGACTACCAGAACAACTATTTCCCATATTTGCATATTTATACCACTGATTATTCTTGTGTATCGTTCAAATCATCTTTGTCTTGCATATCATCAGCGTTACAGACAAGCGTTTCTTTTATTTCCTGGAACTGTTCCTTTGCTTTATCTGCATAGTCGTTTGCCATTTTGGACACTTCACTGCTTATCGTACCGAATTTGTCAGAAGCGTAATCTACAAAATCTCCTACTCCGAGCATTACATTATCAATTTTCTCTTTGGCGACCGCCGTCACTTCCTCTTTATTGTCCGATATATATTTGGCTGCTACGCCAGCTGCAATACCGAGCAAGAAGCCTGTTACAAAATTTCCTTTTGACATTTTGTCCTCCTTAATTGATTATTAACCAATTGTATATTTATTATAACATAATCAATATACAATTCAACAAATTATTAGATAATAACCATTAAAATTAATTTTCGTTATCTTCTTTTTTGTCCTCGTCTTTTTCTTTTTCGCTATTCTTTATAATCGTTTTGTTATTCTCATTGTCTACAGTATCATCGTTAACTTCGCTAATTACCTCTTGTTTTTCCTTTTTTATCTTCTTTTGAGGCGTAGGCTTCGTTTCGATAGGCGTAATTTCTCCTTTTTCAAACAGTTCTCTGAACTCATCACCGCTTAGAGATTCACGCTTATACAATTCGCTGACTATAAGATCAATCTTTTCTTTGTTTGCCGAAATGATTTCTTTAGCCTTGGCATAGCACTCGTCCATTATCTTTCGTGTTTCACTATCTATAATCGACGCAATGTTTTCACTGTAGTTTTTGCTTCTGAGAAAATCTCTCCCGATAAATACGTCATCATCATCGCCACCATAGCTTATCGGGCCCAAAAGATCGCTCATGCCATAATTTGTTATCATCGTTCTGGCAATCTTAGTTGCTCTGTCAATATCGCTTACAGCGCCTGTACAAATATCTTCCAGCATGATCTCTTCGGAAGCTCTTCCTCCAAGCATCATCGTTATGGTATCAAGTAGTTTGTTCTTGCTCATATGCGAATCGTCCGTTTCGGGCAAATTGATAGTATACCCTGCTGCCGAACCGCGAGGAATCACAGATATCTCAAGGACAGGATCGCAATTTTTGAGTGACTGAGAAACAACAGCATGTCCTACTTCATGGTATGCCGTTATTCTCTTATCATGCTCCGTCACGACCATACTGCGTTTTTCGGGGCCTGCTATGACCCTTTTTATTGCTTCCTGCAAATGCTGCATAACAATTTGCTTGCTCTTTGTCCTTGCGGCAAGTAAAGATGCTTCGTTCATCACATTTTCTAGATCCGCCCCTGTAAAGCCTGCCGTAGCCTTTGCAATTTTATTCAAATCTACGTTATTACCGAGAGGTTTGTTCCTGGAATGCACCTTAAGAATTTCTTCCCTCCCCTTTACGTCAGGAGGACGTACAGTTATCTGTCTGTCAAATCTGCCGGGCCTGAGAAGAGCCGGATCAAGTATATCTGCTCTATTTGTAGCCGCTATTACAATGATGCCCTGATGATCGGAGAATCCGTCCATTTCAACGAGCAGTTGGTTTAATGTTTGTTCTCTTTCGTCATTTCCGCCGCCAAGTCCTGCGCCTCTGTGTCTGCCGACAGCGTCGATTTCATCAATGAACACAATACATGGCGAGCTTTTTTTGGCGTTTTCAAAAAGATCTCTTACTCTTGAAGCGCCGACGCCAACGAACATTTCCACGAAATCGGAGCCGCTTATTGTAAAGAAGGGTACTCCTGCTTCTCCTGCCGTCGCTCTTGCCAATAGTGTTTTACCTGTGCCCGGAAGACCTACAAGGAGAACTCCTTTCGGTATGCGCGCGCCTAATTTTTTATACCTGTCAGGGTATTTAAGGAAATCAACGACCTCCTCAAGCTCCTGTTTCTCTTCGTCAGCTCCGGCAACATCGTTAAAGTTAACGGCTTTATCGTTTGCAGTATACAATTTCGCCTTGCTCTTACCGAAATTCATAACCCTGCCGCCTCCGCCGCCTCCCTGTTGGCTGATAAAGAAGAATAAGACGAAGCCCACTACCACAAAGGTCATCACAGTCATGATAATGCTTGACCAGCTGTCCTCTGAGAGAATGTCATACTTAACAGTCAAGTCGCCCGGATGCTCCTGCTCATACCTGTTTATGTCTTCAGAAAGCTCATCGGAAGGAGCATATAAATATATCATGCTGACTCCCTCGGCAGTCTGGCTTTTAAGAGTCGCTTCCACATAAGAAGCCGAATTCTGACCCATTGATATATTCAAGCTGCCTATTTGTGAATTGTCCAAACTTTGTACAAACTCAGTGTACATGACCTCTTTTTTAGAAGATGAACCGAATAGCTTACCTCCGGATACGCTAGTCATGAACAAATATGCACCTACGAGTATAATGATATAAAATATCAGAGTAGCAAAACCTCTTTTTTTCAATCTGTCTCTCCTGATGTTAATATTTTATTATAAAGTTTATCACCGATGATGTCGTTTACATAAACGGTTCAACAAACTAATTCTAAATTAATCTTATTTTTTGTTGTACGGTTTTTTATTCCAAATACTGTATCTGAAGTATTTTTTTTGTATTTTCCGTCACCATATATCTTCTGTCGGTTTCATGTCCGCAAATACATACAATATTTTCTCCGTCAGTCAAAATAGGTATTTCATCGCGCATATCTTTATTAATCTTTCTGTCTATAAAGAATCTTTTTAATGTTTTTGCTCCGTTTATACCGATTAGATAAAAACTGTCAGACTCTCTTCTGTTCCTTACTGTGAGTATATCATTTATTTTATCATAGTCGACGTACATTATATGCTTATCACGGGTATTCTTTTCGAATTCTTTTGTAATTTTAAGCTTTAATGCAAAAGCTTGCTTTGCGAAAACAAATATCCCTTCCTTATTTATCCTGTAAGTATATCTTTTCGTACCGGATACGCTCGTACTTTTTATTAATGAAAGTTTTTCATACCTCCTTGAAATAACAAGCGAATGGATATTGTAATCCCACACTGTTTTGTTTCTGTCGGAAATAAGCGAAAGTATGTCTGTTATACTTGCATTTGTGATATCTTTATTTACTCCCAGCTCAGCGGCTGTCTTTTTTATAAACTCGTATTTAACACAGCTCGGAGCGCTGAACAGAATGTCGAACATTATTATTATCTTATCTCTTTGTTTTATTACGGGCAGCTTTTCGGCTTCTTTGACTGCCAAAGACGAATAATCACAGGCAATACTGCTTAAACTCAGCATGTTTTTCGAAAATGAAACATTCTCTTTTTTTAATAAGGGCAATATCTCGTTACGCACTCTGTTCCTGAAATATATATTTTCGAAATTTGTCTCATCCTGTACAAAGGGTATTTCATACTCATTTATAAAAGCAAGTATCTCACTTTTTTCAAAACACAACAAAGGTCTGATTATCTTATCACGCCTTATCGGAATACCGCACAGACCGTCAATACCGCTACCTCTTATAAGATGCATAATTACAGTTTCGGCATTATCATCGGCGTGATGTGCTGTCGCTATTTTATCAAATTTATCCTCAAGCGAAGTGATTATGGAATACCGTTCTATTCTGCCCGCAAGCTCTTGTGATATCGCCATATCCTTTGCCTTCTTCGGTATATCAGTTGTATATGAATAAAGATTAACATCCAAGTCGGCGCAAAGCGTTTTGACAAAATCAGCGTCCGAGGCTGCATTTGTACGAATACAATGATTTAGATGAAAAGCTTCAATGTCGAGCGAATATTTATCTTTTATACATAAAAGCATATATAACAAAAAAACAGAGTCCGCACCGCCTGAAAGTGCAACGAGTAATTTGTCGTTTTGAGAAACAAGAGAATTCTTATTGACAAATTGACAAAATTTCTCTGTTTGTATAGCATTTATAGGTATTTTTTCTCTGTTTACATGTGATAATTGCATGATATAATAATTTTAGCCGTTTTTGCTTCGCCAAACAATAATTCCATACTAATTATATTAGTAAACTTAATTTATAAACGCAAGCGAAAATTTATATCATTATGCTATAATACATGCAAACAAATATTAATGCGATTTTTAATAGAGGTGTAGCCAATGGGTTTATTAAATAAGCTTGCGGAGAATTTAGACTCCAGGGAACTTAAAAAATATAACAAGACAGTGCAAAATGTCTTATCTTACGAAAATGAATATACCGAATTAAGCGATATTGAACTGCAAAGCAAAACAAACGTATTTAAAGAAAGGCTATCGAAGGGCGAGACTCTCGATGATATTTTGCCTGAGGCTTTTGCTACTGTACGAGAGGCTTCAAAGCGAAAACTCGGCATGATGCACTTCCCCGTACAAATACTCGGAGGAATTATTTTACATCAGGGCAATATTGCGGAAATGAAAACCGGCGAAGGAAAAACTCTTGTAGCGACCCTGCCAGTTTATTTAAATGCTCTGAGTGGTAAGGGAGTACACGTTGTAACAGTCAACGACTACCTTGCTTCGCGTGACGCAAAATGGATGGGACAGGTATATGAATTTCTCAATTTGCGCGTAGGCTTGGTTGTACACGGGATGAACCCGTCTGAAAAGAAAGAAGCATATGCTTGTGATATCACGTATGGTACAAACAATGAATACGGTTTTGATTACTTAAGAGATAATATGGTGGTAAACCGTTCAAACACAGTTCAAAGACCTCTTAACTACGCCGTCATAGACGAGGTTGACTCTATACTTATTGATGAAGCGAGAACACCTCTTATAATATCCGGAATCGGAACAGAAAGCACGAAAATGTACAGTCTCAGCGATTCATTCGTCACAAGGCTGAAAAACGAAGATGACTATACTGTCGAGGAAAAGGATAAAACCGTAACGCTGACTGAGGAGGGCGTAAAAAAAGCCGAAAGTCATTTCAGAGTAGACAATTTGAGCGATCTTGCCAATATGGAGCTTCTTCATCATATCAATCAAGCTTTAAAAGCACGTTATATTATGAAGCGCGATGTGGATTATGTCGTAAACAACGGCGAGATTATCATAGTCGACGAGTTTACAGGCAGACTTATGCCCGGCAGACGTTATAATGAGGGACTCCATCAGGCTATAGAAGCAAAAGAACACGTTCGCGTCGCAAAGGAGTCCGTAACCTTGGCGACCATAACCTTCCAGAACTACTTTCGTATGTATCAGAAGATAAGCGGAATGACCGGCACGGCGAAGACAGAAGAGCGGGAGTTTAAAACCATATATAACATGGATGTTGTATGCGTGCCGACAAACAAACCGATGATAAGAGAGGATTTGAATGACTCCGTATACAAAACGGAAAAAGGAAAATTCAATGCAGTAATAGAGGATATAAAAAGATGCCACGCTACAGGTCAGCCTGTGCTTGTCGGCACGATATCAATAGAAAAGTCCGAATTGTTAAGTAAACAGCTCAATAAAAGCGGTATCAAGCATAATGTATTGAATGCCAAGAATCACCAAAAGGAAGCGGAGATCATCGCAAATGCAGGTCAGCTCGGCTCTGTTACGATATCGACAAATATGGCAGGCAGAGGTACTGATATAGTGCTCGGAGACGGTGTGGTAGAGCTCGGCGGACTGCATATAATAGGCACTGAGCGTCACGAAAGCAGACGAATAGACAACCAGCTCAGAGGTCGTTCCGGCAGACAGGGAGACCCGGGCTCCAGCCAATTTTTCATTTCTCTGGAAGATGATCTTATGAGAATGTTCGGTTCTGAACGCTCTATGGCGCTTGTGGATAAGGTGGGACTTGACGAGGATCAACCTATTGAAGCAAAAATGTTAACCAAGGGTATAGAAAACGCACAAAAAACCGTTGAAGGCAGAAACTTCGGAATACGTAAATATGTGTTGCAATACGACGATGTTATGAACAAACAACGTGAGGTTATCTACGCGCAAAGAAGAAGAGTTCTTGAGGGCGAAGATATCAGCGACACTATAAACGATATGATAAATGATGTTTGCACAAGATATGTAAACATGAATACGCTCAATGCCGGGGAAGACGAGGTTTGGGACACCGACAAGATAGAAGAAAAATTCAATACTACTTTCGGTGTAAAAGTGTCATTGAAAACAAACATGGAACCCGAGCAGATGATAGATATCGTCTGTGATAAAATGACAGAGGCAAGAAATTTAAAGGAATCAAAGATAGGCTCGGAGCATATGCGTCAGATAGAGCGTCTTATCCTTCTAAAGGTCGTCGACAGCAAATGGATGGATCATATTGACAACATGGATCAGCTCAGACAGGGAATAAATCTCAGAGCGTACGGTCAGACCGATCCTGTGCAGGCATATACACAGGAAGGCTTTGAAATGTTCGAAGCCATGAACGAAGCTATTATCGAAGAAACTGTGCGTCTTTTATACAATTTCGAGCTAAATGAAGTGCCCGCACCCGATGAATCAAAGGTACCCACGATATCGCCGGGCAAAACAGAAAATACCGTAATAAAGAAAAATATACAAAACAGCGATAAACCGATTGCAAAAAATGCAAAGTGTCCTTGTGGCAGTGGTAAAAAATATAAACAATGTTGCGGTAAAGATTTATTTAAGAACTAAGTTTAAACGGAAAGGAAGTGATATTTTGTTATTTATCGATGAAATAAAATCAGAATACGAAAAGATAAATACACAAATAAACGAAATGGGGTGTTCTCTTTGACGTTGCCGGATTAAGACAGAAAGAAGCCTACTACGAAAAAACAATGAACGCAGTCGACTTCTGGGATGATTCGGATAAAGCAAACGAGCTTTTAAAGGAATTAAAGCTGATTCGCTCCAAAATAACTTCATTTGATAAGCTAACGACTCTTTGTGAAGAAGTCGGCATTTTAATAGAAATTTATCAGGATGATCCTTCGGAAGAAAACGAAAACGAACTGAATGATGAATTTAAACAGCTTACAAACCAACTGGAAAGCTTTACTTTAGCTACGCTGCTTAACGGCGAATACGATTCTAACAACGCAATACTAGCAATACACCCCGGCGCCGGAGGGACTGAGTCACAGGACTGGGCAGATATGCTATTAAGGATGTACACTCGCTTCGGTGAATTGAATAACTATAAGGTAACAATGCTTGATTATCTTCCCGGAGATGTCGCCGGAATAAAAAGCGTTTCTTTGTTGTTTGAAGGAGAAAACGCTTATGGGTATTTAAAGTCGGAAAAAGGGGTGCACCGTCTTGTTCGGATATCGCCGTTCAATTCTGCGGGGAAAAGACAGACCTCCTTTGCTTCTGTAGATATCATGCCCGAAATAACGGAAGCTTCTGATATAGAAATAGATCCTAAGGACTTAAAAATCGATACCTATCGCTCCAGCGGTGCAGGCGGACAGCACGTCAATAAAACAGATTCCGCCGTACGAATTACACATATCCCTACTGGTATAGTTGTGGCTTGTCAGAACGAAAGAAGTCAGCATCAAAACAAAGAAGTTGCCATGAAGGTACTTACCTCAAAACTTACCGAGCTTATGCATACCGAGCATAAGGAAAAGCTCTCCGATTTACAGGGCGACTACGGACAGATTGCATGGGGCAACCAAATACGTTCTTATGTTTTTCAACCATATACGATGGTAAAGGATCACAGGACAAATTATGAAACGGGTAATCTTCGCGCGGTTATGGATGGTGAGATAATACCGTTTTTGGAGGCATACCTTAAACAAAACATAGGAGAAACAAAATGAGCGATTTATGCGATTTAAACTGTGCGCAATGCGCACAGGATTGTACCGAACAGCCCGAAATCGTTATTGAAGACAACAATAACAAATATATCGTTGCAGTCGCCTCTGACGACAATATGGTAGCGTTGAATCTCGATAAATGCAACGTGTTTATCACCTTTGAAATAAAAGATAGAAAAATAATCTCTGAAGGAATCGTTTTTTCATCCGATGCAGAACAACACGTAGGACTTGCGGAATATTTCGAAAAACTGGGTATTAAAGAAGTGATATGTAATAATGCTGATGAACCTTCAATAGAGTTATTTGAAAACAAAAATATTTTGATAAACATTGATTATTCTGGAAGCGTACGCTTCGCAATAAAAACATATCTGAACAAGATGCAGTATTAAAACCAATAAAAAAGAAACTTCCGAGCTGACTGCAATCTGTACGAAAGTTTCTTTTTTTGTATCTTTTTACAAAGACAATGTATATTATACGTATTTATATGAAATTGTCAAATATTTTCATATATATTATTTTAAAAATTAATAAAATTATCTACTTTAAAATGGATCTCGATGACTTACATATAATTTTCATCACTTGACTTAAAAGATAACATAAGTTAAAATTATCAGAAAAATCAGCACCATCTCTTTCATGAATTATGCTAAGGAGAAAATATAACATGAGCTTTAAAGAACAATGTGAAAACGTAAAAAGAGCTTCTCTTGAATTATCAATGCTTAATGAAGATAAAAAAAACGAAATCCTTTTGCAATTTGCCAATGAGTTAAAGAATAATATTGACGAATTAAAAGAAGCAAATAATTCCGATATACAAGAAGCAAGAACAAACGGAATGAACGAATCATTTATTGACAGGCTCACACTTAACGAAAAACGTATAGACGCAATGATACAGGGAATTAAAGATATTGTTTCTTTTAACGACCCTATAGGAGAAGTCATTGAAAAACGCAAGCTTGAGTGCGGACTTAAGCTGAAAAAAGTCCGTGTACCGATCGGTGTCGTAGGCATCATTTTCGAATCAAGACCAAACGTCACCGCAGATTCTATCGCAATATGCATCAAAAGCGGAAATGCATGTATCTTGCGCGGCGGAAAAGAATCTGTAAGATCAAACAAAGTAATTGCAGATACTGCAAGGCATGTTTTATCATCTATGGATTTAAATATGGATACGGTGTTGCTCGTCGAAGATACAACAAGGGAAACTACGGCGGAAATGATGAAGATGAGAGGTCAAATCGACGTCATTATCCCTCGCGGAGGCAAAGGGCTCATTGATTATGTCGTAACAAATTCGCTTGTGCCTGTTATAGAAACAGGCGCCGGTAACTGTCATGTGTATGTAGACGCCACTGCCGATATAGATATGGCGGTATCCGTTACGCTCAATGCAAAAATTTCTCGACCTTCCGTCTGCAATTCAGCAGAAACATTGCTTGTTCACAAGGATATAGCACAAACCTTTCTCCCTTTAATGGCGGAAGCATTCAAAAAAAACAATGTCGTTATTCGCGGCTGTGAAGAAACGATGAAATTATTATCAAACAATGTAGTTTTGGCAACAGAGTCAGACTGGCAAACGGAATATAATGATTTCATCATGGCGGTTAAAGTAGTCCCCGATATCAATGCGGCTGTAAAACACATACAAAAGTATTCTACTCATCATTCGGAAAGCATAATCACTTCAAATGAGAAGGCCGCCGAATATTTTACAAGGGCTGTTGACAGTGCCGCCGTATATGTAAACGCATCTACTCGCTTTACTGACGGAGGGGTATTCGGGTTGGGCAGCGAAATTGGAATATCGACTCAAAAGCTTCATGCACGTGGCCCTATGGGATTAAAAGAGCTGACGAGCTATAAGTATATACTTGAAGGAAACGGTCAGATAAGATAATTTTAGCGTAAAATAATAAATGAGCAAAAATAATACCGCACTTTAAAAAGTGCGGTATTATCATTTCCTATTTATCTATATCGACTCTCCAACCAAAGGGATCATCTAATTTGCCAAGCTGAATACCTGTTATTGTGTCATAGAGCTTCTGGCTTACTTCGCCGATGCCTCCGTCACCTATAGTCATAACATCATTCTCATATCTAAGCTTTCCAACAGGGGATATGACAGCGGCCGTGCCTGTACCGAAGACTTCTTCGAGCTTTCCGGATTTTTGTGCCTCTATAAGCTCATCAACCGAAATACGTTTTTCCTCGACTTCCATTCCCCATGCTTTACATTGCGTAATTACCGAATCTCTCGTTACGCCGGGAAGTATGCTGCCGTTAAGTATAGGGGTTACGATTTTGCCATCTATTTTAAAGAAAATATTCATTGCACCGACTTCTTCGATATATTTTCTTTCTACGCCGTCAAGCCATAAAACCTGTGAAAATCCTTCGTCATGCGCCTTTACCTGTGCTATAAGTGAAGCCGCATAGTTGCCTCCGGTCTTTGCAAAGCCCATTCCTCCGCGAACGGCTCTTACATAAGTATCCTCGATCCATATTCCGACAGGAGCAAGTCCTGAAGCATAATACGCTCCGCTTGGAGAAAGAATAATCATAAATTTATATGTCTTCGAAGGAGCTACGCCCAGAAAATCATCTGTAGCAATGATAAACGGTCTTATATAAAGCGACGTACCGGGTTGGGTCGGAATCCAGTCCCTGTCTATACCAACAATGGCTTTTACCGCCTGAACGAAATCTTCTTCAGGTATATTGGGAATGCATAATCTGTCGTTTGAATTGTTCGTTCTCTTAGCATTCATGTCAGGTCTGAACAGGTACTGTTTACCGTCAGCTCCTTTGTATGCCTTTAATCCTTCAAACATTTCCTGTCCGTAATGAAAAACCATTGCCGCAGGTGACAAGCTCAAGTTTGCAAACGGGACTATCCTTGGGTCGTGCCAACCCGTTCCTTCTGTGTAATCCATAATAAACATATGGTCGGTAAATATTTTACCGAAGCCCAATGGCTGATCCTTTGCAGGCTTTTGCTGTGGGTTTTGATTTTTAGTGATCTTGATGTCTAACATAAATCTTTCCTTCTTTCTGTAATTATATGATTGTTAAATATGGTTATATATGTTTATATAATTATAAAAACCATAACATTAAGAATTACCTTTATCCTGTATTGACAGTGCGTATTCAAGAGAATCCACTATAGCTATAAAGCTCGCTTCGATTATATCAAACGAAACGCCTATCGTTGTAAAAGAGTTTTTAGAATCCGAAGACTCTACTAGGACGCGTACCTTCGCTCCGGATGTGCTTGTAGCGTCAATAACACGCACTTTAAAATCTGTAAGCTTGACATTATTTATATGCGGATAAAACACGGTAATAGCTTTCCTAAGTGCTTTATCCAGAGCATTGACGGGACCGTTGCCGCATTCGCATGTCAATTCCGTTTGTCCGTTCACCTCGAGCTTTATCATGGCGCTTGACTGCTGTTCGCCGTCCGGGGCAGGAAAATCATCTGTACATTTATACATAATCACTTTGAAATGCGGCTGCCATAATCCGAGCTGTTTTTTTACAAATAATTCAAAGCTTGCTTCCGCTCCCTCATACTTATAGCCGAAGTATTCACGTCGTTTCATTTCTTGAGTTATATCCGCAGTCAAAGCGGATTGTTTGGTTATATTCGGTTCGAATTTGTTTATTATGGGAAGTATACTGCCCTTGCCGGAATTTTCGCTTAAAACAAAATGTCTTTCATTCCCAACTTTAGTCGGATCAATATGCTCAAAGGTAGACGGGCATTTTTGTACGCCGTCTATATGCATACCCGCCTTATGAGTAAAAGCACTTTTGCCGATATATGGTTCGTTGTAGAGTATACGTAAGTTTGATATTTCAGCAATCTTTCTAGCCGTAGATTTTAACTTCGGCAAATCTGCATTACATTCAAGTCCAAGCTTAAATACCAGATTCGGAATTATACTGCTCAAGTTCGCATTTCCACATCGTTCACCGAAGCCTAAAAAAGTACCTTGCACCTGACAAACTCCGTTTATCACCGCTCCTAAAGAAGAAGCTACCGCGCATCCTGTATCATTGTGACAATGAATAGCAAGTTTTTTGTTTTGAAATTTATTCTTCACTGCTTCGGTGATATCGGATATTTCATTATTTAATGTTCCTCCGTTTGTATCACACAGACACACGGTATCAGCTCCCGCATCAAAAGCAGCACTGACAACAGACAGAGAGTAGCTGTTATCACTTTTATATCCGTCAAAAAAGTGCTCTGCGTCAAAAATTACTTCTTTATCTAAGGATTTTAGGTACTTAACAGTATCATAAACCATACAAAGATTTTCTTCTTTTGATACATCAAGTATCGTTTTAACATGCATATCCCACGCTTTTCCGAAAATGCATACGCAATTCGTGTCCGCTTCCATGAGGCTATGAATGTTTTTATCGTCTTTTACGTTGCCGACGATACGAGCTGTATGACCGAAGGCTGATATAACAGAATGCTTTAGCTTGATATTTTTCAGCTCTTTAAATAAGTTCACATCCTTGATATTCGATCCTGGATTCCCTGCTTCGATATAATCAACACCGAATTCATCAAGAAGCTTTATTATTTTTATTTTATCACTTAAAGAGAAGGATACTCCCTCCCCTTGCGCTCCGTCGCGAAGGGTGGAATCATATATTTCTATTTTTCTCGTTTCATTTCCCATAATCCTACCCCGACACATAAAAGACCTGTTTAAGTATATTATTAGGGATTATACCACCAATTACTTAAACAATGAATATTTACACCTTGATTTTTGCTAATATATCAACTAATTTTTTCACAAAGAGTATAATTTTTTAAACTAAAGAATGACAGTGTATTATAAAAAATACAAACGAATCAGGATTATGAGGTTCAAATCGGCATTGTTTAGTACATTAGCAGCATTATGTTTAACCATATTTTTTAAAGAATGCAAAAAAAGTCGAGAAATCAATTATAAAAATAATTATAATACGTTTGTGAGGTGAAAAAGTGACGCAAAAAACACAAGCCGTACAACGGATGCAAAGCTATATACAAGCTCATATAAATGAAGAGATTTCATTTGCCATGCTAGGGGAAGCAGAGCACTTCTCACCTTGGTACTCTGCAAAAATCTTTAAGGAGCTGACCGGTCTTTCCCCTGCCGATTACATAAGGCGCTTAAAACTATCTTCATCTGCATTGCGTCTGCGTGATGAAAATATCAAAATAATAGATGTTGCTTACGATATGGGCTTTTCAAGCGTTGACGGTTATCAGAGAGCTTTCAAAATAGAGTTCTCGTGCAACCCAAAGGAATATTCCAAAAGTCCGATACCTCTCTCACTGTTTACACCTTACGGCGTTAAATTTAAAGAATTATGGAAAAAGGAGCGCATTGATATGGAAAACATTAAAATATATTTATACAGGTAGTTACAAAGCCTGAAAGAAAAGTAATTATTAAGCGTGGAGTCAAGGCAAGCGATTATTGGGAGTATTGCAGTGAGGTTGGCTGCGATGTATGGGGGATTCTTACAAGCATGAAATCACTGTGCTGCGAGCCTGTTTGTTTATGGTTGCCTGAAAAATACCGCACAGTGAACACCTCTGAATATGTACAAGGAGTAGAGGTATCCTCAGATTTTAACGGCAGTATACCGCAGGGCTTTGATATTATAACCCTTCCCGAATCAAAATACCTTTTGTTTCAAGGAGAACCGTTTGATGAAGAGAACTACTGTGAAGCAATAACTACAGTTCAATCATCAATGAATAAATATGACCCGACTATTATAGAATATAATTGGGACAACGATAATCCTCGAATACAGCTTGAGCCTATAGGCACAAGGGGATATATAGAAATGAAAGCTGTGAAGTCCTTAAATTAGTAAGTATAAGCTATTAGAGCATAGAATATTAATTCTATGCTCTAATAGCTTTAGATTACCCTGTTTTGTTATTTTGATATT
Organism: uncultured Lachnospiraceae bacterium; assembly: GCA_964618075.1. Taxonomy (GTDB): domain Bacteria; phylum Bacillota; class Clostridia; order Eubacteriales; family Anaerofustaceae; genus CAYTMY01. The sequence continues at coordinate 16,379 of CAZTZO010000022.1, forward strand.
AATTTTTTCGTTTTTATATCCAGAAAATGAACAATCCGCCCTTTTGTGCATTTGAAACACGATTCACAGCACGCGACATGCGCTGCTTTGTTTCTTCACCTATGGAGTTTAACTTGTTTTTAATGTTGTCCTCGACCATCTCTGAGAGCTTTCTGCCGAATATTTCAGTATCCCATAAATCAGAAGGAGTATTTTTATATTGCTTAATAAGCTTATCAAAGAATATTTCGCACTCGGCTTCACTACCGATAACAGGAGATATTTCGCTTTCTATTTCTGCTTTAATAATATGAAATGCGTTTGCGCTTGCTTTTAAGCTGATACCATACTTACCCGAATCACTGAATACCTCCGGGGTTTGAAGATCAAGCGAATTAAAATCGGGATAGACTATCCCATAACCTATTTCTTTTGCTTCTTTGACTGCGTTTGAGAGCAATGAAACATATTTTTTCTCTTTTAAAAGAGCAGTTATTATAACGAACAAATCAGATTCATTATTAACGTTTATGGAGTTTTCTTCACTCATAATTTTATAAAAAACGCTGTTATCTATATGTATCGAAGAGGATATTTTGCCTAAGCTTAACAGTATTTCATCTGCTTGGGCATGAAAGCTCTCACTCGTATTTGCGGCTATAAAACGCAAAACGCTGTTTAAGCTGTCGTTGTTCATAGAAGCTTTGAGAATAAATTCCTCAATCTGCGTGTTTATCCAATGCTCGTTTGCAAGGTTTTTTACCCATTTCGGGATATAATAGCATATTTCGCTGACAGGAAATTCGTACAATACGTCTGTAAATATTTTTTCGACGTCTTCAAGCGTCATATTTAAAACGTCTATTGCGTTCACGCTCACTGAATACTTTTCGAACAACTCTTCCTTTATTTTTTGAGTCTGCAATGAATCGGGATGCTTTGAATTTAATACTATTGTAAACGGCTTTCCTATTGTCTTTAATTCATTGATTACGCGCTCTTCTGCCGCAATGTAATTCTCACGCTCAATATCGGTAATACTTCCGTCTGTTGTTACAAGGATACCGATCGTTGAATGCTCGCTTATCACTTTTTGAGTGCCGATCTCAGCCGCGCTGGAAAAGGGCATTTCCTCCTTCGACCACGGTGTCTTGACCATTCTTGAAATACCGTCCTCAAAAGCTCCTATGGCGCCCTCGACTAAATAACCGACGCAATCTATAAGCCTGATTTTAACAAAAGAGCTTTTATTTAACATAAGACACGCAGCCTCATCGGGAACAAATTTTGGTTCGCAAGTCATAATGCTCTTTCCCGCCGCACTTTGAGGGAGTTCGTCTATGGCGCGCTCTTTTTTATATTTATTCTCAATATTCGGAATAACAAGAAGCTCCATGAATTTGGAAATGAATGTTGATTTACCTGTCCTGACAGGCCCCACAATCCCTGCGTAGATATCGCCGTTTGTCCTTTTTGCAATATCCTCGTATATTTCTGTAAACATAAATACCTCCCTGAACAATCGCTAATTATTAGTATTCGGAGAGGTATTAAAATAGACTACTTTTTTATATTATCTTTATCGCTCTTGCTTCTCATAATAAATTTGATAGGCGTACCTATAAAATCAAACGCTTTTCTTAATCGACCCTCAATATATTTTTCATACTGTTTTGTACTTAAGGTCTCATCGTTCACGAACATAACAATCGACGGAGGTCTTGTCGCAACTTGATTTGAATAATATATTTTAAGCTGTCTGTTTTTCTTCACTACAGGAGAGTTCATAAGCACTGCGTCCCCTATAACATCATTGATCAGACCTGTCGAAATGCGCTTTGAGTACTCGCTCAATACTTTTTGAATATTCGGCATAAGCTTTTCAACACGTTTGTTGTCTATTGCCGATATGAAAACGACCGGTGCAAAGTCAACAAAATACAGTCTCTTAAGTATTTCCTTTTTCATTTTTTCCATCGTGTTGGTCTCTTTTGGCACAAGATCCCATTTGTTGATAACGATGATAATAGCCTTGCATTGCTCCTTTACAATACCCGCTATTTTTACGTCCTGTTCTGTAATGCCGATTTGACCGTCTATCACAATTAAACAGATATCGCTTCTTTCGATCGCTTTAACGGCACGAAGCATTGAATAATAATCAATGTCGGTATCCTTTTTGCTTTTGTGTTTTATCCCGGCTGTGTCAATCAACAGATAATTGCGTTCATTATAGCTGAACTGAGTATCAACTGCATCTCGCGTTGTACCGGAAATATCACTTACAATAACTCTTTGCTCACCGATAAGTGCGTTTATAAGAGTAGATTTACCGGCGTTTGGTTTTCCTACAACAGCTATTTTGTCAGTATACTCTGTTTCGTAAAACTTTTTCTCCTCCGGCACAAGAGATATTGCGCGTTCCATTATATCCCCCATACCGCTTCCATGCTCGGCGCTTAAACGAAAGGGCTCTCCCAACCCCAACTCATAAAACTCATATAAAGATGATAAATGCGAATCATCGTCTATCTTATTCACGGCCAATACAGTAGGCTTTCCGCTTTTTATTATCATCGTGGCAACTTCTTTGTCGTTTGCTGTCACACCGTCTTTCGCGTCGGCAACAAAAACTATCACATCCGCCATTTCCACCGCAAGCATAGCCTGTGTGCGCATTTGTTTTAAGATAGTATCATCGCTTCTGGGTTCAATACCGCCTGTGTCTATTATAAAAAAATCGCTGCCAAACCAATTTGCTTCAGCAATTATCCTGTCGCGTGTTACTCCCGGAGTATCCTCCACTATTGATATCCTTCTACCCGCAAGTCTGTTAAATAGAGTGGATTTCCCTGTATTCGGTCTTCCTACCAATGCTATATACGGTCTGTTCATACAAACTCCTTTACGTATTCACAAAAATCATATCCTTCAGAAGGAACCCGATATGCCTTGACATGTAGGTTTTCCTCTAATTCACATAGTTTAACGTCGTCGAGAAATATATCCTCGTCATCCTTTAGCATATTTGACGGAACGAAGAGTATGTCAGACAGCTTTTTACCCTTAAGCTGAGAGATTATATCACTTCCGCATACCAAACCCGCCGCACTCACCTTACCGGCAAAAAAATCATTTTTTACGGCGATTAACTGCATATTTGAGCCAAAATGTTCGTTGATAACAGCTATCTCTTCATTTAATATATTATACGCAAGTTCTCCCGTTACCAACGTTGCGCTCATATTGTTTTTTGATGATGATTCACTCAAGGAATCAGAGCAATCGTCAATAAAACTGCGCATCATCCCCACGCCGTTTTCATATTGTATGTAATCCATATAGTAAGAAGCGTTTCTGATACCTTCCTGCGCCAGTATAAAAAACTCATCGGAGGCGCAAAAGCATATTTCAGGATATTTTTTCTTTACTTCATTTGCATATTTATCTACCGTATCTATTACTGATTTGGCCTCTTCCCTTGTAAATGAATTTAAATGAGTTAAACCGTTACGATATTTGGTAAGCCCCACGGGCACGCATGATAAGCTTTTGACAGACGGCAACAAGCTCATTACATCTTTCAATGAAGACTCCAGCTCATCCTTGTCGTTATATCCGGGGCACAAAACAAACTGCAAGTTAAAGTCAATTCCGCCCTCACAAAGAGTTTTCAGACGACTCATTATGTTGCCGGCATTTTTATTATTCATCATTTGGCATCTTAAAGCAGGGTTAGTAGTATGAACGCTTATATTTAAAGGGCTCATTTTCAGTTCAATTATTCGTTTAATATCTTCATCGGATACGTTTGTCAATGTAATATAATTACCGCTTAAAAATGATAATCGGTAATCGTCGTCCTTAAAATAAAGGCTTTCTCTTAAACCGCTCGGCATTTGCTCCATAAAACAAAATATGCAGTTATTCGTACATCTGTGAGGTTTGTCGATAGTTGTTTGTTCAAAGCTTAAACCGACCGGCAAAGAAAAATCATTTTCCATGATGATTTTTCTTTCGGTGCCATTGTCATTTTTAAGTACTATACTGATATTCTCGTCTGCCGAAGCAAGCATATAATCAATAATATCAAATTCTTTTTTACCGTTAAGCTGCAAGATAATATCGCCTTGTTTTATACCGTATCTCTCGCTCAAAGAACCTATTTGGACGTCCACTACCCTTCTATCCATTGTTTTTTCCTTTTTTATCAAGTTGTCTTATAGCGTTTTCCGATGGCTTTATGAATATTGATTTGTAGTTAGTATATGTTACACGACCGGGTGCTGCCCCACTTATCTTTTTGACGTTTTTAACTAACGTATAATCTATCTGAACCTTGTCTGAGGTTCTTGATTTTGAATAGTATGCCGCTACCAGCGCTGCGCAATTTAACGCTTCATTTGTATATGTCCTATTATGCGTTTTAAGTATAACATGGCTTGCCGCCACATCCTTGGCATGAAGCCAAATATCATCCTTATTAGCTGAACTAAATGTAAGCGACGCGTTTTGAAGGCTGTTCTTTCCCGCATAAATTTCATATCCGTCGTCGGTAATAAACATATGCGGTTCACAAACCGTTTTTGTTACATGCTTTTTCTGCTTTGGTGCTTTTAAATAGCCCTCTTTTTGCGCTTGATTTATTACCTGTTCAGCCTCTGAGGCATTTGCAGCCTCCGTAAGAAAATAAATAAGCGTATTTAATTCTTCAACATCGCTTTCATTTTCATTTATCAATTTATCAAGATGCAAAACAGCACTCTTTGCCTTCGCGTATTTTTTAAAATACATTTGTGAATTTTGAGAGGGAGTATAATCTGCTCTGAGGTTGATTGTTATTTTGTTTCCGTTATCGTAATAATTATCGAGTTCAATCCTCTTCATACCTTTTTTTAATAAATAAAGATTTGAAAGAAGGAGATTCCCCTTTATTGAATACTGAGTTGAATCAAGAGCCTCCTTGCGTTCTTTTATCCTTAAAGCAAGCTTTTTCTGTTCTTTTGAAAGAAGATTCTCGAGCTGTTTTATTATTACCTCGTATTTTTCCTTTATTCCTGCATGTTGTGTTCTGTCTTTATAGTACTCTTCAATCGCCGCTGATATACTTGTGTAACGTACAGAATTCAAACCGTCGTATATATTGTATTTGCCATATGAAAAGTCCTTGTATCTTCCATCTTCAAGAAGATAGACATAGCCGTAATTCTCTTTTTTTAAACTCGTCAAAAACCCTATGAATTGCGATATTATTTCACTTATTTCTTCTGTTGTACAATCGCATACCTTTTTTTGAGTATAGGAGTAATTATAAACAAAGCTTTCCGATAACTGTTTTGATATGCCGCTAAATAAAGAAGGCAACGCTTCTACTATCGGTTTGTCGCTATAAAAAGAGATGACATTAAGTGCATCGCCTACATCAAATTCAAATGGATCAAGCTTGGTATTCGGAGGAGAATTATACTTATGGTTTGGCATAACAACGCGCACTGTGCTTTTCTGGTAGGAAATATGCTTTATTGAGTCAACAATAATACCTTTTTCTATATCATAAAGTATCAAATTGGAATGTTTTCCCATTATTTCCGCACTTAAACAAAGACAAATGAGATTATTTGCCTCATCAAGTGCTTCTACGGAAATATTTATTACCCTGTCAAATCCATTTTGATAGACTTTTTTTATTATACCGCCTATCAAATACTTTCTTAACAGCATACAAAACGCCGGAGGGTATTCGGGGTTGTCATAGGTTTCTTTGGTAATATGTACTCTTGGGAAGGAAGCGTTTGCGCACAACAACAAGCCTTCTTTTCTTTTGTCCGAAAAGTAAAGTATGATCTCATCTTTATAAGGCTGATATATCCGTTGTATTTTACTGCCCGTAAAGGTATCGGCAAGCTCTTTTACAACGCCATTTACGCTCAAACCGTCAAATGACATTCGTCAACTCCGCAAAACGACCAAAAGGTTTATAAAACGTTTTTGGTCGTTGTCTTTTATAAAATATTATATTCTTCTTTTGAAGCCAGCTTTTCTATGACCTGTATGTAATGAACAAGATAGCGATTATGTCTGAATACCTCAAGGTCGATATCGAAAGCGTCCATCGGCACCGATTTTCGGCCGCCGTGTTTTGCATTATCGTAATACTTTGTGAGAAGTCCTATATCCATGATGAAGTATCGGTCAACATCAGTGAAATTCACTATCAAAAACGACAATCCGTTCTGTGAAGCAAATTTGCGCATGAAATCTATTTGGTGCTCATGTATATTTGCAATCGGTATGCTTGTCCCCTTTGTTTCTTTTGCATCAAAGCACACCGGAATACCTTGTATGACACCCAAATAATCGACTGTACTCTTTTCGTCGAAATATGCCAACGTTATTACGCCTTTAGAGGAATCTATCTCTATTGGTTTGATAGGAGTAGGCACTTTCTGTATCACCGCAAGATCGTCGGACATATACTGTTCATTGGTTTTGTTTATAAGCTCTTCAAGGTTACTTCCTCGCAGTCCTCTTGTCTTATAATAACCCATTATCAGGCTTTTCCGCTTGAACCAAGTACGTCTTTCATTTTATGTGCGACCATGTTTTTAATAGCTTCTCTTGCGGGCCCGAGATATACTCTTGGGTCGAATACTTCCGGCTGTTCCACAAATATTCTTCTTATAGTCGATGTCATTGCAAGGCGCAAATCGGTATCTATATTTATTTTTGCAACTCCCATCTGTGAGGCTCTTCTGAGCATTTCTTCAGGCACTCCCTGCGCTCCGGGAATATTGCCTCCGAATTTATTGCATAAATCCACAAATTCCTTCGGCACACTCGAAGCACCGTGCAATACGATAGGATAACCGGGCATTAGCTTCGCTATTTTTTCAAGCCTTTCAAAATCAAGCTCCGGCGTTCCTTTAAACTTATATGCGCCGTGACTTGTTCCTATCGCTATGGCAAGAGAATCGACTCCCGTTTTTTGTACAAATTCACAAGCCTGATCGGGGTCGGTAAACATTGCGTCTTTAGCAGAAACATTAACTGCATCCTCTATACCGGCAAGCTTTCCGAGCTCTGCTTCAACAACGACTCCCTTTGAATGGGCATACTCAACGACCTTCCTTGTCTGTGCAATATTCTCTTCAAAAGGAAGCTTGCTTGCGTCAATCATGACTGACGAGAATCCGTCATCTACGCACTGTTTGCATATTTCGAAATTTTCACCATGATCAAGATGCAAGCATACGTCAAGACCTGTATCTATCATGGCGGCTTCAACCAATTTTACCAAATATGCAGGCTTGGCGTACTTTCTGGCGCCCGCCGATACCTGAAGAATCAATGGAGATTTCTCCTGTAATGCTGCATCCATAATGCCCTGGATTATCTCCATGTTGTTGACGTTGAATGCGCCTACTGCATATTTCTCCTTCAGTGCTTTTTTAAACATTTCCGTGCTTGTTACTAATGCCATAATTATCCCCTTTAATAATTATAATATTTAATGTTTGACTTAATAAAATTTGCAATATTCATACATGCTTTATAATCTGCCGCAATTAAAAACCTGTATATCTGTAATTAGAGTACGTTGTAAGCTTTTAATTCCAATCCCCATAAATTTTCTTCATTGAAAACTATGTAGCATTGAATATCATTTTTATCACATATTATGCTGATTTGTGACAAAAGGCTTTCAACCTTTTGAGTTTCATTAATATTTGTTGCTTTCATAATATTATCAACAAAAATTCTGTTAATGTCGTAGTTTCCGGCGATAAGCCCGTTTAACATACCTAAAAATTTATCTGCATTGTTTACATCGCATTCCTTTACGTTTATAAAACGTATTTTGTTGTCAATATCTAATCTGTGTGCATCTGTAGCATCGAGGTATACGATAAGACCGTCTGTCTTTTCGACTTCCTCATTTGCAATATCGATCAGTTTTTGTGTTTTTCCGCTCCCATTGGGACCGTAAATCAAATTTATCATGTTGACCACCCCTTTCTTTTATTGCTATTTTATTATACTACATTTTATTTTATTTGCACTCTATAACGATTAAAAAGCTCACTTAAAAAGTGAGCTTTTTAAAATTATTCGATAATCTCAACTACG
>CAZTZO010000023.1:0-24051 GCA_964618075.1 uncultured Lachnospiraceae bacterium
GGCAACACCGCACAATTGCCAAAAGCGAAAAGAAGTGATATAATAGAAGAATGAACAGACAAATGACACTGGTAGAAATAAACGATGAACTTGGTGCAGCCAGAACCAATAAAAAAGAATTTTTAGAAAAATTAGAGCGATTCATTCCATGGGCAACATTTATGGAACTGATAGAGCCGTGCTATTATAAAGGAGAGCATGGGAATAAGCCATATCCATTGGAATTAATGCTTCGGATTTTTCTATTGCAGAACGTATACAATCTTGCAGACATGAAAGTAATGAATGAAGTAATAGACAGCCGAGCATTTTCGATGTTCTGTGGAATAAATAGTCCGGATGAAGTGCCGGATGGAGATACCATCGGGCGTTTTCGTAATTTGCTTGAGAGGAATGAAATTCAAGAAAATATATTCACAGCAGTGGTCGAGATTTTGATGAAACAAGGGTTAATTCTGAAAAAAGGAACCATTGTAGATTCGACATTTATTGAAGCACCTACCTCCACAAAAAATGTCGAAAAGAAGCGTGATCCGGAGGCACACTCTGCGAAAAAGGGAAACGTATGGCATTTTGGATATAAGGCACATATTGGTATAGATCGAGAAAAAGGGTTGGTTCACAGCGTCAAAGTGACTTCTGCAAACGAACATGATGTGACAGTAGTTGCCGACTTGCTTCACGGTGAGGAAGAAACAGTTCATGGGGATAGCGGTTATCTTGGAGCAGAAAAACGACCTGAAGCTATCAAAAGAAATCAAAATGGCAAGAAAATCAAATATCAGATCAACAGACGACCATCATCTATGAAGAAATTATCCAAGAGCGGACAGTATGCCGCCAAGAAAAAGGAGCATCACAAGTCCTCAGTTCGTTGCAAGGTGGAGCACGTTTTTTCAGTTGTCAAAAACCTGTTTTGTTATCGCAAAACGCGATATCGAGGGTTGCGAAAACAGACCGCTAAATTGAATATTATGTTTGCATTGGCAAACCTTTACTTAGCTGACAGAAAATCTCTGTTGGCTTAATTGGGTTGCCAATAATCAACTTTTCAACAGTAGTTTGCCATTTTTAGGCGACTGCTGTTTTTTGCTCTCTGAAGATTATTGAAAGAGTGAATTGTGCGGTGTTGCCTTAAAATAGGACTATGGGTAAGAGACAATGTCGCGGGAATAGGCACTCTGACTTTTGTGAATGAAGATATGTCATCATGGGGAGCGCTGGGACATCCTATAAGCGATATTACTACAGGGATAACGGTTCCCGTAAATAAGGGAGAGCTTTTATCTGCCGATATAGTCAAGGTCGTAAAATCAGAAGTCAATAAACCCGGAGAGATAAGAGGGATGTTTTCTGTTTCGGACGCAGTTTTCGGCTCGGTATTAAAAAATGATGAATATGGAATCTATGGAGCCTATCAGGGAAATCTTAATCTTGATAAGGAAGATTTATTACCCATAGCGACACAAAACGAAATAGTACAGGGACCTGCTGAGATAATAACAACACTTGATGATGGAAAAAAAGCATATGACATAGAAATAGAAAAAGTAAATCGTCAAAATTCAAAGACAGATAAAGGAATGCTCATCAGAGTTACCGATCCTGAGCTTTTGGAAAAGACAGGCGGAATCGTACAAGGCATGAGCGGAAGCCCTATCATACAAAACGGTAAAATAATCGGCGCTGTGACGCATGTATTGACCTCAGACCCGACGAGAGGTTACGGAATATTTATCGAATGGATGGTAGAAGATTTATCAGACGACTGATTTTGACAAATATTTCATATTTTTTAATGTAGAATCGGAAATAATTATAAGAAAAGAGGAATAGAAAATGACTTTTAGTGTCGCTATCGCAGATGATAATCCCGCATTTGTTTCTGTCGCAGAAAAGAAATTAAGAGTTTCAAATAACATCAAGGTCGTAGGTGTAGCAACGAATGGGAAGGAGCTTTTCGAATATATCAAGCTCGAAAGACCTGATTTGTTGATTATAGACGTTGTTATGCCCGTAATGGACGGTATTGATGTATTAAAGGCACTGCGTAATTATGATGAAACGTATAAACCAAAAATTGTCATGATTTCTGCCGTTGGTAATGAAAGCTTTACAAGAAAAGCTATGGAACTCGGAGCGGATTATTATTTTCTTAAACCAATTGAAATGGATGAATTTGCTTTGAAAATCGAAGAGATATTTAATGCCGATATTCAACCTGCCCGCCCGATTGCATTCAATTCTGAAATAAAGGAAGTTGAAGATAAAAACAATCATATCATTATAACATCATTATTGCACGAAATTGGAGTTCCTGCACATATCAAAGGATATATGTACATGAGAGACGCAATAAAGATGGTCATACAGGACGTTGATTTGCTTGGTGCGATTACAAAAGAACTATATCCCGCAATTGGAAAGAAATACAATACGACAGCGAGCCGTGTGGAAAGAGCAATAAGGCATGCAATAGAAGTTGCATGGACAAGAGGACGGGTAGAGACGATCGATCTGATATTCGGTTATACAATAGACCAAAACAAAGGCAAACCGACAAACAGCGAATTTATTGCTATGGTAGCAGACAAGATCCGCGTTCAGATAGGGGAATTCGCTTAGTAAAACCGAAGAATACTTTTGAAGCTTAAGCCTCAAAAGTATTCTTTATTTACGGTAAAACTATTTTTAGGCTTCGTTTGATATATTGTCCGAAAGAGCATTTCAAAATATCCTCGCTTGGATAAATCCCCAATTCTTTGTACAATTCTCCGTTTACGTAAAAACGCATAACGCCGATTTGCTCTTCTTTTTTTAAAGGTACAACAAAGCTGTCTGAATAAAAAGAAACCTCTTTTTTTATTTCGGGTGTTTCCTGAATACTGCTGAGTAAATAAGCATTCTCCTTTAAAACATAATTATATAATTCATTTTGTGAATTTAAAACCTCAAAAGAACCTGCGTTTGTATTTGACTTTCCCATTAATTGACCCTTGAAGTTCATAAATCCATAGTCGATAATCTGTGCAGCTTCTTTAAATCGGGTATTTGAATCAGGCGCGCATAGAATAACACCGATAAGACGCATGTCATTTTTCTTAGAGGTTACGGAAATACAATGTCCGGCTGCCGATGTGTAGCCAGTCTTTATCCCGTCAATGTCCTCATATCGCGTAAGCATTTTATTCGTATTAGTCAAAGTTCTTTGAATATCGTTGTTTTTACCTATTGTTATATCTACATTCCACACATTTATAAACTTATATATAAGCTCATATTTTAATAAAGCAGCAGACATTTTTGCTACATCTCTTGCAGTAGAATAATTTTTCTCATCATCAAGACCGCAAGGCGTTGAAAAATATGAATTGTTCATACCGAGTGCTTTGGCTTTATCGTTCATTATCTTTATAAACGCATCATATGAGCCGCCAATACCTTCTCCTAAAGCTACGGCGGCGTCATTTCCGCTTTCAACGGCTATACCGTACAAAAGCTCTTCCACCGTTCTTTTTTCTCCTTCTTCGAGAAAGAGCTGTGAGCCACCCATATCTGCGGCTCGTTTTGTAACTGTTATAATATCATTTAAACTTAGATCATTCAGACTTAATTTTTCCATTGCTATTAACATAGTCATTATTTTTGTAATGCTTGCAATCGGTACCTTTGAATCGGAATTTTTTTCAAAAAGTACTTCTCCTGTTTCAGCGTCAATGAGAACTGCATATTTGCTTTCGAGTTCCATTGATTGTGCTAAAGTATATCCGGATGAGCAGGAAAGTATCAAGAATAATATTATTGTTAAAATGCTTATTTTTTTAATCATAGCTACCTCCGTGGATAAAGGTTTCATATCATTTTTTTTGAAATAAAAACCATTAAATATGGCAAAACATAAGCTTCAAAAATAATTCCGATCAAGCATGCCGCAAATGAAGCACATATCAACAAGGTATATACCACTATCAAGCTTGCCATGTCTCGAGAGTTTTGTGAAACTTTGGATTTGTAACTGACGCCAAGCGACCACATACAAACAAGAGTGAAGAGTATAGCAGGAATTTTTATCAAGTTCTGAGGAATAAGCCCTGCAATATTAAATAAAACGCCCTCTATCTGATATGTATTTACGAAGATCGTGCTTGTAAAGCCAAGGGTAAAGCCTTCTATCAGAATATAAATACAGGAAACTGTTTTCCCTGCGCCGATCAAACCGCAGAACCATAAAAGAATAAATATTTTTGCTTCTTTTAACAAGCTGTTGTTAAAATAAACTGCTTTATTGCCAACGATATCGCCGTTCGATAGATAAGAGATGTATTTTCCGATAAATTGTTTTAAATCTTCAGACTCATTTTGAGGAAGATATTTATAGCTGATAATTCCGATCAACAACCCCAATATCAGAAGTATCATGAATAGCAAATATTTTTTTCTATTGGTAATAAGATGCTCGCTTATCATCTTTTTCAAAATAAAATCCTCATCCATTTATAAATATGAATGAGGATTTTCTATTATGCTTATTTCGAACCTGGCAGCTTTAAAATAAAGCTTAATCGTTTCTTTCTTTTAGTATTTTTTCAAGCTCTTCCATAAAGGTGTTAATATCCTTAAATTCTCTGTATACTGAAGCAAATCGTACATATGCAACCTCGTCCAAGACCTTTAGATGCTTCATTATTTGCTCTCCGATTTCGGTTGAAAGTATTTCATTTTGACTTGTTGCGAACAACTCTGTTTCGATATCAGTTACAAGAGATTCTATTTGGTTCATCGAAATATTTCTTTTTTCGCAAGCCTTCATTATGCCTTTTACGATCTTGTCTCTGTCATAAGTTTCTCTTGTACCGTCGCGTTTAACAACCGGCATAGCAACAGAAACAGCACGCTCGTATGTCGTAAACCTGAATTTGCATTCCAGGCATTCGCGCCTTCTTCTTATTGTATTATAATCGTCATATGGTCTTGAATCCAAAACCTTACTTTCTACGCAACCGCATCTTGAACATCTCATAGCATTAATTATACATATAAATTTTATTTTAGTCTATATGATATCAACACATTTCCTTTTTTATATTACTTAATGCGCACTTTTCTATCCTTGATACCTGTGCTTGCGATATGCCTATTTCTTCGGCAACTTCAATTTGCGTCTTTCCTTTATAATATCTAAGGTTAATAATTTCTTTTTCTTTGTCATTGAGTCTTTTTATAGCCTCAACAAGAGAAATATCCTCGACCCATCTTTCTTCAATACTGTTGTCGTCTTTTAATTGGTCGAGTAAAACCGAATTATCGTCGCTGTCTGAAAAAATATTATCGTATATAGAAAATGGTTCACTGATTGCCCGCATCGCTTCGTCAATTGTTTGTACATCAACATTCAGCTTGTCGGCTATGTCTTTGTTGGAAACCGTCTCAGACATACTGTCTTCTTTTATCTTTAATGCTTTATAAGCAATATCGCGAATGGTACGGCTTACTCTTATAGAATTGTTATCTCTGAGATATCTTCTTATTTCACCTATAATCATCGGCACGGATATTGAAAGGTGTAATTTCATTTTGTGTTGATATTACACGATTATTTATGTATAATTGTGAAAGTATATTTAAAACTTAACCTTATTTGAGAGAAGGACTGAAAAATTGATAGACGAACTGAATAAGATAAGACAAAAAGCATTGGAAGAGATATCCAAAGCGGCTATAAGTGAGGAGCTTGAAAGCATAAGGATAGAATATCTGGGCAAGAAAGGTGCTTTGACAACAATATTGCGTTCAATGGGAAATTTGCCACCGGAACAAAAGCCCCAGGTAGGGAAGGTCGCAAATGAGATACGCAATCTACTGGAAGAAAATATCAACATTAAGAAAAATGCATTTCTAGAAAAACATATGAACTTGAAGCTGGCGTCTCAATCTATAGACGTGACGTTGAACAAACAAACGATTCCCGTAGGGCATCACCATCCGCTTTATCAGGTTATTGACGAAATGATAGATATTTTCTCATCCTTGGGATTCGTTGTTGTTGAAGGACCTGAAGTGGAATGGGCAAAATATAATTTTGATTATTTAAATGTTCCGAAAGACCACTCTTCAAGAGACGAAAGCGATACCTTTTATTTTAATGATGATATTTTACTCAGAACGCAAACTTCACCCGTTCAAATTCGCGCTATGATGAACCAAAAGCCTCCTATAAGAATAATTTCACCTGGAAAGGTTTACAGAAACGATGAAATTGACGCAACGCATTCTCCGCTTTTCCATCAGCTCGAAGGACTTATTATAGATAAGAATATCACTATGGCAGATTTGAAAGGAACATTGGATTACGTTGCAAAACGTCTTTACGGCAACGACACCACAACTATTTTCCGACCTCATCAATTTTATTTTACCGAGCCAAGCGCGGAAATGGATGCCATGTGCTTTGCTTGTAAGGGAAAGGGATGCAGGATATGCAAAAACAGCGGTTATATTGAAATCTTAGGCTGCGGAATGGTTCATCCCAATGTATTAAAGGCGTGCGGTATAGACCCCGATGAGTACAGCGGCTTTGCGTTCGGCATGGGACTTGACAGAATAACGATGTTAAAATACGGAATAAATGATATGAGATATATGTTTGGTAATGATACCGAATTTATTTCACAGTTTTAAGGAGTACAGAAAAAATGATTACACCTATTTTATGGCTGAAGGATTATACTAAAGTACCTGAAGATATTAAATATTTCACCTCTGCTATGACTCTTTGCGGGACAAATGTCGACGGATATGAGTACAGGGGAGGATGTCTTAAAAACATCGTGACTGCACGAATAGATAGGATAGAACCGCATCCTGATTCGGATCATATGTTTGTATGCTCTGTCAATGACGGAGAAAATGTTTATACTATTGTAACCGGTGCGCAAAATGTAAAACAAGGCGATATTGTTCCTCTTGCCAGAGATAACTCTGTTGTAGCCGGCAATAAAAAAATAAAAGCATCAAAGCTACGCGGCATTGAAAGCTTTGGAATGTTATGCTCTGCCGGAGAACTTGGGATAAGCTCTTCCATTGCCCCTAAGCATACTGAGGACGGTATATACATTCTGCCGAAGGATGCGAGGATAGGGGAGGATATTAAAGATATACTCGGTCTTAACGATTATGTCGTTGATTTTGAGCTTACAAATAACAGACAGGACTGCAACAGTATTTTAGGCATAGCATATGAAGCGTCAGCGGCTATGGGCAGTAAATTCGTTTATCCGAAATATGAATACTCTTCCGATGGGAATGAAATAAATAAATACTTAAAGGTAGAAATCAAGAACAAAGAGCTTTGTCGAAGATACACTGCAAGAATGGTACATATTAAAAAAATTGAACCATCTCCTTTATGGATGCAGATAAGACTGATGAGCGCAGGTGTTCGCCCGATAAATAATATAGTTGATGTATCTAATTTTGTAATGATAGAAACGGGGCAGCCGCTTCATACGTTTGACTATGACAAATTAAACGGCGGCAAAATAATTGTTGAAAATGCCGTACAAAATGACACTATAGTTACCTTAGACGGGATTACACGCGAACTGAATGATAGTGTTTTGATGATAAATGACGATAATCGTCATATTGCAATTGCGGGCATTATGGGCGGTCTTAATTCCGATATTGACGACAGTACAAAAACAGTCGTTATAGAATCAGCGAATTTTGATAAAAATACAATAAGAAAAAGTTCTAAACACTTTGGGCTGCGCACTGAATCCAGCGCACATTTCGAGAAGGGTATCAGTATTCACCTGACAAAATATGCCGCTGACAGAGCTGCTTCTCTTATGGTCGAAATAGGCGCGGCAGAATACATTGAAGGAATTATCGACGTCTTTAATGAGCTTGATAACCAGAAAAAATTATCTATAGACATTGACTGGTATAACAGATTTATAGGCGTGGATATCAGTGCTGTGCAAGCTGCGAGTCTGCTTGACAGACTTGGATTTGAACCTGTCGTTAATGCAAATTCAGTAAACATAACCGTTCCGATTTACAGACAGGATATAGATAGTAGAGAGGATATCGCCGAAGAGATAACAAGAATGTACGGTTATGGAAATATCCCTTTGACAATGATGAATACTTCCGCCTTTATTGCCGCGCCAAATAAAGAGTATGCAGCAAAACAGCTTATCAAGCGAATAATGGTCGGAGTCGGAGGGAACGAAATACTTACTTATTCCTTCATAAGTCCCGTTTCTATTGATAATATGCACTTTGCCGAAGGCGATGTCAGGAAAAAACCGATCTCACTAATCAATCCGTTGGGACTGGACAACTCGACAATGCGTACTACTTTAATCTGTGGCTTGCTTGATTCTCTATCGTTAAATTACAACAAAAAGAACAGTCCTGAGCTTTTATTTGAGATAGGAAATACTTATCTTAATAATCAGGATAAGGCCGATTTACCGATACAGAATGCCAAGCTTGCTTTCGGTAAATTCCATTGTGGCTTTTATGATATGAAAGCTATTTCAAATTATTTATTTAGAACGTTAAAAATGGACAATATATCGTATATCCGCTCAAACGAACAGTTTCTACATCCCGGAAGGGGAGCTGATATAATGATCGGCAAGAAAAAAATAGGATATATGGGACAATTACATCCATTGGTTGCGGCTTGTTATGATTTATGTGAGGAAGTATGCGTTGGTGAAATAGACGCAGAAGTCCTTATTGATAATGTAATAAATAAAAATATTGCATCAAAGCCGCTTGCAAAATACCCCGCAGCCGAAAGAGATATCGCGCTTATAGCAGACATTAATTTACTTTCAGACGAAATAAAAAATGTTATATTACATCACGGCGGAAAAAATCTAAGAAATTGTGAAGCATTTGATGTATATGTCAGTGATACTTTAGGGAAGAATAAAAAGAGCATTGCTTATAATCTTTTATTCAGAAGTGACAATGAAACATTGACCGATGATAAAATAGATAAATATATTACCAACATATTAAAGGCATTAAAGGAAGAGCTTAATATAAATTTAAGACGATAGGGAATATATGCACTAAATATGTATTTAGTGCATATAATAATTATGGACATAGATTATATCGGGAAAGATACATTCGGCAAAATATCAGATGAGACTCTTAAATCATACAATTACGACTTAAACTCTTATTTGGACTATATAAAGAATAGGTATCACGCCGAAGATGAAAAGGACATAATTGCTCTATTAAGCAATACGCATGAAGCCGATATAATTATGTATATCGATTATTGCCGAACACAGCTTAAAAACAGTGATGTAACAATAAACAGAAAAATCAGTTCAATAAGAAAATTATATGACAAACTATACAATGAAAAGTTTGTTATATATAACTATGCAAAAAACATTCCTCACATAAAGACAGAAGCTCGAAGTACTGATATTTTTACAGTTGAAGAACTAAAAAAGTTATTAATGAGTGTCAACGGCAGAAACAAATACAGAGACATCGGAATAATAATGATGTTCGTATTTTGCTTAGCAAGTGTAAATGATGTATGCAGCATGAAATGCTGCGATATAAATGGGAATTATTTATATTTATATAAAAATGGTATTTTATATCGAAAATGCTTTCTAAATGAAGCTCTCAAATCGATTTTAAGCCGTTTTATTTTTCAAGAACGTAATTTGGGACAGGAAAATATATTTCTGTCCCAAAAGAATATTCCGTTAAATAAAAGAACTGTTCATCAGATCATTGTTAAGCATTTAACGAATGCCGGACTGTATACAAAGGGAATGACAAGCGAAATTTTAAGGAAAACCGGTGTTAACTTTCTGAATATTTACGGGAAGGTCGATATATCTTTGATAGAGAGTTACATGGGCTTGGCAGCAAAGACAACCGGTTATCGCGGCTTTAATCAATATACTGAAATAGACGACAATGTTTTTAATAATGTACCTCTTGCAAATATCAGCATAAAATAGTATACTTTTGATCATAGTAACTTTCCGTTAAAGACAACTTTATTGTAATGTATGTTGCTTTTTAAACGATATTGTAGTACAATATGGTTATTGTTAATAGCACTTATATAAAAGGAGCAAAATAATAATGGGAGAATATGCAAAACAAACAAATATAGCTCTTACAAGAAAACTGCGTGAAATCATGACTTATATTCCTGAATTTACTCAAGATTTTTTCAGAGGGATATCTGATACTACTCAGATTAAAACAAGAATTGCATATGCCTACGACTTACATATATTTTTTTATTATCTTCAGCGTGAATCCAACCTTTTTAACGACAGAAGCTCCCCTCTTGATTTTTATATATCCGATTTAGATAAATTAAGCGCTATAGATATAGAAAAATATGCTGAGTATCTAAATGCATATGAGTTGCCGAATTATAAAAATCCGCAAATTATGATTACGTATACGAATACTGCAAACGGTAAAATGAGAAAGCTGTCTTCTTTACGCTCATTTTATAAGTATTTTTTCAAAAAAGAACTTATAAAAACCAATCCTGTCAGCTTGGTCGATCTGCCGAAGCTTAAAGAGAAACAAATTGTTCGTTTAGAGCCTAATGAGGTTGTAACACTGCTCGATAATATAGAAAACGGTAACAAGCTCACAAAAGCTCAAAGCAAATACCATACAAAGACAGCGAAACGAGATCTTGCGATAACGGCTCTTCTTCTCGGAACCGGAATACGTATAAGCGAATGTGTTGGTTTGAATATAAAAGACTTCGATTTTGAAAATAACAGCTTTGTTGTGACAAGAAAAGGCGGCGCTGAAACTATATTATTCATATCAGAAGAAGTAAAAGAAATCCTTCTGGATTATCTGAAAAATGTGAGATATGCTGTAATCCCTATTGATGCAAAAGACGATGATTGCATGTTCATATCTTTGCAAAGAAAGCGTTTGACGGTCAGCAGCATTGAGAAAATGGTCAAAAAGTATTCGCAGACATCCATACCGTTGAAAAAAATATCCCCGCATAAATTAAGAAGTACGTTCGGAACAAATTTATACAGGGAAACAAACGATATTTATTTAGTAGCCGATGTTCTCGGTCACAAGGACGTAAACACGACGAAGAAGCATTATGCTGCAATTGAAGAAGATAAAAGAAGGATTGCAGCAAAAGTAACGAAGCTGCGGGATGATTGAACTCAGTCAGACGGCAGAAGGATCGTCTCTCCTGTTTTGATTGCGCAGCTGTCTTCCAATCCGTTAAGCTTGCGTATTTTATACAACGTCTCACGAACGTCTTTGTTGCCTTTAGTGATACTCTGCGCTATGCTCCATAAGGTATCTCCCTGTTGAATGCAGTAGGATATATAGTTTGTTGAATTTTCTCCACCGACTTTAGCTGAAGGGATCAAAAAACAAACAAGACTTATCATCACAAGCAAAAACAAAATATAAGACATCGTTCTCTTGAAGCTTTTCAAGTTTATTTTTATCGAACGCATTTTCATATAGCACCCCTTATTCGAACATCTGTTTAGAACAAGTGTACTATTAATTACAATAAATGTCAATATTATAGAACAAATATTTGACATAATTTATTTTATATAGTATAATTATGCTAAAAGAAGAGAAATGAGGTTCTTTTATGTACGAGGATCTTACCGGTATTCAAATAGCTATATTGGAATACATAAAAGAGGAGTTGTTAAAGCACGGATATCCGCCTTCCGTAAGAGAGATATGTTCGTCCGTTGGTCTTAATTCCACATCTTCCGTGCATCATCAATTGAATAACCTTGAATCAAAGGGATATTTAAAACGAGATCCATTAAAACCAAGAGCGCTTGAAGTCGTTCGTTCTAACCCGTTGATATCTCATCAGGATACTGTGGACGTTCCTATTTTAGGAAAGGTTGCCGCCGGCATCCCTATATTAGCCCAGGAGGAATATGACGAATATTTTCCCCTCCCCTCTTCATTTGTAGGCAATTCTCAGTGCTTTATGCTCACTATACAAGGTAGTAGCATGATAAATGCAGGAATCCTTGACGGTGATTATGTAATAGTGAAAAAACAAAACGTTGCAAATGACGGAGAGATTATCGTCGCTATGATTGAAGATGAAGCTACGGTAAAAACATTTTACAAAGAAGAAGACACTATCAGATTACAACCGGAAAATCCGATGATGGCTCCAATATACTCAAGAAACGTACAAATACTGGGAAAAGTTATCGGAGTTATAAGAAGAATGTAAGAAATATTATACAATGCATATCCATTTATAATTAAAGCAATAATCTCAGCAAATGCTGTAATTATTGCTTTAATATTTTATCAATTCTATATTATCTTATCGCTTCCATGGCCTTTATAAGGGCTATTTTTGTATGTTCGTATGTCAAACCACCTTGCTGATAAACTATGTAAGGTTCTCTCATTGGGGAATCGGCACTTAATTCTATTGAAGAACCCTGAATAAAGTTTCCGGCTGCCATTATTATTTCATCATCGTAACCCGGCATATCCCAAGGTTCAGGATCAACAAATGAATCCACAGGCGAACATGACTGAATTGCCTTGCAGTACCTGATAACTTTTTCTCTATTTCCCAATTCAACTGCTTGTATTATATCGCTTCTCTCGTCATTATATTTGGGGAATACGCCAAATCCCATATCTTCCATGCATTTTGCTGTCAAAACCGCACCCTTTAATGCATTTGCTACAACGCTTGGAGCGATAAATAGTCCTTGAAGATATGAACGTAAAACATCCATATTTGCGCCTACTTCAAATGCTATAGAAGGTGCGCTCAGACGAGCAGCCGCCGCAGAAACGTATTTTTCTTTACCTGCTACATACCCTCCCGTTTGTGCCAGTCCACCTCCGGGATTTTTTATTAATGAACCGGCTATCAAATCTACCCCAACATCACATGGTTCTTTTATATTGATAAATTCTCCGTAACAATTATCAACGACTATAATCACATCATTTTTTATTTTGCGTACAAGCTTTACCGCATTTTCGATTTTTTTTATCGTCAATGCTTTTCTCGACGAATAGCCCGTTGACCGTTGTATGAAAATCACTTTTGTATTTTCATCTATCAGTTTATTCATTTCTTCTGTATTGGAATTGTTATCAAAATCATATTCCATTTCTCTGTAGCTGATATTGTATTCGTCAAGAGTACCTGACAGCTTGTCGTTAGATGAGCTTTTAATGTTCGAATAAATCGTGTCGTAAGGTCTTCCCGTTAAAGATAGAAAATTATCTTTTGGTCGTAACAATGCGTATAAACACAATGAAACCGCGTGAGTTCCGGAAACGATCTGTGGCCTGACTATAGCGCGCTCTGCTCCCAACACTTGTGCATATATTTTTTCACAAACATCACGTCCCTCATCATTATAACCGTAACCGGTGCTTTTTGTAAAATGTCGTTCTGCAAGGCGGTACTTCTGCATTGCAGAAAGAACTTTTTGCTGATTGAGATATGCGTTTTTCTCTATTTTCTTAAATATGGGATCAAGCTCATGCTCTTGTTTTTCAATTATATTTTCTGCGTTATACATTTGTTGATATCCTTTTTAATATTTGTTTTGCTAAATCTTCTGGTGTTGTATCCGAGTTCTTTTCAAGCCAGATAATATCCTTATTTGCCCTAAACCACGTGTATTGTCTTTTTGCGTAATTACGTGTGTGCTGCTTTATTAACTCTATTGCCTGAGGCAAGTTTATTTCGCCCTTAAGGGTGCTTATCAATTCGCTGTATCCTATGGAATTAAAAGCGTTGTATTCGTCGTCGTAATAATTCTTATACAAGAATTCTACCTCTTTGAGCAAACCGTTTTTAAGCATGTTATCCACTCTGTCATTTATTCGGTTATATAATTCTTCCCTATCTGTAGCTATTGCGAAATAATAAGTATTCACAAAGCGCTTGCTTTTCTCAGAAACATTATCACTCATTTTTTTGTTTGTCGCATGAAAATATTCAAGAGCTCTGATAACTCGTTTTATATTGTTCTTATGCGTTTTTGCAGCATATTCAGGGTCAACCTCTATAAGCCTTGCATACAGATAATCTGCTCCAAATTTATCTGCCTGCTGTCTCAACTGTTCTCTGAAACATTTGTCCTCAGCCCTGAAAGAATATGAATCATAAATTATACTGTCTATATACAAACCGCTGCCGCCGCAAACTATGGCGTCGTGTCCCGAGTTGAGAATATCGTTAATATATTCTACCGCTTTTTTTGTATAGTCGTACACACTAATATTATGATTTAGTTCATATTCGTTAATCATGTAG
Organism: uncultured Lachnospiraceae bacterium; assembly: GCA_964618075.1. GTDB lineage: Bacteria > Bacillota > Clostridia > Eubacteriales > Anaerofustaceae > CAYTMY01. The sequence goes on from CAZTZO010000023.1 coordinate 14,345, forward strand.
TGTTTTGTTTTTTCCAGCAATAAATTGTCCGGCTTTGCCGAGCCTATATCTAAATGTTTATAGCACTGTATTGAATCAGCGGATACAATTTCGCAGTTTAGCATATGAGACAATTCTATGGCTGTTTCTGATTTGCCGCACGCTGTAGGGCCTGCAATCACTATAACTTTTCCATTATTCTCCATTCAAATTCGTTCAAATACTTTCATGAAATATCTTTTATTTACCTTACCGATAGTAGGTCTGCCATGAGGACAAGCATATGGAAAATCACACTTTGCCAAATCGCATAAAAGAGTCCTTGTCTCTTCAACCGAAATATTTTCATTTCCTCTGACTGCATTGTGACATGCTATTTTTATCAAGGATTCATTTCGGTTCTTTAATGATTCTGTAGGATTGCAGTCGTTAATATGCGTTAATAGCATATTAAAAATATTCTTTATATCCTCGTTGGCAAAATAATGAGGAATCGCATGAATAATAATACTGTTATCTGACACTTCACAAATATCGAATCCTATTTGAAGAAAAATATCAATGCTGTTTATAGCGACGGTATACATTTTAGGAGTTAATTCCACAACAATAGGAACCATAATATCCTGCACGACAAGCTTATTTTGGTTGAAGGAGGATAAATAGCTCTCATATAAAACACGTTCATGCGCAGCATGAGTATCAATCGCATATAGTTCGTCGCCGTATTCAATGAGTGCATACAGACCGAAGGCATTGCCTATTATATTTGCTTGTGATAATTCATTAAATATATCTCTGTTTATAATATTTTTATTTAAATCATCGTCTTCCTCCAGCGAAGGCTCTTTTGTAGCTTGCGTTTGTTTGTTTCTGTTATTTGTCGGGACATACTCCAAACGCATTTGTTCGGATAAGCGTTCATTATATAGTGTATCGGTTTCTTTAAAAAGCTTTACTTCAGTATCATAACCGTCGTTTAAAACATTCGTTTTATACGTATTCTGTTTAGGAAAGCTTTCTTTTATAACATAATTGTTTTTTAAAAAATCGCGAACTCCCTGACGTATTAATAGTGTTATCAAAGATTCATTATAGAATCGTATGCTTAATTTTGAAGGGTGAACATTTACGTCCACCATATTGTTAGGTATATCTATATATAGTATGAATTCGGCTTTCTTTTTGGAAAACAGCTCGTCATATACTGAGTCTATGCTTTTATTTATCTGAGGCATCTTTACATATCTATTGTTAACAAATATAGTGCGTATCGGTTCCCTTTCATTGATATGATTTTCGGATACCAAAAGACCTTTAACATGAAGCGGAGAATCTTCGTATTCAAAGGGCATAAATCGAAGTGAAGTTTCCTTGCCGTATACCGATAATAATGTATCAGATATTTCAGCGTTTCCGGGAGTTGCAAATAACCGGCGTTTATTATTTGTAAGGACAAAGGATATGTCAGGGCGCGAAAGGGCGATGTCTTCGGCAACGGATATCATTTCAGCCGCTTCCTCTCTTTCATCCCTAAGATGCTTTGCTCTTACCGGAAGATTGTAGAATAAGTCGCTTACAGTAATCTGTGTACCTTCTACATGGGCGATATCTTCTTCATCAATAATTTCGCAAGAGTGAATCTTACATTTCTTTGCCGTTGGATAGCCGGCGTGCTTTGTTATAAGTTCAATTTTTGACACATAAGATATACTCGCAAGAGCCTCTCCCCTAAAACCTAGTGTTTCAATGTTATCGATACTGTTTATTATCTTGCTTGTCGAATTACGCAGAAATGCCAATGGTATATCCTCAGGCATTATTCCGCAGCCATCGTCCAACACCCTTATATAGTCTTTGCCACCGTTTGAAATATCAATTGTTATATTTTTGCTTCCTGCGTCTATCGAATTCTCCAACAGCTCCTTAAGAACAGACGCACCATTGACAACAACCTCTCCGGCTGCAATTTTATTTATAGTTTTCTTATCAAGAACATTAATAATACCCATTATTGTTGTTTTATACCTTTTTGAAGTTTTTCTATATAGTTCATCACCTCGATAGGCGTCATGTCATATATAGGCATCGTAGAAATTTCTTGCATTATGTGAGTCGCCTTAGTATCGTGAGGTGGTATCGTTGATTGTTTTTTCTGTTTGGTATTATTATCAAGCGTTGCTTTTTTTTCAGTCAGACTGTTTTCATGTTCAAGCATTTCCAAAATATCTTCGCTTCTCTCTATTACCCAATCAGGCAAGCCCGCTAACCTTGCAACTTCAATACCATAGCTTTTATCCGCTGCACCTTTTTCTATTTTATGTAAAAAAACAATTCCGTTTGTGCTATTTTTAACATCAACATGTAAATTTACTATTTCTATGTTATCGCACAAGGAGGTGAGCTCGTGATAATGAGTCGCAAACAAAGTTTTACAGCCTATTACGGATTTATCTGCAAGATATTCCACGACCGACCATGCAATGCTTAGTCCGTCTAACGTACTCGTTCCTCTTCCCACTTCGTCCAATATAACAAGACTGTCCTTTGTCGCATATTTTAAAATGTTTGATACCTCGGTCATTTCAACCATGAATGTACTTTGTCCGCTGAATAAATCATCGCTTGCGCCGACCCTTGTGAAAATACGATCCACGATGGACATATTCGCTGAACTGCATGGTAAAAAACATCCTATTTGAAACATGATGCTCAAGATAGCAGCTTGTCTGATATATGTTGATTTACCTGACATGTTGGGACCTGTAATTATATTCATTCTTGCGGACGTATTGTTCATGAAGATATCATTTGGGATAAAACTTCCTTCCTGTCCCATCATTTCAACTACAGGGTGTCTGCCTTGTACGATTTCTATTGTACCGTCGCTGTTTATTGTCGGACGAACGTATTTATTCTTATAACTTACTATCGCCAATGAACAAAGCGCGTCCAACTGACCAAGCTTTAGCGCATTGTTTTGCAACTGAGGAATCTTTTCGCATATACTTTTTACAATATCATCAAACAGCTCACATTCCGTTTTCTCAAGCTCTTCCTGTGCGGATAAAAGCTTAATTTCGATGTCTTTCAGCTCTTGCGTGTAAAAGCGTTCCGCATTGACAAGGGTCTGTTTCCTGATGAAATAATCCGGCACATTGTCAAGATTGACCTTCGAGACCTCAAAATAGTATCCGAAGACTTTATTATATTTTATTTTGAGATTTTTTATTGAATTTTTTTCTTTTTCATTTTTTTCAAGGTTTGCTAAAATCGTTTTTGCGTTTAATTTTAAATTTCGCAATTCGTCAACTCGCGCATTATAGCCGGGCTTTATCAAATTACCGTCCTTTATATTTGCGGAGCAATCCTCGTTTATCGAGGTGTTTATTAAGTTATATGAATCATCAAGAGGTAAGATATTTTCGTTGATTTGCGTTAATAAATCGCTATATTTCTTAGCGAGTATATCTTTTATAAGCGGAAGCCTGTAAAGAGTATCTTTAAGTGACAACAGGTCTCTGCCGTTTACCGTGTTATAGCTTAATTTAGAGCACATTCTTTGTATATCGTATGTTTGTTTGAGCTGCAGATCTATATCCTCTATAGCCATTATATCCGAAATTAACTCTTCAATGGCGTCAAGACGTCTTGTGATATGTGCTTGTGATTTTAGAGGTTCGTTTATCCACTGTCTTAACGTACGCGAGCCGATACCTGTTGCAGTTTTGTCAAGAGCCCAGAGCAGGCTTCCTTTTTTATTGCCGCCTCTTATCGTTTCGGTTAGCTCAAGGTTCCTCTTCGTGGAAAAATCGAGATGCATTTTATCGTCGGTATCCGAAATGATTATTTTATTAATATGCTTCAAGGTATGTCTTTGTGTTTCATTTAGATACATAAACAGACAGCCGCATGCCTTTATCAGCTCCTCACTATCATCAAGCCCTGCGGCAGGTAAAGAATAAACGTTTAACTGCCTTTTTATTTCTTTTGTACATTCGTCAAGCTGGTAATATGAGGACTTCATCGGCGTGAACAAAGCGTTTGTAATACGTTCACAGTTTTCTTTTATCGGCGTATATTGGTATAATACTGTATTAACGAGTATTTCAGACGGCATTTTACCGACTATCAGATTCATAAAGCTTTCATCTATATTATTGCCTTCACATAAATAAGCCGTGGTTTCACCTGTAGAAACATCGCAAAATACCATAGCGTACCTAAGCTTGTTGTAATACACACTCAGTATATAATTATTAGAGTCGGGTTTTAGTATCTTAGGATCAATGACAGTTCCAGAAGTAATTATTCGTGTTATTTTTCTTTCCACTAAGCCCTTTGATAATGCAGGGTCTCCTATTTGTTCACATATTGCGACTTTATAGCCCGATTCCACTAATTTTGCGATATACGTATCTACTGCATGATAAGGCACTCCACACATAGGCGCACGTTCGTCAAGCCCGCAGTCTCTGCCGGTCAGAGTTAAGTTGAGTATCTTTGATGCTTTTATTGCATCATCAAAAAACATCTCATAAAAGTCACCGAGACGATAGAATAAAAAAGAATCGGGTACTTCCTCATGTGTTTTTAAGTACTGTTGCATCATAGGCGTCATTGAATTCATTTTTCTTATCTCCGTATCACTGCTGTATGCCGCTCAAATAAAACGTCTGTGCTTTTGTTATTCTGACATCAACGATATCTCCTGGCTTGGCATTGCCTTTAAAATTAACAAGCTTATTATTATCGGTTCTGCCTGTAAGCATATCTGTGTCTGACTTTGAATTTCCTTCCACAAGTACGCTTTGAATTGTGTTATGATATGCCTGAACATTTTCACTCATTACATTATATAATAAATCAAGCAATCGGTTGAAACGGTCTTTCGAGGTTTTTTCATCTATTCTATCTTCCATTTCAGCAGCTTTTGTACCGAAGCGCGGCGAATATATGAACGTGAAAGCGGAATCAAAACGGCACTGGCGCACTATATCAAGCGTTTGAATAAAATCTTCTTCACTCTCTTTAGGAAAGCCTACTATTATATCTGTTGAAATGGTTATGTCGGGTATTTCACTTCTTATTTTTTTTACAAGTGAAATATATTGTTCTCTTGTGTAATGTCTGTTCATAAGCTTTAATATATTATTGCTTCCCGATTGTACCGGCAAATGAATGCTATGACAGATATTATCACTCGACTTTATGACCTCGATAATATCATCTGTGAGATCTTTAGGATGTGATGTCATAAATCTGATACGCTCAAGCCCCTTGATGTCACTGACTTTTTTAAGAAGCTCTGCAAAAGTACATTCTTCTGATCTTTTACCGTATGAATTTACATTTTGTCCCAAAAGCATTACTTCTTTGCAACCATCTGATACAAGATGTTCTATTTCTTGTATTATATTTTCAGAATTTCTACTTTTTTCTCTTCCTCTTGTGTATGGAACTATACAATATGAGCAAAAATTATCGCATCCAAATGTAATGCTCACATAAGCCTTGAAATCGAAAGCTCGTTTTGCAGGCAAGCCCTCCGGTATATAATTTGTGTCTGTAATAATATTCTCAACTCTTTCGTTATGCATAATGCGCTCTTTTAGAAGCTCAGGAAATTTGTCAATGTTGTTAGTGCCGAAAATAATGTCGACGCATTTATATTTTTTATTTATTTCATCTACGAAAATTTGCTGCTGCATCATGCACCCGCACACAGCGATTACAAGAGACTTTTTTGTCTCCTTTATGTGCTTCAATTCCCCCAGATGCCCGAAAAATCTATCATCTGCATTCTCTCTTACGCTGCATGTATTCATAACAACTACATCACACTCATGTAGTTTTTCCTCCCAAATATAACCGTTGTTTTCCAACATGCCTTTAATTTTTTCAGAATCGTTTTCATTCATCTGACAACCGAAAGTTATAACGTTGTATTTTTTTGACAATTTCTATTCCTCTTGATTTTCTTCAAATGCTATTATAACATATTTCGATTGTGATACATATTTTGCTTATACTCCTTAATATAAAACCTGTGTACATCTTTATTATCTTATCTTTTTTAATTTCTTGACTTTACGGTTGTTGTTTTGTATACTTTTAAAGTATTTTATTTAGGGGTATAGCTCAGTTGGTAGAGCAATGGTCTCCAAAACCATGTGCCGAGGGTTCAAGTCCTTCTGCCCCTGCCATTTAACAAATCAGCCGTTTATGCGGCTTTTTTATTTTATCGCATACCTAAGCCACTTTTTAACACTCGTTTTTTAAATATATTTAATAATATTTTAGTATGATATAAATTTATGAGCTTATTTTAACAACAAACTGTAATGACTTTCGAATTAATAAGAAAGATTGCTTCCTCAGCGATTATCTGTGCAACCAATCTTTAAAATTTTACCCGCCTACCTTAAATTTATCAAACACTGTTTTTTGTTCCTGTGCGAAAACATAGCTTTGCCGTCTGCCCCGAACGTCGCACTGTATCGGTAAGAACATCGATACGTTTATTCTGCGATTTCTTACTTATATCCTCTATGGCAGCTTGTGCGCTGGTAGACGCTACGCGAGCAGACTGCGTAAGAGAATTTTTCGCATTCATCGTTCCTTCTATCTGAACATCAAGGTCTTGTCGGTCGGTTGACGGCGCCTTTGTTTGAAATTCATTAGAATTCTTGACTTCTTTCGACTTTACGCCTATACTATCATTAGATGAAGTCGGCAGTAAAGCACCGCGAGTTGACTCCCCAATGGGGCGCACCGCAACGCCCATGCCGGCTTCTCTTGTCTTTAAGCCGTGAATCTGTCCATTCCCTCTGTCATATTGCTCGACAACTACTTTTACACCAATATTATTATTTGCACCTATTTTCAACGGAGTGTAAAACACATCATATAAATTTACATTTTCTTTTTTTTGATTTTATTTGTCAACCACTTCCGAGGAATAAGCATAATCGAGAGATTTCACTATATCGGCAAATCTTCCAAGCGCACCGCCTTGTTTTTTATCTATCTTTTGCGTCATTTTTACAACGCCGTTTTTATACAAATATACTTCGATAGAACTATCCTGTATATGCAAACGATATCCTTTCCCCATATACTGCTTTAAGTACTCCCTAAACATATCTCTTAAATTAGCCATGAGAGTATTTTTATACTGTAAATACTCTTTTCTTTTCATTCCTTTAACATCAAAAAGATCAAGTCCAAATCTATCAAAGTCTTCCTTGTTTAGTTCTACATATTTACCTTCATTGAGCATTTTGATGTGTTTATCGTTTATCAAGGAATTAATTTCCTTTCTTTCAGTAGAAGGATTAAACATTTCCCTATCTATACCGTCTTTTTTATAAGCATATTTGTTCACTGGTTGTATGGCTTTTACCTTCGCATACAATTCATTGACCATTTTCACATACAAAATATCAAGACCTTTTTGATACTGCTTTAAGCGCTGGGCTTTGCTTGTTAGGATTTCCTCCTTTGCTCTGTTTATCTTTTTAGAATACTTATCGGCTAAGATCCCTACAGTCCCATCTTCTGATTTGAGCATTTCCTCACCGAGTTTTCTTGCCGTTTCTACCGCTTTTTTATCATCGAGTATACCTTCTAAGGTTATTGCGGGCTTCTTTTGCTGTAGCTCGTCAAAATACGCCGAAAGAGTTGTTGAATCCATCCTTCTTCGTATCTTCTGTGCCTCATAAGAATAAAACTTTCTAATCTCTCCTATGCTCTTGCCTGTGCCTTCGGGCTCGTAGTACTTATCCAGGTGGGATTGCCATGCGTCCGGGTGGGCTCGCCATTCGTCGGAGGAGCGGGAATAGCGGATATCGGCATCTTGACCGTAAGTAGAAGTTATTTTGTCTTTAAATACTCCATTTGTCGGAATTAGGTTTTTCAAATCAACAGAATAACCACCGTTCACTGCTCCTTTCCCAAAGTCCTGTGATGTAATACGCATTAAAGGCGTTATTTCCTTTGAATATTTCGTTGACATATCCTCAACGACTATGACAACATTTTCAACACCTTCATTCATCAAAGCTCTCATTCGGTGTCTGCCTTCATGCCCAATGACTTCACCTGTTTTGCTGTCTATGGTTATATACGGTGTTTGCGGTTCGTTTTTCAGTTTATCTATATCAAGAGGCTTGATATCTGAGTTAATTCCTTTTTGAGCTGCTTCCTGCCACTTATTAAGAACATCATCAGACAGCGTAAGTTTCAGATAATCTTTAGGGTTTATTGATGTAACATATGCTTGTGCGTAATTTGGGTTCGTTTCAGAACCGTAATTCTTGAGTATGCTGTCGATTCTTTCGGTTGTTAAAGTTACACTCTTTGTTGTATTATTCTTTGTAAAAGAAAAAGCAGACTGTTCGTCTGCTACTGTTTCGGTTATTTGTCGTACTCGTTCAGAGGAGCCAGTTCCACTGCTTTCTTGAGACAATCCGATGTTGTCGCTTCCGGATGTTCTGTCAACCAAAATGACATCTCGTCCCTTAGTTCGTCCGTTCTCAGCATTAATATGCATATTGACGCTATTGTTTTGTTGTCTACGCCTAAAAGCTGTAGTCCAGTCGATAAATCCTTTAGCGCTCTTGACGTTTCCATTATTTAACTCCTTTACGAATGAATTAATTATATCACGATTTTTATCAATATCATATTTTTTTAACACTTTAAAATCATCGTTTCCGTAATTCTCGTAAATATAAAAATTATTTGCGGTATATACGCAGTCTATCGGTGTGCTTGCGTTCTTGAAGATGTTATTCCGCTTCATTATCTCTGCTTTAAGTACTGCGTATTCATCCTTCGGTATTTTTATTGCATACCTCGCCTCAACGTCTGCCGGCAGGCTTTTTTCTCCCTTTGCATTGTTTTTTGCATTAGATTCATTAAATTCGTTGACTTTTTCAGCGTTCTGCATATAATGATTATTAAGAGATGTGTTGATGCTTAAATTGTCGGGGTTGGTTTTCCAACGTCGCGGCAAAGTGCTTGATACATCTTTTTTATGCTTTGTAAATCATACAGATATTTTTTACCGTCAGCGTCATTTCTTATCACAAGCTGTGCATCGTATATATTGTAGTCTGCTATATTCTTGTTAGTATCATATACAGGTACCGCAAATTTTGTTAAATATTTATAAAATCCGTACTTAGCGTCAACAGCGTGTTTAGACTTTGTATTCTTATCCCACTCTCTGTCCGTTGCAATTTCTATCATTTCGTGCAAATTGCCAGATGCTTTATTTTTTGCATTAAGAATATTTTTTCTTTTTCTTAACAAAAATTTAGTATATTCCGACTGCGTATATTCATCGGGTAAGTCTTTGCCTATATAGACTTTTTGTCCGCTTTCAATTATTGAAGCGTTTTCCCCTATACTGTCGGCTATCACATCAGCAATAAAGTCATGGGTTTTTTGACCAGCCGGTTTTTTATTTAGAATGTTGTCAGTAATAACGACTACATCATTACCCTGCAAAGTTTTTGTTATTGCATACCTTGCCTCACCGTCCGTTCCCTTATACTCCTGCCCGTAAGCGTTATCAAACTTATTCTTTACGTCAGTCCAGAAGAGCTTTTCATTATTATAGCCTTTCTTTTTGTTAATGAGGTTGAGCTTATCAACAATCCAGTTATATATTCTTCTTGCTACTGTGGGTTTTTCATATACAAGAGATGATACAAACTCCT
>CAZTZO010000024.1:0-20597 GCA_964618075.1 uncultured Lachnospiraceae bacterium
AAACTAATAAGAAAGTTCCGTTTTAACTTGTACCAAGACTTGACATAGTACCACATACTTATAAAACCCTTCGATTTTGTGTTCTCCCATGTAGCTCATTTTAAGAGTATATGCTATTGCATATAATACGCCGATTGCATCTTTGTATTCACCCTTCTCATCATTCGGATCGCCCTTTCCGCGAATTGCAATATAGTTTGCCTGCGGAACGTTTACTATTTCCGGTTTATTTTTCGGCATATAAAATTCTTTGTATTCTTTTTTAAAATCGAACGCCATTTTTTATTTCCTTTCGTTTATTGTTTGTAAAAAGTTATTTCTTTTTGTCGGTCAAAGTCGTATTTAGCGTATCAATTACTCTTTCACATAGCAATTTGTCTTCAATATCAAGGATATAATGCTCTTTAGCGCCTTTATAAGGTAAGCCTGTTTCGGAGTACTTCATCAACTCCTTTATCTCATCATGTTTCTTGACAAAAACGCAGTTATCGCAAACCAAAAGCATAGGCATATCATTGACGTATATTCATATATTCGCCAAACATCTTTTTATAGCGTATTTTAGCAAGGCTTTCTAAATTTTCACAAACAAATTGTATATATTCTTCGCTGGTAGCCATAGCCATGTCCTTTGATGTAATATGTTTTAAAGATCTATTTCAAATGGGATATCGGGTATACTATCCTTTGTTATTGAGCTGCTACTGTATGTCCAGCCCGTTAGTCTCTTCGGTTCAAAGAGGATAAATTCTGCATTGTGACCTCCGAAATCAATGTTCTCATCAAAAGCACCCTTGAATTTGTTGCTGTATGCTTCTCTTAATTCTTTATTCTTATCATCCATTGTTGCTCCCATAAACATAGCAGTGGCTTGCATAAAGGTGTCGGACAAGCTGACGCAGCAATTCGGATTAAGCTTCATATCCTTGTATTTATTTGAGTTGGGTGACGTAAATATGAGTATTTTGTTTTCGTAGTAAACGGGACTTACCAAACGCATGGTAACGGTGTCATTATTCGTTGTAGCAAGAATCATGGTCATCTCTTTGCTGATATCATCAAAAAATTCCTGAATCTTATCCATGTATGCTCCTTAGATAAAAAATGAAATAAATAAAAGTGCTTTTTCATTATACATCAAAATATAACTCTTCATTTAAAGTATTTTAATTTTGTTTATTAAGCTTTGCCGAATATATATAAAGCGGTATTGAAGATAACTGCGTTGTTACGGATACAATAATCATAGCGGTAATTGATACATCGTATAATACTCCCATTAGCCAGCTTCCGAGAAACCAGAATATTCCAAAGAAACATTCGAATATCCCGTAGCCGGTCGCTCTGCTCTGCTTAGGAACCATGACTGTTATAAACGCCTTTAAAATAGATTCCTGAGCTCCCATTCCAACTCCCCATAAAACTATTCCTATGAGTATTGCGCCAAATGAGTTGCCTCCAAATACAAATATTGCAAAAGGAGCGGATATCGCTGTCGATATAACGAGAGCAAGAACGCCTCTTTTGTCATACATGTATCCGAAGAATAGAGCGGATATTGCGTCTACAAGCATAGCGCCCGCATACAATAAGGGCAGAGAAGTAGCACTGAGTGCAAAGGAGGTCTGAGAAACGCTTGTCGCAAGCTCTGTAAATGTGCGCGAAATATGCATGACTATAATCGAATAATCTATAAATCCAAACGCGAACAGGCTTATACCGACAATATAGAGTATAAATTCATTTTTCATTTTGAATTTGATATATTCCTTCGGCTCAGGCTCAAAATGCTCGGGATTTGGGAATTTATGCTTTGTGATTAATAACAGTATCAGAGTTATTGCTCCGGGTATGGCAAGGAATGCAAAGCATGTGGAGTAGACCTCAAAGGTCGTTGCGTCAGTTTTAAACAACATAACGAGATATAATAGCACAGGTCCCAAAAAGGCGCCGATTTGGTCTAATACCTCTTGTATACCAAAGCTTTTGCCTGCGCCCTCCTGCGAGGCGGCAAATGACATAACAGTATCCTTTGCAGGCTTTTTAATGGCTTTACCCATGCGTTGTACAACAAGCAAAACACATGCAGCTATCCAACCGTTTTCTCCGACTAAAGCAAGAGCGGGCACTGCAATTATATCAAGCACATATCCGCAAATTACCATTGGCCAGTATTTTTTAGATTTATCCGTCAGCCTGCCGAATATATAACGCATAGAATAACCGATCATTTCACCGAGTCCCGATATGAACCCAATGGTTGCGGCTGAGGCACCCATAAGAGAAAGATATGCTCCTCGTATACTTGAAGCACCCTCGTGAGTCATATCCGAAAATAAGCTTACTATTCCGAACATGATTATAAATATCATTGTGCTGGAAAGTTTTTTGTTTTGTTTCTTGTCCAAAATACGCCCCTTAGTTTTATAACAAAATATTTTTCTATACTTAAATAGTTAACGTTTAAAAAAATATCAAGTATTGATTATATGATACTACAGCCTTATAGCGTTTATTTAAGATTTCATCCCATAATAATACAAGTTTAACTTTCTTGATTGCTTAATGACGTTTATGTAATAAAAAAAAATAAAGCATCAAATAATATATAGAGTTATAATTGAATGCTCAATAAAAAGTTTCCTTTAGCTTGACTTTAAAAGAAGATTAGTACTTTGTTATAATTATAAAGGGAAAGAACAGTTTGCTTATTTGATAGATTTTAAAAAAAATAGTAATCCGAATGTAAGTTATACGGTTGCAACTAAGTACAGCCTCCAACGAGCGCATTCGGATTACGATAACAATGTATCACAGAATGATAAAACTGTCAATACTATTATATCCGAAAACGCTGACAGTGATACCGAATATTATTTATCAGCAGTAAGAAAAAGGAGATGTAAAGGGAGATAGCAGAGTAACACCACTACCTTTACGGTAAGATATAATCGCACGCGGCTAAAAAGCATCGCGTGCGTGCCTTATACAAATGGTGATAAATAAAAAAATAATCGCATGAAGCGATTATTGTTTTTATCATGGCCGAGAGGGTGGGATTCGAACCCACGTAGGCTTGCACCTAAACGGTTTTCAAGACCGCCCCGTTACGACCGCTTCGGTACCTCTCGTAAATCAATCTTATAAATAATATCATTTAGGGATTGATTTGTCAATATAGCTTATTTATTCATCTTTCTTTTTCTCATTTTTTTCAGTTAACTTGTCAAGCATATCTTCAAGTGGCGACTGTTCTTCACTCTCAAACACAGGATCGTTAGACTTTATATTTTTCTCTTTCTTATGAGAGAATATACTTTTTTGTTTCTTATTGCCTTTGGACGCTTCGCCTTTGTTAATATGCTTTGATAAAGGAGCTTTTGCCTCTGACGTGTTGTTATCTACAATTTCGTCGAGCTTGTCCGTATCGGGCTTATTTTTTTCTTTAGGATTGCTATCTATAGCTGCATTGGTAGTATTTATCGGTTTGTCTTTTTTTAATAGCGGTTTATCGTTTTTAAGCTTAGACGGCTGATTTTTATTTTTTCCAATCAACATTCCGACAGCAAAACCGATGCCAAGACATACAATAAGCAGAATTATCACTATAACATAATTGTTAAGGAACCCGAAATTACCTTTCCTGTTTACCGAGGAGTAATCCGATGCCCCGGAAATATCCTTTGTAGTTATTACGAAGTCTCCGCCTTTGTCTATTTCAAAGGAAACTACACCTCCTGAAAGAACTTTTATACTTTTCGCAACTGTTACATACTCATTTTCAGAAGGATCGTACATATATACATTTACGACTGTATCGGGAAGCATACCGGTATAAACGCTGAAAGTAGCATATCCGGGCAGGGAATCCTTATAATTGGTCGATACGACAAAGTTTGTGTATGAAGCGAGGCTCGGCAAAATATTCTCGCTGTATACCGAAGAATTCAACATCGTCAGATCGTAATATTTATTCTTTATCTCATATTCGATATTGCTGCCTTTAAAGGAAATGTTTCCGAATTTTGTCATAACGACAAGTGTGTTGCTTTTACCGGCAAGGGCGTTGAAAATTTCGCTTGATACCAGCTGAACTGAAGCATTTGCCATATTCATTACGACAGGATCTTCATTGTCGTTTATGCTTCTGACTATAGTATTGATATATGTTTTTGATAAATAATCGTCGTATGTTGCTCCTTTTCTGACTGTCACCGTATATATTCTTGTATCGTTGTTTTCTGCTGTGCAAACAACGTTGAAAATATTATCTTCATCGTTTTTAAGCTTGGTGTCACCAAGTATGTTGTAGGACGCCAAAGGGTCTTCAAGGGTCGCAACAAAAGATATCGTTTCAAGATTATACGGTACATCGACAACATAGTTGAGGATATCTTTATCAAAAGCAGGGCTTAACAGACCGTACGAAACCTGTAAGGATGTTAAGTAATTATTTTTTGAGGACACATAGTTCGGGTCCTGCTTTCTTGTCGTTTTTATTACATAATTAGCAACGGTGCCGTTTTCTGCGGTGACAGATACCGTCACGTCTGTGACCTTTCCTGCTTTTAAAGCATTGTTTAAAACAGCAACTCCTGCATTAGCGTCGTTTTGCGTCGCTATGATTTCAAGAGAAGTTGTTTCAAAGGGTACTTCTATCGAATATTCGTATACCGAAGATGAGAATGCAGGCGTAAGATTAAAGCCAGTAACGCTTAGAGACGACAGGGAACAGTCGGAAGAACCGGAAGGATTTGTTCCACCGCCACCCGATGAACCACCCGATGAACCTCCAGTTGAGCCGCCGCCTGAGGGAGCGGATATATATACGCTTGTCGAACAACCGGAGCCGCTTATATCAGCCCCTGTGCTTCCTGTAACGCCCGAAAATGATATCGTTGTACTCTGTCCTGCTGAAAAAGCCGAGGTCGCCTGAAAGCTAATAACAGCAAAGCTTCCCGACGAAGAACCGTTTGCGCTGTCTGCAACGATTGAAGATCCAACTGTAGCGCTGAACTCTCCTGCGCCTGACGAGCCTACTAGGCTAAGAAGTGATGAATCATAGCTTAAGCTTCCGCTTATGCCGTATATTGTATCAGAGCAAGAAAAACCGACAGTGACAGAGAACTGCTCACCGGCTCCGATTTCGCCCGGCCCACTCATATATGTGGATAAATCTGAACCGTATGCAAGCGAGGCGCATATAGACAAAAGTAAACACAATACTACTACAATGACGCCTATTCTTAAAAGTCTTTTTCTGATGTTATTTTTTCTCATTATATACCTCAAATATGCCTTACATGCTTTGCAACCCTGCTAAAGTTCTTCTCATAATAACCAGATCCGATATCGTAACACTTCCGCTTCGGTTTACATCTCCTCCCAGTGCATATGCAGGCGAGAGAGTGTTCAATCCTGCGAGGTGTCTTCTTAAGCATACAACGTCGGATATAGTCATGGCACCGTCACCGTTAGTGTCGCCTCTTACGCTTGCAGAGTAGGATGTGCTGTAGGAGCCGTCTGTTTCATAGAATTTTATTATCATTCCGCTGGCAAGCTTGGATTCATCGGACAATTCCGTGCTTCCGGAAAAGATTCTGACGGTAGCATTCGCAAATGTAGCTTTAAATGCTCCCACAGTAAGTCCAATATCCATTCCGCTTACAATTTTATTACCGGCGTCCATTGTATAAGTAGAATTGGTCGCGGCAGTGGGTGTTTCGGCCTCAGAGGGAATCGTGCCTGCCTGATAAATGATATTTACGTTTGATTTTAATATATATGCGTATGACGTTGTATGGTTATATTCCCATGAGTTGCAGCTTCTGCCTGCGCTGTTTACGGGGACCTCAGATATTATTTTATAATAATCTCCGGATTCTCCCAAAACTACTACGCTCATGCCGACAGGTGAGTAGCTGTAGCTGCCTGCGGCTCTGTCGGGATCCCTAGATGAATATTTATATAGGGCAAAGGAAGAAGTCGAGGGCTGAGAATAGGCATATGCAGTGGTATTGGTTACTCCTATAGTATATTTACCATAATCCTTATAGCCTAAAAGCTGATCGATCTCAAACATTCTGTTTGCGACCTTTTCTCCATGCCACGGATCCGAAGCATATTTTACATTTACTCCCGTGTACTTGTTTCCGGGGTTTGTTCCGAAATATCGCGAGTCACCCGTGTAGTATTGTGCCCACCCGCTGTCTCGGTCGCTTACATCGTAGTAATTGTAGCCAAGGGAAGTATCTACATAAAAATATGCGTCAAAATAGTTGCGGTTCATCCATTTTGCGTGCTGGACTATACCATTTTGAGCACTCGTATAGACCTCAGCCTGAGAGGGATCGCTGTCAAAAGCACCCACACCGAAAAAGTTAGCGTTTTCTATGGCAAAATCGCTTTTACCATACGCGGATTCCAAATCAGCGAAAGCAATTTCCATAGCTGCGTTCACCCCGTATCGGGTTTGCCCTTCTATAAAAGTTGATCCGAGGTTTAGATATGCGCATGTGCGCGAGGTCCAGTAGGTACTGTTTCTGTAGGCTATGTATTGATTTAATTCGTCCACGGTGTATGAGGTCTGCGTTCTGTATGAGAGCATTTTATAATAAATACAGTGAGTGCCTACGGCGTTTGTTTTGTTCACTGCATCGATAGGGTCTGTGTAATACGTATATCCGTCAAGCGAATAATACCTCACTCCCGATTGCATAAATGAAGGTGCTTTATCAACTGTTATGCTGTAAAAGTAAGTATTCGGTACGCTTGGATCATAATAGCTTAGATAATGCTCCATATTTTCTCCGTCGCGTGCATAATAGTCGAATTCATATTGTCTGGGGTAGCTCGAAGTGTTTCTTCCGTATGTAAAGGCAGCGGGAATAAGTATGACTTCGTCAACAAAGCAGGTTCCCGTGTAGCCCGAAAGCGTAAGTGTAACATAAGTTCCGCTTGCGTCGGTGCTGTTGTAATAGCATACGACATAATTCGTGCAATAGGCTGATGTTCCGTTTCCTAATGTAGAAGCAAAGGTCAGCGTTGCGTTATATGAATTGATGACAACCATACCCTGTTTCATAGCCAAAACCTTATCCGATGGGTCGCGAATTACGGCGTTCACGTCGCTATTTGCGCTGAAAGCCTGATAAGCTGCGGCGTATGTGCTGAAGGTCTGCTGTTGAGTATAAGAGCAATCTGTACCGGCTATATCAAGCGTATAGGAACCGTTTGCGGCATCAACCGGTGTATCAATACAAAAGCCGAATATGACAAATGCCAAAAACAGACTTATTATAAAGAATTTTATCAAATGTTTTTTCATAAGATACTCCGAAGATATCCGCCGTGTCGGGATTTGAAACATGGTTTATATATAATCATTTTACTATAAATGTGTATAAATTTGTACTGTTAAGTTGAAAATTAATCATTTTGGCAATAAAAAAGCCTCTGAAACAGAGGCTTTGATTTACCATGTCTAGTTTATTGCTTCTTTGAGTGCCTTTCCTGCCTTGAATGAAGGTGCTTTTGACGCCTTGATCTTGATTTTTTCTTTAGTTCTGGGATTAATGCCTTCTCTGGCAGCTCTTTCCTTTGCTTCGAAGGTACCGAAACCGACTAATGAAACCTTGTCGCCTTTTTTAAGCGTTTCGGTTACTGTTTCCGTAAAAGCGGTAATTATTTTTTCAGCATCTTTTTTCGAAATATTGGTCTTTTCGGCAACTGCCGCAATGAGCTCGACTTTGTTCATGGAAATCCTCCTGTTTTTCTGGTGACTGAATACATACATAATACACACTTTGTTTTGTTATATCAATATTTTTATTTAAATATATATTTTTTTCATCTACTGTAAAGCTATTAGCGTGACTGTATTTATTCAGGCTTTATCGTCTTGTTTTAAACGGGACATTCGTTTTATACAGGAGTCTCTTAGCATTCCCTCGGAGTCTATTCCAAGCTCATAGAAAAGTGCGTTTATATTGTAAAGGATATCTCCGCCGAGAGAATACATCTCGTTTTTATCACACGTTAAAAGTTCGTTGATTTGTTTTATAAGAACATCTTTTTGTTCTGTCATATCCTTTTGAATAAAACCCGCTGTATTTTTTGACTTTTTATAAAATTTTTGTGAATATGAAAGAGCAGGCAGGCATTTCGGTATATCATTGATTTCCTCATAAACGGAAGTATAAGAATGCTCTTCTCTTTTTACCTCGTCCCACATTTTATAAAAGTCATCCGGCAATTCTAAAGAAGAAAAGACATGAGGATGCCTTCTTATCATTTTCTGCGATATTCCTCTGATAACATCTTCAAGCTCAAAATCGCTTTCTTCCTTTGCTATTTGAGTATGCAGAAGTATCTGAAGCATGATATCTCCGAGCTCTTCGCAAAGATTGTCCATATCCTTATTATCAATGGCATTGACGGATTCGTATGCTTCTTCTATCATATATTGCTTTAATGTATCGTGTGTTTGTGCCTTGTCCCAAGGACAGCCGTTTTCCCCCCTCAAAATCTCTATTATTTTCGCCAATGAATAAAAGTCGCCCGGTGCTTGAGAGTAGCTTTGAGGTGGTATTACAAGAGTGCTTAAATGGTCTATTTCGTCTATTCTGTCTATTTCGTACAGCTTGAGCTTTATGAGCTTCTCGTCATTTGTAGCGCAGGAATTAACGAGAATGACTTCAGTTTCATCATCGTAGTATTTGCTCATTGCCAGTTTTACGTCGGAAGCAATCTGTCTGTCGTACATCTGACAAATGATATTCATGCATGTTACGTCTGGCTTTTGCTCATCTAAGGATAAAGCGTCAAGTAATTTGAAAGAATCGACGGCGTCTTTTTTTATCGCGGCAAACAGTCCGTCAAGGAAGCTTGTCGAAGGTATAATGACGACTTCGCATTTAGCGTTTTTAATTAAATAAGTCACGCTTCTTTCCGCTATTACAGCGCTTCCGGGTACTACGTAGGATACTGTCTCAGCATTTGAAGAGAGGACTTTTTCGCAAATAGTGCGATAAACGCTGTCGAAGTCGGGCATAGTTTCATATATATAATCAAAGGCGGTATAAGCTATGTTGTATTCGTCAAGTATTTCAACGGCAGGATGCTTTGCAGTCCTTATGAATACAGCGTCGCTTTTTTTCAAGGTGTCAAGCGTTTTAAGCGTCACCTCTCCCTTATCAGCGCAGCCAAAGCCCAAAATATATAGTTTTTTCATGTTTTTCCTCAATAAATGAATTTATAAATTTAAGCTTTTTCTGTATTGACAGTCAGGCTTATTAAAATATTTTATCATATTTGTTTTTGTATTCATACCATTCGACTATGTAATAATCGGTTGATATTATTTCATATATATAATTAGTATGGAAATCATAAAAAATCTGCGTGATAAAGCAACTGCGGCGATGAAAATACCCGAAAGTATATTTACGGAAATGCCGATTGCCGAAATTCTCGGTACAAAGAAGGTCAGAATAGAAAATCATAACGGGATTATAAAATACACTGCCGATGAGATCCTTTTTAAGACAAGCGAAGGCGTCCTAAAAATATCAGGCAAAAGTATGCAGATAGAATCCCTTATTGCAGGGCAAACTGTAATTAAAGGCGAGATATACGGGGTGAATATAATAAAATGAATATGGAGCATTTTTTTTCTCGTATAAAAAGCCATTATATCATATCCGTAAATACGCTTTATCCTGAAAAAATAATCAATATTCTTCAAAATAAT
The DNA here is from genome assembly GCA_964618075.1 of uncultured Lachnospiraceae bacterium. Classification (GTDB taxonomy): domain Bacteria; phylum Bacillota; class Clostridia; order Eubacteriales; family Anaerofustaceae; genus CAYTMY01. The sequence goes on from CAZTZO010000024.1 coordinate 9,752, forward strand.
GGTATCTATTTGTGGGATATTAAATACGAAAACAATGTTCTTTCATTCAAGGCCTTCAACGACAGCATGGATATTGTAAATGCCGCCGCAGAACGCTTCGCTTCAAGTGCATGTGTGAGTGAAAAGCTTGGGTGTGAAAGGCTTTACGAATATTTTAAAGGTAAAAAGGCGTTTTTCTATTGCGCTGTTTTCGTATTAATATTGATAGTTGTATTTTCACGTTTTATTTGGGAGATAAATATTTACGGTACAAGGAATATTAAACCTAATGATATTATGCAGTATCTTTATTCTCAAAATATTAAACAGTCGGTCAGCAGAAGAAAAATAGATACCGATAAGCTTTCGAGCGATATTTTGTCAAATTTCAATTCGCTGTCAGAAGCTGTTGTAGAGCTTAAAGGTACTTCATTATATATTACAGTCGTTGAGAAGGATTCTCCGATAGTTTTATATGATAAAAGTATCCCCGTAAACATAATTGCCTCAGAAGACGGATATGTGGATGAAATAGAAGTATATAACGGCACGCAGCTTGTTATAGCAGGAACAATGGTAAAAAAAGGCGACGTTATTATCAGCGGAACGGTTGAATACGATTCCGGAGAAGCTAAAGAAATGCGATATGTTCATGCGATGGGCAAGGTACTAATGCATAAAGAATGCAACTATGACGATATTCGCATCGAGAGCGTTGTCGCAAACGAAAAGGCTCCTTATATAGCTCAGAAAACTTTTTTCTTATTCTCAACAACGATCGATATAGACCCCGTAAAGGACAAAAATGGGAAAATGTGCAAAGAACAGCTCAATATTCCGTTTGTTTTTGCAGGTATACAATTCCCTGTTTTATATAATGAAAAAAGGTGGTATAATATCAGCGATTGTAAATATAAGAGCGAAGCGGATATTGCAAAAGAAGTGAACGATGCCGTTAATAAAAGGCTTAACGACAGATGTACAATTAAAGATGTCACTTATACCGTTACTGGAAGCGAAAAATATAAGCTTACAGTGAGCGCAAATGTAAAATATACCGAAAGCATAGCCGTGGAACAAAAAATAGATCAATGAGGTATGAATGAGCGAAATAACGCTTTGCTGGCAGGACGAAATAGACCAGATAGATTTGTTCGGCATCGATAATAAGAATATATCGCTTATTGAGGACGCTTGTAATGTACTTGTCAGTATAGCACAAAGCTCAATAATTATAAAGGGAGAGAAAAGCAGCTGCGAGTTCGCTGCACAATGTTTAACGACGCTTATGAAGCTTGTTGCAAAGGGTCAGCCGGTTGATAAAAATGTAACATCATACGTAATTTCAAATGTTTCGGATAACGTAGACGTAACAGACGCTTTTGACGAAATTGTGTGTCATACGAACAAGGGTAAGCCTATCAAAAGCAAAACCTTGGGGCAAAAAAAATATCTTGAAGCGTTAAAGGATAACGACGTGGTATTTTGCATCGGGCCTGCGGGTACAGGCAAAACATATCTTGCCATGGCGATGGCTGTTAACTCCTTTAAAAAAGCTGAAGTCAGCAGGATAGTGCTAGTGCGTCCTGCAGTTGAAGCGGGGGAGCGGCTTGGTTTTCTGCCGGGTGATATGAAGGAAAAAGTAGATCCTTATCTTCGTCCTCTGTATGACGCTTTGTATGATATAATGGGAAACGAGGCCTTCGAACGCAACCTTATGCGCGGCACGATCGAGATAGCCCCTCTTGCGTATATGAGGGGACGCACTCTTGACGATTGCTTTATAATTCTTGACGAGGCGCAAAATACGACATCAGAACAAATGAAAATGTTTCTTACACGGCTTGGCTTCGGCTCAAAGGCTGTGATAACAGGGGATATCACGCAAATAGATTTACCATTTAAAGAGAAGTCTTCATTGATCAATATAAGTAAAATATTAAAAAATGTCGACGGTATAAAGTTTATAAATATGACTCCAAGAGATGTAGTAAGGAATCCTATAGTACAAAGGATAATAAATGCATATGAAAGATACGAAACAGAGTAAATACAATAAAAAATGGATGCGCATCGTGATCCTTGCGGCTTTTTTCCTACTTGTGTTTTTAATTGTATTTGTGGGGATATTCCCCGACCAGATATCTTATAAAGAGGGAGACATTGCGCAGGAAAACATTATTGCTCCCAAAAGGATAGTCGACGAAAAAATGACAAAAGCACTTCGTGAGCAGGCAGCGGAGACTACTGCTCCTGTGTTTGATTATATACCGGGTGCTCAGGTAAGTGCCGTATCAAAGGTCAATCAGTTTTACAGTGGTATTAAAGGCGTATATAACGAGTACCTTGATGATAATACCGTACAAACTCTTAATAATGTTTATAGCCTGTCATTGAATATTGATCAGTATAGGTCTGTTTTGAGTCTTAATGATACTGATTATACGCTCCTTACACAGACGACTTTGGATATAGTCAATACTATTTATGCTAACGGAGAGTTAAGAGATTCACAGCTCGAAAGCTATAAAAACAGCGCGTTTTCATATGCGAGTCAATCTGCGTTAAGCGAAGTCTTGCAACAGGTGGCAGGAGAGGTCGCAGCTGACTATCTTACTCCGAATATGATATTCAACGATGCAGCAACGCAGCTCGTTCAACAGGCGGCACGCGAAAGCGTTTATGAGGTCGTCTATGAAGCCGGACAGACTATCGTAAACAAGGGAGAGATAATCACAAAGCATGAAATAGACCTTTTCAAGGATAACAACATGATAAGAACAGGGCTTTTTGAGAAGCTGTCATCTTCAGTCGGCTTGCCTGTTTTACTTATTATTTTAATAGCATTGTTCCTTGTGTTTATGAAGCTTTACTACAAAAATGTTTATTATGATACCAAGAAGATGATGGTAATAGGAATACTCTTTATTACTATACTTCTGCTTGCCCAATTGAGTTCATATTACTCGGTATATCTTATTCCCGTTTCAATCTTTACCATGACGATATGTCTTTTGTTTAATTCGAGGGCAGCGGTATTTTACAATTTCTTTTTAATGCTGTTCCTTGCTGTTACTATGCAGTTGGACATTAATGCGATTTTGTATCTGGCAATATCGGGATGTGCGGGCATTATTTGGATGCGAAGGGTAACGAGCAGGATCGAGATTTTCAAGTCAGGATTGATGGTAAGTATTACCAACATTATTCTTGTTGTGACACTCAGCTTTATTAATAACACTGTAGGTTTGAGCACTTTAAAAGCGATCGTTTACGGACTGGGTAACGGCATGATAGCCTCGCTGTTGACAAACGGTTTAATGCTTGTTTGGGAGAGCGTGTTCAATATGGTTACGCCCTTTAAGCTTCTGGAAATGTCAGGAGCTAACGATGTTGTTATAAAAAGACTTATATCGGATGCTCCCGGGACATACCACCATTCGCTTATTGTAAGCAATCTTGCGGAAAGCGCATGTGATGCTATAGGAGCCGATTCACTTCTTGCCAGAGTGGGAGCTTATTATCACGATATCGGGAAAGCCGAAAAGGCTATCTATTTCAGCGAGAATCAGACAAACGGTGAAAACCCTCATGATTATGTATCTCCCGAAGCAAGTGCGAAAATAATTAAAAACCATGTGACGGACGGTATGTATTTGGCGGAAAAACATCATATACCGAAGGAAATATCAATCTTTATTGAAACGCACCATGGTATGAGTGAAATTACTTACTTTAAAAACAAGGCTGAAAAACAAGGCTATGTCGGATCGGAGAACTTTAAATATAACGGCAAATTGCCTGTGTCAAAGGAGACCTCCGTCGTTATGCTCGCCGATTCGGTAGAGGCTGCGGTAAGAAGCATGGACAAGAGATCTTCCGAGGCAATTTCCGATATGATAAACAGAATAATCAATAAAAAAATCAATGAAAAACAGTTTGTACAAAGTATGCTTTCATTTGACGACATCGAAAAAATAAAAGAAAGCTTTTTGGATGTTTTGAACGGCGTATATCACAACAGGGTAAAATATCCGGGGCAGGAAAACGCATGAGCGAGCCGCAAATAGATATAGATATTGACAACCGCAGCTCATATGAAATAAACGATGACGATAGCAAATGTATTGAGAACGCCGCAAAGGCAACGCTTGATGAACTTGGATTTAATGGAAAATATGAGCTGAGCGTTTCCGTGGTGGACGAGGATGAAATAAAACAGTTAAATTCTATTTATCGGGATACAGACAGCGTTACCGATGTACTATCATTTCCTTTGGATGATGTCGCCCCAAACGGAGTGATATTATTGGGCGATGTGGTTATATGTGCGAACAGGGCAAAACAACAGGCTGAGGAATTCGCTCATGCTTTTGCTCGTGAGATATCATATCTTACAGTTCATTCCGTTTTGCATCTTCTGGGTTACGACCATATGACAGATGAGGATAAAACAAAAATGCGCGCACAGGAAAAATTAACAATGAAAAGATTAGGAATATTCAAGGATGGTTCATTCAATGAGTGAGTGCTATAAATCAGGATTTATTGCCGTTGCAGGGAGGACTAACGTCGGGAAATCGACCTTGCTCAACGCCCTTATCGGTCAGAAAATTTCAATAGTTTCGGACCGTCCCCAAACCACCAGAAACATCATACGCCTTATACGAACGACCGATACCTCTCAAATGATATTTCTCGACTCACCGGGTTTTCACAAACCTAAAAACAAACTCGGCAGATACATGAGTGAATCAGCAGAGGAGTCGCTGTCGCAGGTGGATCTGATATTGTTTCTCGTAGAGGAGGATATTGCAATAGGCCCGGGAGACAGAAGACTTATAGACTCTCTGTCTCAACAGAATATTCCTGTTGTTTTAGTTATAAATAAAATAGATAAAGTTCCGAGGGAAGAGATTTTAAAAAAAATTGAGCTGTATAAGGACTATGAATTTATAAAAGACATAGTCCCCGTTTCCGCTTATAAGGGCATTAACATTGATACTTTGGTAGAAGTAATGGAAAGCTATCTGCCCGAAGGCCCTATGTTTTTCCCCGAGGATATGATAACGGACAGGGCTGAGAAATTTCTTATAGGAGAGATACTCAGAGAAAAAATGCTTCGCTACGTGAAAGAAGAAATACCTCACGGAATAGCCGTCGAAATAACCTCAATGAAACAGCGTAATAAGGACTTTTATGATATCGAAGCCACTGTTTTCTGTGAAAAAAAGACGCACAAGGGCATTATCATAGGCAAGGACGGAGCGATGCTCAAAAGGATAGCTACCTCTGCAAGGAAGGCTATGGAAGATATGTTGGATTGTAGAGTAAATCTGTGCGTGTGGGTAAAGGTCATGGATGATTGGCGTGATAAACCGAACAGCTTAAAGGAATTCGGTTATGTAAAGGATAAGGATATATAGGAATAATATGAGTATTACATTTAAAATAGAAGGTGAATGCAGCCGCACAGGAGCGCGTGCGGGCGTTATAAGTACGCCTCACGGTGAAATTAAAACACCTGTCTATATGCCTGTAGGAACGAAAGCAACAGTTAAAGCAGTATTGCCGGAAATGCTCAAGGAGCACAACGCGCAAATTATTTTGTCAAATACATACCACCTCCATTTAAGACCTGGTGAGGACGTGGTTGAAAAGGCGGGCGGACTGCATAAATTCATGAACTGGGACCGACCGATACTTACCGACAGCGGCGGTTTTCAAGTGTTCAGTTTATCGAAGATAAATAACATCACAGCCGAAGGAGTTGAATTTCGAAGCCATATTGACGGCAGCAAGATGTTTATTTCGCCGGAGGAATCGATAAGGATACAAAATGCGCTCGGAGCCGATATTATAATGGCATTTGACGAATGCGTTCCTTACGGAGCCGATTTAAGCTATACGAAAAATTCGCTTGATATGACGATAGACTGGCTGAGAAGGTGCGATAAAAGTCACGCAGATAAAGCAAGTCAGGCTCTTTTCGGGATAGTGCAGGGTGGAATGTTCAAGGATATCAGAAAAGAAGCCGTAGAGCGCACATGCGAAATTGATTTGCCGGGATATTCCATAGGCGGTTTGAGCGTAGGTGAACCGAAGGATATTATGTTTGACATATTGGATTATACTGCTTCACTTATGCCGAAAAACAAGCCGAGATATCTTATGGGGGCGGGAAGCTTTGATATATTCGTTCAAGGAGTTTCAAGCGGGATAGATATGTTTGATTGCGTCATGCAGACGAGAATGGCAAGAAACGGCACCGCAATGACTCGATACGGCAGAATCAACCTTAAAAATGCAAAATACAAATACGACTATACTCCCATTGAACATGATTGCGATTGCTATACATGCAGGAATTATACGAAGGCATATTTAAGACACCTTGTGACTTCTCAGGAAATCATGGCGGCAATGCTTTTAAGTATACACAATATCGCGCAGAGCACACGCTTTATGAGTGAAATGCGCGAAGCAATAATTAATGATAAATTTTATGATTATAAGTGTAATTTTGAAAAGATATGGTATAATCAATAGAAATCAACACAAATTTATTAAATAAGGAGAACTGAACAGAAATGCAATTTAATTCCCAGACGATATTCCTTATCGTAATTCTTATCGCGGTATTCGCATTGCCGTATTTTACCATAACTAAGCCTCAGAAAAAGCAGCAGGCACAAAGGAAAACAATGCTTGACGAGCTTAAAAAGGGTGATGACATTATGACGGTTGGCGGATTTACAGGAGTTATCGACAAAGTGCTGTCGGATTCCTTCATCATCACAATGAATCCCGATAACAAGCTTAAGCTTGAAATAAGAAAAGATTCTATTCTCAAGAAGATAGAAGATGAAACTGCTCCCGCTCCTGCAGACGATGAATACGATGTTATCGTAGATGATACCGAAGCAGATGCCGACCAGACAGAAAATAAAGAAGAAACGAACAATAAAAACGAAAAATAAATGGACTTACTGTTTAATATCGGTGTATTGAACAAGGTGTTTGTATGGAGTATAGCCCTTTCTTTACTGTGGCTGATATGTCTTTATGTCTTATCGCTTATAAAGAAAAAAAACTATCATGCGTCCTTGGTTGATACACCGAGCAATGCTCAAATGCTAAAGTATCCCGATAAAAAAATTAAAAAACCGATCACTCCGAGTACGTTTACATTAATCGGAGTGTTTGGTTTTCTTTGTGCTTTCGGTTTGTGCGGTCTTGCAATAGCAGCTTCAGGGCTTCCATTTTTGGCAGTTTTGTTTATCAGCGCATGTATCGGATTGGCCTCTGAGGTAGCTCTTAGTATGCTCAAATATGCAAGTGATATAAGAAAGCGTGAGGATGTCGTTTACGTTCCGAGAACGGTCGGCTTAGAGGGAGTGGTATATAAAAATATACCCGCAAACAAATCCGGCTGTGGATATATAAGACTGTTTATTAAGAATCAGGTGATTCAGATAAAAGCAAAGAGCGTTGATGAAGTTATACTTACTGCGGGGACTGAAATTAAAATATTATATGCTGACAGCGATAGTGTAGTAGTCGTAGAAAGAGCAATATAAAAGGAAGGCATATATTTTGATCCCTAGCAAAAGCTAAGGTGGGTTATCTGCTGCGGGCTTTTGTCTTCCACTGTAAACGAGGCTTGACATCTGCACGAAGACTCGAAATCCCTTAAAAAAAATGTAGGTTCAAAATATATTCGGTGCCTTCCGTATTTATATTATACCCCATTCGGGGATAATATACAACGATTATATTCTCATTTAGCGCTGTTGCTTCCAATGGCAATAGATATTTTAGAAAGCTCGCAACCTGTATTTTTCGATATTATATCCTGTATCTGTACAGCTTGTTCTGCGCTCATTTCATTTGTCAGAACAACGGCATTTACGTAGTCGTTATGTATAAACACTATACAATCCTCATAACCTTTTGATTTTATTTGATTTTCTATAAGCAGCTCGCTTTCACTGAGCTTGACAAGTGCCATCATGCTGTTTTGTGCATCCTGTACGCTCTGCGTGTTTTCCTTTGTTTGTGCGATTTCCTTTAGGGTATCAATATTTTCACTTCGTTTGTTTTCTCTTTCAAGTCTGTATTCTTCAAAAAAATCCTTTGATAATTCTTTGCTTCCGTTCATTATATCCTCTTCGTTGTCTGCGCTGACAAGAGTTGCGTTTTGCGGCGGCACTTGTTCGCTTACGGCACTTTTTTTATTAAAATAAGTATAATTAATGTAACTTACGCCCAAGACCAACACCACCAGAGCAATAAGTATAATATTCTTTTTCTTTATTTTTTTTATCGTGGACATTTACGACCTCCTTTTTTCTATTCCTTTGGCAAAACGACGATCTTATGCGCGCTTACGCCGAGCGAGGTTTTTACAGCGTTAATAATGTAGCTTTTTACCGATACGTTTTCTGCTCCCTGCGCGACTATGATAACGCCGACGATCTCAGGGTATTTGTCGCTCACCGTATATGGGGTAGTGCCCGAGGAATCCTTTACCATTACAGCATCCTTTGAGCTGCTTGTTTGAGTGCTTGTTTTTTCAGAGGAGTCATTGGAAACGCTTTCGGATATGTTTTCATTGAAAACAGGAGTTTGTGATACTTGAGCCTCAAGAGTTATCATTACACTGACCTCACCTACGCCCTTTACATTTTGAAGCGTTTCTTTTAACTGTGTTTCAAGCATTGTTTTATATTCCATAGAAGAGTCCTTCTCATTTTCAGTTTGTTTAACTGATGATTTCGATATACCGGAATAACAAACTAAAACGAAAAGCGCAATGACACATACCGAGATGATAACCTTATCTTTTTTTTTCATATCTGTTAAGTGTTTAAAAAAGCTTTTTAGAGTGTCAGTTTTCATGGGCTGCAACCTCTGTAATATAAATATTATCTTCAGAAAGCTTATAGAAGTCGTTTATGATTTTTTTAAGTATTTTTGATGAGTTTACCTTTGCCGAGTCTATGTATACGGCTTTAATTTCACCGTAAGCGGAGATGTCTTCGTCTTCGTTTATTTCAAAGCGGATATTCCCGTTAAATTCGATCCCTTTATCGTTAAACTCTTTTATTAGAGCCTCTTTGAGCCTGCTCTTGTAATCCTCTATAAGACTTATATTGTAAATATACTGTGTTTTCTGCTGCATATTGTTTTGCTTGATACTGTCGATGAAAAGCTCATTTCGCCCAAAGACCTCGTCATAATTTTCAGAGGTAAATAATTTGAATATAGGTAAAAACATAGCCGATATAAATATTATCGCTATAACAGTCTTTACGCTTTTATTGTATTTTCCCTCCGGAATTATAAATTCCGTCAATAACACAAAGAAAATACATGAAATACATGAAATGAATATTTTTTCCATCTTTACCTCAGCATAAGCATATAGTTGCCGAAATATATCAGAAGTCCGCATATTATTATGAACATAACGCCGCAAGCCGTCACGCAGGTAGTTATAAAAAACAAATAAGAAGCCGCCGCGTCTACGATCTGCGAAAGGCGCTCATTGGCTATAGGCTGAATGATAATGCTGCTCAATCTCAGTGAAAGAAAAACGCACAACAGCTTTATTACAGGTGTAAAAGCGATACAGCATATTAATATTACTCCTACAATTCCAAATGAATTTTTTATGATAATCAAGAAACCGTTTATCGTGTCGGCTGAATCCGAAAGAAAACCGCCTACGACAGGCACAAGCGTATTCAGAGTATATTTCGCCGTTTTTACGGCGACGCCGTCAAGGGAAGAAAAGGCAAATCCTTCAAAAGCAACAATACCCCCAAAAATGGTAAAGCATGCTCCCAGTAGAAACAAACAGCCTTTTTTTATGAACGAACAAAGGTATGTTATATTTACCGAGCTTAACAGTTTATCTGCCATAGTCATTATGAAACCGAAGGTAGATATGGGTATGATGACGGAATTTATTATGTACGTCACAAGATTAGTAAAAAACAAAAGCGTCGGGCTGAGCATCGCCGTCGTATTTATTCCTCCGCCCATAGAAAGAAATAATAAAAGGAATGGTATAAATGCATTCATAAAAGAAACGAGCGAGTTGATAACTGCAGACGACGATTGAATAGAGGCAAACACAGCGTTGGAGAGCAGTATGCATAAAGACAAAAAAGCGGCGCAAAATACCGAGGTCTTAATATTCTCATTCAGATATGACGATGTTGCGCTTGATAAAAGAGAATATAAAATACAAAGCACCGATATCGTTATCACAAGCTGGAGGCAATTCTTTAGCTCCTTAAAAGAAAGCTCCTTAATAAGCTGCATGATATTTTGAAGCGATAGCCTATACTCACCTTTGATCATTGCAAGAATTGTGCTTTTTAAATCCGGATATCCTGTTATTTCGCTGAATACATTATCTTCATCAAACGTCAACAGTTCTTTTGCGTTAGTATCATTATAAATATCATAAAGAAGCGTTTCGCCGGTTGACATCTCGGAGGCAAAGGCTATTTTCAACGGGAGTAAAACCAAGGTGATTGTCATCGTTATAACAAGAAACAGTGTTCTTTTCATAGCTTCTCTTTCATATAACAGATGTTAAGTATTCAAAAAGACTTATCACAAGCGGCAAACAAAGATACAGTATTATCAAGCGCGAAGCCATATCTATCTTTGAGCGAACCGCTTTCATTCCGCATTCCTCGCACGTGTCGGAGGCAAACTGCGCTATATATGCCGTAGCAATAACCTTAATAAGCGTGTTTACATGAGCGCTGTTTATACTGCTATTTAAAGAAACAGTGATGGTAGTATATAAATAGTACAAGTTAAAAGTGGAAAATTTCTAGAAGATAGT
>CAZTZO010000025.1:0-6414 GCA_964618075.1 uncultured Lachnospiraceae bacterium
TAAAGCTACCCAACTATCATCTGCCATATCTATATTAAACTCTGTGTTGTTTATATATAGTTTGTTATCTAAATCTCTAACAAAACCCCAATTGAGTTTCTTTTCTTCAGCATACCTTTTAAAGGCATTGAATTTATTCCCAATCTGCCTATCGATATTTTTATCTTGTCCCTTGCTTTCTCCACCCTTGGTTTCTATTATCCAAACTGTTCCATCTTTTTTCATTACTATATAATCGGGATAAAATAACCATTGTTTATAAAAGGCATCATTAAGATGTCTTCTGACTATGAAAAAGAGCAGGAAGAACTAAAAGAGAAAGCAGAATTTCTAAGTGAAAAAATAAAGACTGTCAAAGACCAAGCTTTGAATACAGATAATTTTCTAAAGCTAGTAAAAAAGTACACTGAGATTAAAAAGCTAGATGCTGAAATTATTAGGGAATTTGTGGACAGGATAATCGTCTTTAAGGCTGAAAAAGTTAATGGCAAAAGACAGCAGAAAATAAGGATATACTATAACTGCATCGGTGCTATAGATATTCCTAATACAGAAAGCAAAACGGCATAGCCGATATCTAAACCGACTATGCCGAATGATTTAAGAGATTATAAATCCCTATGGTAAAGCACCTTTAAGGCTGTTTTTTTGACTTCTTTTGCAAAGTGACCGGGTCAGAATGAAAAAGGACTGCTGATGCACTGAACCATGTACCTGTTTTTTTTGCAAAGTGACCGGGTCAGACTGCAAAGGACTGCCGTGGCACTGCCCGTGTACCTGCTTTTTTGCAAAGTGACCGGGTCAGGCTGTAAAGGACTGCTGATGCACTGCCCGTGCACCTGCTTTTTTGCAAAGTGACCGGGTCAGACTGTAAATGACTGCAAAAGAAGCTGCACTCAGACTGTAAAAGAAAAGTTGACATAATTCTTATTTTCGTGTATATTTTACACATAGTTATAAATCTAATCATATGGAGGAATTATGTTTTTTGATAGACCGCAAATGAAGTACACGGCAAAAACCGAGCTTAAAGACAAATGGAGAAACGTCATTATACCGGCAATAATATTTTTGTTGGCAATAGCCTTTTCAGCTATAACAAAATCTGCCCGCATACAGACATCCAACGGATACATTACGTACCGCACAACGACATGGTATGCGTCGCTTATAGGGGCGTTTATCCTTCCGATAATTTCGATTGGCTTCACCAGATACATCATGAACATCATGGATAGAAAAGCTTACGATAAAATGGACGTTTTCTACGGCTTTGGCAACTACGGTTCCATATTCTTATCGATGCTCTGGGTATCTATTTTCACGGTTTTATGGAGTATGCTCTTTCTCGTTCCCGGCATAATAAAAGCGCTTGCATACAGCCAGACAAAGTATATACTTGCGGAAAACCCCAAGGTCGGCTACAGAGAAGCCATTAAAATATCAATGGTTCTGACAGACGGCAGAAAGGGAGATATCTTTAAGCTCACTCTTTCCTTTATCGGTTGGTATTTTGTTCTGGGAGTGACCTGCGGTATAGCCGGACTTTATGTTCTTCCTTATTCGGAGGCTACCTTCGTTCAGGCGTATGAAATGCTAAAGGCAGCAGCTATTGAAGAGGGCAGAATAACCGCCGACGTATTTAATCCCGACGGTTCATATTCAGTGCAGTAATAAAGCAAAAAAGCCGCCTCTTTTCGCACTTAACACCTGCGAAGAAGGGGCGGTTTATTTTATTTGTGGAAAATAAAGGCTAAAGGTGATATAATAGCCCAAAGAAGCAACATTTTCACTTTTCGGAGGAAGCTATGACTCTGTTTGAATGCTTTGAAAAAAGGAAGGAATCTCTATACGCGCGTTTGCAGGGTGCAACGAACGTTTCGGAGGCAAGCGTAATTATGCAGGAGGTCTTTGACATCGTCCTGTACGAATATATTAACGAGTGTAAAAACGATGAGACAAAAACGCTCGCGGCTTATATGGGCAACGTCGTAAAGGCGGCTTTTCCGCTTATCGAGGGAGTAAGCGAAGCTCATGTGTGGGAAAGAAAGAAAAATCTGCCCGTTACGATAGATACAAAGCCCTCATCGGGCAAGAAAAACGCTGTCGGGATACTTCTTCTCATTTCTTCGATAGTACTTTTCGCTCTGCTTGTTACTATGATAATGAAAACCGCCTCTGTAGAATTCACACAGATAAAAAGCTATGTATATACAGGTATAATAGGGTTTGTACTCGCTTTTGCGGGAGGTCTTTTTATAAACAGGAAACAGCCTGTTCAGCAGCAAACCGAGCATTACGCACAGATCAACGTCAATGTTGCCGATATGGTGAGAAGGATGACGGCGGTAATTCTTGTTATGGATAAAAACCTCACGGCAATAGAGATGGGGCGAAAGGAAGCAAGCCAAGACTTGACCAATGAAATAATTCCAGCGGATTTAACACAGCTTATGCACGATTTGTTAGAGGGTAAATACTCCTCTAACGGAGAATTTGCGCTCGAACAGCTCGACGAGGTTGAACATTATCTTCATTCAAAGGGAATAACGCTCTACGACTATACGCCGCAGAGAATGAACTGGTTTGAATTCTTACCGACCGTCGAAGGCGAAAGCGAAACGATTGTGCCCGCAATGGTCTGCGAGGACAGACTTGTCTGCAAGGGTCTTGCCACGCGCAGGGAGGTTTAACAGTGGAAAAATATTTCGGCTTTGATTTAGGAGACGCGGAATGCGCTATATCCGTTAAGGGAGAAAACCAAATGGGCGAGCCTCAGGTGGTGCCCGTTAACGGGATAAAAAACTTTATCTCGGCATATGCCGTTATGCGCGACGGACAAATGCTTATCGGCGAAAACGCATGTTATGTGCAGAATGCAAAGGACGCAAGCATTCGCTTTAAAAGCCGCTTTCTGACTGATGAAACAGCCGGAGAGGATATACTCAAGTTTGCAAAGGGAGTGCTTAGAACTCTGTATGATTCGGGAATCGTACACTTTAAAGAGGACAATTATTTTTATATAGGCTGTCCGGCAGGGTGGGACGCTCCCACAAGAGAACGCTACCGATTGATATTTCAAAAGGCAGGCTATCCGCCTGTTAAAATTATCACGGAATCCCGAGCCGCTTTGATGTATGCCTGCCAATCCAAGCATTTGCAGCTGAGCTATGACCTGCTTACAAAGCCTATGCTCGTTATAGATATAGGCTCCTCAACGACCGATTTTGCCTATGTCCTGTGCGGTAAGGAGGTCAACCTTAAAACAGGGGGAGAGGTTATGCTCGGTGGGGGCATAATGGACGAGATACTTTTAGAGCATTGCATTAAAAACAGCCCTAAAAGCGAAAAGCTCACAGACGTATTTGAGGAAAGCAAGGCGTGGCGCACCTATTGTGAATTTGCCGCAAGAAGGCTAAAGGAAAAATATTTCTCCGACGAGGATTACTACAAATCCCGCGGTTTAACGCAGTCTGTAGTCGTGCGATACAGACTTCCCATAAAATTTTCACTCTTTATTGACGAGCAGGCTGCCGATGATATGCTCAATATGGGCGTAAAAAAGCTTTCCGATAAGTCGTTTATGGAGGTATTCACAGAGTCGATTACGCATATTCGCGACAACATAACCGAACAGCTTCCTCAGATTGTTTTTTTGACAGGCGGCGTTTCCAAGATGAAAATAGTTCAGGATAAGGTAAAGGAGATATTCCCCGAATGCGTGCTTGTCGCCGGAGTGGAACCGGAATTTTCGGTATCAAAGGGGCTCTGCTGGGCTGCCGACGTTGACGCGCAAATCAAGCTGTTTCGAGCTGACGTTGATGAATTGATTGCCTCTGATGTAATCGAAACCGTGGTTTCACAAAATATCGGAGACCTTTTCAAAATTGTAGTCGATACTCTCGTTGAGCCTATCTTAAAAAATGCTGCAGAGCCTGTGTTTTTACAGTGGCGCGACAAGCAAATCAAGCGACTGTGCGATATAGACGAAGAAATGACGAAGGTGATAACACAGTACGTTATGTCGGACGAAGCAAAGAAGCTTCTCAGCGAGCCTATTGCAAAATGGCTTAAGCCCGTAGCCGCACAGCTTGAAGAAAAAACAATACCGATTTGCGTAAAACACAATATCCCATATACCGCCCTGAGCCTTGCGACATATATGAATTTAACAGACGTCGATGTAAAGCTTGAGGCAAAGAATATATTTGCTATTGAAGAAATTACATGGATGATAAATGCGATAATTTCTCTGATAGTCGGTCTTCTTTGCGGAGGAAGCGGCATTGCCATAATAGCGGGGGGCTTTCCCGGAATAGTTGCCGGCGCTGCAATAAGCCTTTTACTGTTATTCATAGGAAAGAACAAATTCCAGGAAGCCGTCATGTCGGCGGATCTACCGGATTTAGTAAGAAAAGCTGTTCCTGCGGGCTTCATAAACGCAAGAGCAGAGCAAATAGAGTCGAAGGTCAAGCAGTCATTGTATGATAGTCTCGAAAACGACAAAAACGAAAGCATAACCGGTGAGATGACCGACGAAATATCGCGCGAAATAGAAAGCTGTCTTGCAAAAATGGCGGAAATCGTGGAGATACCGATCGCATAAGAATAATAAAAAAGGCTCTGTTAAGCTTATCGCAAAACAGAGTCTTTTATTAAATTTAAAATTGTTTGTTCACTATCCTCTTAAGCCTCTTGACTGTCTGTCCATATCCTCTATAACTATATCGAATATTTCGCCTAAGGACGTACAGTATTCAAGTACCTTCCACGGTTCGTTCGTATGAAAATGCAGCTTGATTAGGTTTTCGTCGCCGACTGCCAATAGACAATCGCCCTTGAAATTGTTGATGAAGTATTCTCTTATTTCGTCCTCGTTTAAATTTTTGCCTTCGATGAGCATCTGAGTATCGTACTTAAATTCAAGCATTGGTTATCTCCTTTGTTTGGTTTTATAATACCTTTATCGGCGTAGCTTTCGTAACAAATATCATGCTGTTATATAGCTGTGCGGGTGGCTGAAAAATACGGTATGCCTGAGGAAGTATACGCATCAGAATAGAAAATCCTTCTCCGAGGCTGCCCATATATACATAATCCTCACTTACCTTTTTTAATTCGCTATTATCACCGAGAGAGGAAAAATCCAGCCAGCAGATATCATATCCGGCAAGCTTTGCCGTCTTTGCCAAGGGATCATGCGAATAGAATACACGATTTACGCGCTTATTAGAATTGGCATTGGGAATATTTACCGTAGTTTTGTAGAAATCCGTGCCGATTGCGTAGTAATTTTCGCCCAATGTATCGCTTAATATCTTACCCATTGAATCGTAGCTTGCATACTTCGCAATATGCCCGTTGTGACCGGAAACAAATATACGAGCATGTCCCAAGCTTTCCTCCCGAGAGGATATCCACAAGCAGTTTTGCGCCATAAACTCATCACGCTTTAAAATAAGCTCGTCGTTGCTGCCGCTAAGCTCGCCGAGAGTGATATTTTGAATAAGCATATCAGCAAAATGGATTGCTAGCTCCGAGTTGTCCTTTTGGGTAAGCTCATTTTTTACCTGTGATATAACATCTTTTCTCTCGCTTTGGCTGTACTCTTCACTCCATTCATCATTTACTACAAGCTTCTCCAAATTATCGGTCTGTACGCTTTGAATCTTGCATTCCTCTACGAGATATTTATAGTTATACGCCCACCTTTGCATATCGAAGCCGTAAAAACGTATATCGTCTCCCGAAGGTGCTTTTTCATTGTATTCGCGCATATATGTGATAAGATCTTCCATTTCCTGCGTGCGGTATATGGTAAAGCCTATTGCCTCTGCCGCCTCTTTTGCGCTTCCCTCTTCACCGTGTATGTATCGGTTTACTTTTTGGCAGCCGCCGAAATCCCCCTCAAGGGCAAAAGCGCGTACGTTATACTTTTCGACCATTACCTTAAAAACGTCCAGCTTTAGCTGTTGGAATTCTACGTTTCCGTGAGTAGCCTCTCCCAAGGCCACTATTGAAACGTTTGGAGCTATCGTGATATCGGGAATATCGGCAGCGTACTGTTTAAACTCCTCGACATTTGAGCTCTTACCTGTGGAGAAGCCTCCGAAATGAGAAAATATCAATCCCAAAATAATAATTACCGCAAATAAACTTAATAGCACGGCCCGAAGAACGGGACGCTTTTTCTTATGTCTCTTAGTCTGCATTAGTTGTCTCCTCAATTCTTTTTTTTGCAGCCTGACCGGTCACATTGCAAAAAGCAATAAACATATTCCTTAAATATAGAACTGTGGAATTAAAGGCTCATTAAATAAAGTGTATATTTTATTAGTATTGTTAATGATTACATTTCTTTTACAGTCTGACCCGGTCACTTTGTAAAAAACAGGTACATGGTTCAGTGCCACA
>CAZTZO010000025.1:6514-18695 GCA_964618075.1 uncultured Lachnospiraceae bacterium
CAGTCCTTTACAGTCTGACCCGGTCACATTGCAAAAAACCTGACTAACAAGTTTTCTTCATATATGACGCACGACTTTTTATAATGCCCCAGACGCTTATGGTAACGACCACAATTACAGCCCCGATCATTGCATACATGCCGGGAGCTTCACCGATAAAAATAAACACCCAAACCGGATTTAGTATCGGCTCAAGCGCTCCGAGCAATGAACAAGTCAGCGGACTGCATGAATTTGCCGCAAGCGAGTACAAAATATACGGTATGCCCAGCTGGAATATTCCCAACGCCAACAGGCTTACAATTGAAATCATATCAAACGAACAATGAGTAATAAACACGAAAGGAACGCCGACAATCGCAGCCAATGTGTGACCCATTAATATGCCGCTCATTTTCTCGTCTTTACCGGAATCTCCGCATGAAATAAATATCAGCGCAACAAACACACCTGCAAGCATGGCAATAATATTTCCCAACAAATGCCCTCCATCGAGCTTGTCGAAGAAAAACAAAGCAATGCCTCCCATAGTTAAAGCAACTGCCGCAATATCATAGCCAGAAAACCTCTGCTTTTTGTATACGGCAGAAAATAAAAGCACAAACATCGGGGAAGTAAACTGCAAAACGATTGCGTTTGCGGCACTCGTCAGCTTGTTTGCCACAACAAAGAACACGAACAGGCAGCACATATATATGCCGCTTCTGAGCGCCCTCTTTGTGAATGTAAATTTAAATTTTCCGCACAACATGTATATAAGCATGGTCATTGCGGCAATAAGGCTTCTGATTCCGACAATTGCCAGCGCATTGAAGGGAATTAGCTTAATAAATATCCCCCCGATGCTCCACAAAGCAGCGCACAACAGCATTTCGATGACGCCCTTTGTCTTGTTTTTATTGTTGCCTGCAGCATTGATAACCGCATTATCAGCATACATCAGATTTTTATTCCTTTTTTCATTCTGACCCGGTCACTTTGCAAAAGTACAGGCATATGTATAGCATATTTTCAACCTGACCCGGTCACTTTGTAAAAAACACAGGCGCAAGTACATTGCATTCACAGTCTTTTTCAGCCTGACCCGGTCACATTGCAAAAAACCTTTCATCCCTACAGACGTCTACAGCAGCTTTTTAACTTCCTCTGCAATTTTTTGCGCTGTCATTTCATAAGCTTGTAAAACTTCTTCGGCTCTTCCGCTCTGTCCAAACCTTTCCATTACGGCAACCGCGCCGACCTTGCATGAGAGGCCTTCTTCACAGATATATCTGCATACTATGCTGTTGAGTCCTCCGTTTATACTGTGTTCCTCACACGTTAATATCCTTGTGGTCTTTTTCGCATAATTTATAAGCGTATCGACATCAAACGGCTTTATCGACGAAACGTTTATGACTGCCGCGTCGATACCTTCCTTTAATAACATTTCTCTTGCTTCAAGTGCCTTTGCGACCATTATCCCACAGGCAAATATTGCAGCGTCTTTACCGTCCTGACAAACAAAACTTTTGCCCGGAGTAAAGGTATAATCCTCGTCAAATACAGCGGGTTGAGCATTGCGCCCGAGACGAATATACACCGGCCCGTCAATTTCAGCTGCTGCCTTTACAGCCTCCTTCGCCTCTGTGTAATCCGCAGGGACAAATATTTTTATATTCGGCAGAGCATTCATTAAAGCAATGTCCTCAAGCGACTGGTGCGTTGCGCCGTCCTCTCCGACGGTTAATCCCGAATGCGTCATAGCCAGCTTTACGTTAAGCCCGGTATGGGCGATAAGATTTCTTATAGCGTCATAATTGCGCCCGGTACCGAATACGGCAAAGGTAGAAATAAACACCGTTTTGCCGCAGCTTGCCATACCTGCCGCCATACCGGTCATATTGTTTTCGGCTATACCCGCGTCAAAATGTCTTTCGGGAAACTTCTTTAAAAATACGCTTGTTTTCGTACTGCCCGCAAGATCCGCGGTGATAACGATTATATCTTTATTTTCTTCTCCAAGCTCTGCTAATGCGTCGCCGTATGCTTCACGTGTCGATTTGTCGATTTTCATCAATTTTCACCTCCGCATATTTCTTTGAGAGCTTTTTCTCTTTGCTCCTCATTAGGTGCGCTGCCGTGCCACGAAGCGTCATTTTCCATAAAGGATACTCCCTTGCCCTTAACTGTCTTTGCGATTATACACGTCGGTTTACCTTTAACAGTTAAAGCTTCTTTATAAGCATTTCTCAATGCATTAATATCGTGCCCGTCGACGTTTATAACGTAAAAACCGAAGGCAGAAAGCTTTTCATCTATCGGATAAGGATTCATCACATCGCTTATATCTCCGTCTATCTGCAAATTGTTATTGTCGATAATGACGGTCAGATTATCCAGTTTGAAGTGACTTGCGGACATAAATGCCTCCCAAACGCTGCCCTCCTGTATTTCGCCGTCACCCAAAAGAGTATATGTATGGTAGCTTTTATTATCTATTTTTGCAGATAACGCCATTCCCACAGCCGCACAAACTCCAAGACCCAGTGAGCCGCTTGACATATCGACTCCCTCCAGTCTGTTCATATCGGGGTGTCCCTGTAACCTACTGCCTAATTTACGAAAGGTTTTAAGCTCCTGTTTTGGGAATGCTCCTTTTTCACACAGCACTGCGTAATAAAGAGCCGAAGCATGTCCCTTGCTTAAAACAAACCTGTCGCGTAAAGGGTCGCTAAAGGAGGGAATATTCATAAATTCAAAGTACAACACGCTTAATATTTCCGCTGCCGACAGCGCTCCTCCCGGGTGTCCGCTTTTAGCCTCTGCGACTTCGTTTATAATATCGCACCGAACCGCTTTGATTATTTCTTCAAGTTGTTTTGTTTCCATTATTATTCCTCATACTCAAATATTATACTTACGCTCTTTCCGTCATGTATGCGGGATATAGCCTTTGCAAGCAGACTTGCTATGCTTACGACCTCTATCTTATCTATCATTTTTTCATCACCCAAGGGCACTGTATTTGTACAGACAAACTTTTCTATGGGGCAGTTCGTAAGGCGCTCGATTGCCGGGCCGGAAAGTAAAGCGTGAGTACACGCGGCATATATTTTATTGGCACCGAGCTGTTTTAATGCTTCCGCAGCACCCACGAGAGTTCCTGCCGTGTCCGCCATATCGTCTATCATTATTACGTCCCTGTTTTTTACATCGCCTATTACGTTAAGTATTTCGGCTACGTTTTGCTTCGGGCGGCGTTTGTCTATTATTGCCAGAGGTACTCCGAGACGCCTTGCAAGAGAACGCGAGCGTTTGACCGAACCGACGTCAGGCGATACGACAGTTAAGTTGTCCAAATCAAAATTATGAGATACGATATAATCTGCCATTAGCGGCAGTGCCTTTAATCTGTCAAAGGGAATATCGAAAAAGCCCTGTATCTGGTCGGCGTGTATATCGACGGTAATAACTCTGTCCGCGCCAGCTTCCGTAATCATATTCGCAACGAGCTTTGCCGTTATCGGCACGCGCGATTTGTCCTTCCTGTCCTGTCTGGAATATCCGTAATACGGTATAACGGCGTTTATTCTTGCGGCGGAAGCCCTCCTGAGAGCGTCTATAATGATAAGAAGCTCCATAAGGTTCTCGTTTACGGGAGAGCATGTCGGCTGAATGATAAACACATCCTTGCCTCGCACCGTTTCCAAAATACGAACGTAGGTTTCTCCGTCCGCAAAGTGCTTGATCTCCATTGAGCAAAGAGGTATATCGAGCAGATTCGATATTTCCTTTGAAAGCTCCGGGTTTGATGTTCCTCCGATGAGTACGATGTTGGAATAATTGCCGTCCATAGTGTTTTCTTACCGCCTTGTTTATTTATATTATTTGTCTTTAACGAATCAGTTAATTTACTTTTTTTGTTTGAGCAAAGCCTTATTTAGCTTGACGGGTTTTGAGCGTTCGATTATAAACGCGTCCTTTTCGATGTTTTTGCTCACCGTTGAGCCTGCCGCAATAAAAGCTCCGTTTTCTATTTCAATCGGTGCTATCATGTTGACGTTGCAGCCGATAAATACGTCGTCGCCTATTTGTGTATGGTATTTATTCACTCCGTCATAGTTTGCCACGACAGAGCCGCAGCCGAAGTTGCACCTTTCACCCACGCTTGCGTCTCCGACATAGCTCAGGTGAGGCACCTTTGAATTTTTTCCGATACTTGCGTTTTTCGTTTCCGCAAAGCTGCCGATTTTTGTATTGTCGGATAAATTCGTTCCCTTGCGAAGGTGGCTAAACGGGCCGATATTGCAGCCGCTTGCAATAACGCTATCCTCAATAACCGCAGTGTCTATAACATTGTCGCTGCCGATTTCCGATGAGGATATAAACGAAGAGCGAATAATATTGTTGTTCTTAACAGACGAGCCTGATGTAATGGTGGTATTCGGGTATATCGTGCAGCCTTCTCCTATTTGTACATTTCTGTCTATATAGGTTGTGGCGGAATCTATCATTCTAACCGAACTTTTTACCATAAGCTCACGATTTATCTTCTTTCGCATTGCGCTCTCACACAAGTACAAGTCGTAACGATCGTTTGCTCCCAAAACCACGTCGGGATTATTTACGCAATACGCTCCGATCCTCCAGCCCTTACTTTTAAATATTTCCACGCTGTCGGTTAAGTAGTATTCGCCCTGTGCGTTATTGTTGTCTATCTCACAAAGCGCCTGTTTGAGCTTTCCCGAAGAAAATATCATCGTGCCTGAGTTTATCTCATTTATTAACAGCTCTTCTCCACTTGCGTCCTTATATTCAGTTATACGTTTAAATTCATTGTTTTCACGAATTATTCTGCCGTATTGGACAGGGTCGTCAAGCACAGCCGAAAGAACGCACATATCCAGAGAGTTGGTAAAATAATAATCAATAAGCGCGGTTATACTTACACTATCAACAAGGGGAGCATCGCCGCACAACACTAAAACGGGTTCGTCGTCGTCCTTAAAAAAATCATTTGCGCTATAAACGGCGTTTGCCGTCCCAAGCTGCTCGTGCTGCTCATAAAAGGTAACGCTATCACCTAAACAAGCTTTTATCATCTCACCCTTATAGCCTGTGACTACGGCGATATTATTTATATTCGCCTCACGTGCATTTTGCACAACGTGCTCAATAAGTGTTTGTCCGCATATTTTGAAAAGCACCTTGGGCATAGACGAGTTCATTCGTTTACCCTTGCCGCCTGCTAATATAACAGCCTTCATGCTTGATATGCTTCCTTTCCGCTTACGCTGTTTTCTTATATTTCACACTGATAAGCATACAGATTTATTATACACAAAAGCATCGCCGAATTACAGCCTCTTTTTAGGAATATTAAAGGAAATAGAAATATTTTTTATAAGGTTTTAATATTAAGATTAATCATTTGAATTTTGCTTGTATATTCTTTCGTTTTTGTGCACACAGAAAGCTTTTTTTGACAATAATTTTGTCAGAAGGCTGATAATATTTGAAAAAAACGGGGGTTATTTAAAGCTATGGAGCGACTGAAACCGCACATTGCGGCTATTATACCGATGATGACAACGTTAGGCGAAAAAATAAAAAAAACCTTTTTGTCGGCGGGCGATTTTTTTGCAAGGTGCCCGGGTCAGAATGAAAAAGGACATGAGAAGAGTGCAAACTTCACTTCACGGCTGATTAACGAACGAGCCTTTCGCATCCGTCTGAAGCCAAGAAGCCAACCGATTGATATTCAAGCTCTGCTTAAGGCGCTGTGTGCTTCGTTTATAGGCTTTTTCCTTGCCGTACCCTGCGCCTTCGGTGAGATATATCCCTTTGCAATGGCATATGTCGCTTTTTGCGTTTATCGCTTTTCTTATTTTACGGGTATTTTAGCAGGAATTGCCGTTTGTGCTTCTTTGTTTGTTTTTGCCGGAGTTGGACAAGCCTTTAGCGCACTCGGCGTAATGGCAAGCGTAGTCGTCTACAAAAAAATGTCCAAAACAAATCCTGACAAAATAAAAATAAGTCTGATAGCATTTGGCGCTTCTTTAAGCTTCGGGGGGATAGCGCGCATAATAACAGGCGCCGATATTATCGGTCTTCTTATGACATTTGCAAACGCTTCTGTGTGTCTGGCGATAACCCCCGCCTTCATAAGCGGCTTCGGAGCCATAGAAAATGCACCATACAAGAAAAGCTACACCTCAGGCGATGTGATATTGATAAGCATTTGTATATGTGCGGTTATTTCGGGATTCATTAAAATAGCTCCGTTTAATATAAGTATATCTTTTATCCTGTTTTGCGCTTACATACTTATAGGAGGATTTTGCTTTACGCCGGGCATATGTCTGTCGGGTGCTGTTCTTTCCTCGGGAGCGATGTGCTTATTCAGCTCGTATGAATTTTCATATATGGGCTTGTTTGCGATATGTGCCTTGATATGCGTTTTGACAAGCTCACTTAATAAATATGTATGCGCACTTTCCTTTGTGGCGGCGGTTTCGCTGGGAAGTGCCTTGATTGGACAAAACGAAGTACTTTATGAAACAATATGCGCTTGTATCGGAGCTGTTATTTTTCTATTGTCTAGCGGCTATATAACAAAAAAAGCCCAAGAGATGAAATGCTTCGAGGATTCTTCGAGCTTATTTCTTAACGAGACACTCAGGAGCGTTATAAGAGAGGAAATGCTCTCGCAGCGCGAAATGCTCTCTGAAATGGCAAAAAATATTACACGCACCTCAAAGCAGGCTCCCGATAAAAACGAAACCGTCAACAAGATATGCCGCATGATATCCTCCGATGTGTGCCCGGGATGTCCGTCTTATGCGAGCTGCTGGACAAGCTCTCCTGCTTATACATACGAAGCGTTTGCAGAAACTATACGTCTTATTATGAGGGAATCTTTTGTTTCATACGACAAGCTGCCCAAGGAGTTTTATGCACGATGCGCCAAAAGCAGAATGATGTTTAAAATGATATGCTACATATACGATT
The DNA here is from genome assembly GCA_964618075.1 of uncultured Lachnospiraceae bacterium. Taxonomy (GTDB): domain Bacteria; phylum Bacillota; class Clostridia; order Eubacteriales; family Anaerofustaceae; genus CAYTMY01. The sequence goes on from CAZTZO010000025.1 coordinate 13,508, forward strand.
CCTTCAAGCTTACCCAGGACTGCAAGAGAAAACTATCGGGCATGAAATCCATAGTCGAACATCAGTTTTCGCACCTTTCCTCAACACTTGAAAAGCTGTATTCGCGCCTATCGGACGGTTTATATATTGATGCGAAGGAAGCCGCCTTTGCGCAAAGCGAGCTTGAAAACTGCGCAATAAAGATTGACGGGCTGTATATTATCGAGGACTTTAACAAGAAAAAGCGCGTATTTTTGCATACGAGCGAGCCTCTGTGTGAAGATATATTATCTCGCGAGATACCCAGAGTCTTAAGCTCATCGCTTGCAGGGGAGCTAATATACGACTACTGCTCTTCTCCTATAACAACGCAAAACGGTTTTTGCTATATTTACAGGGAGGAATATCCCTTCAGGCTTTCCTGTGGCTTTGCAAGCTGCAAGAAAAACAAAACCGACTTTTCCGGCGACAACAACACGAACACGATACTTTCAAACGGAATACATGCCGTGGCGATATGCGACGGTATGGGCAGCGGAATAGAAGCCTCAAAGCAGTCGGAAAGAGTTTTAGATATGCTTGAGGTACTCCTTAACGCAGGCTTTGACGAAACCAAGGCAATCGATATGATAAATTCCGTTTTGGTGCTTGACGATTCTATAGAAATATCCGCCGCTCTTGATCTGTTTTTGTTTGACCTTAACAATGGTATAGGAGAATTTGTGAAGGCGGGAGCGTGTGCTTCATATATAAAGAGGGGAAAAGAAACGATAAAGGTTTCATATGACACTTTGCCTATGGGAATACTCGATGAAACGCACATACATAAGGGAATACAGAAATTTGCAAAGGGTGATTACGTCTACTTTATGTCGGACGGGTTCTTTGAGTCTGTCGGAAACGATGAAACTTACGTGCGCTCGTCTCTTATAAAGCACAGCTACAGAAATCCGCAAAAAGTGGCAGACGCTATTTTTAACGACGCATTAACGATGGCAGGCAACGTCGCTAAGGACGATGTGAGCGTTATGGTGGTGAAGGTAAGGCAGTAGGGTTTTTTGCAAGGTGACCGGGTCAGAATGAAAATAGGCTGCCCGTGTGCCTGCTCTTTTGCAAAGTGACCGGGTCAGAATGAAAATAGGCTGCCCGTGTACCTGCTCTTTTGCAAGGTGACCGGGTCAGAATGAAAATAGGCTGCCCGCGTGCCTGCTTTTTTGCAAAGTGACCGGGTCAGAATGAAAAACGCTATCCATGTGCTTGTACTTTTTGCAAAGTGACCGGGTCAGAATGAAAAACGCTATCCATGTGCTTGTACTTTTTGCAAAGTGACTGGGTCAGAATGCAAAACGCTGCACGTATTTCTGCTTTTTTGCAAAGTGACCGGGTCAGAATGCAAAACGCTGTCCGTGTACCTGCTTTTTGCAATGTGACCGGGTCAGAATGTAAAAACATGAAAAACCCCTCCCTTGACATTATATAAAAAGCCTCCTATAATACAGTACTGCGTTATTGTGCGCTTTTTTGTTATCTAACCAAATAAGCAAGATAAAAGTATTATGTGAGGCAGACTGTGGTGAACACGAGGAGAAAGAATTTAATAAAATATGTACTTCCGACAATCCTCAGCAATGTGTGTTTTTTTCTGTTTACCATAATCGACGGTATTTTTGTGGGAAGAGGCGTGGGTACAGACGCTCTGGGCGCTGTCAACATGATTTTCCCTTATATCATGCTTTTGGACGCTCTTTATGCCTTGAGCACTATAGGCGGAGTGAGCGTATTTGCAATAAGAATAGGAAGAGGAGACAAAAATAGCGCAAACGAGGCCTTCATGCATTCCCTGAGCGCTACGCTATTTATAGCCGTTATTATGTGCTGTGCGGGTTTTTTTACCACTTCTTGGATCACAAATATTCTCGGAGCAAACGACACCTTCAGGGAAATGATGTATGATTATCTGCACTATTATTCCGCTTTCATTATTCCTGCGGCAACGGTAACCTCTCTTATGGCTTTTATCAGAAACGACGGTTCCCCCCTAAGAGTAAGCGTCGCTGTCATCATCAGCACGATATGCAACATTTTTGCTGACTGGTACTTTATTTTTCCTCTTCATATGGGTTTAAAGGGTGCCGCTCTTGCTACAGGGATATCACAGTCGCTTATGTTGATCATTCTATTGCCGCATTTATTTAAAAAAAAGGGAGATCTTCGCTTAACTGCATTTAAGCCAAAGCGTGAGATGTATTCAAAAATTATACTCAGAGGTCTGCCCGAAGCTATAGCGCAGCTCTCCTCGCCGGTAAGTATTTTTTGTATGAACTATGTGCTTTTATCAATGGTAGGAGACATTGGCGTAAATGCCTTCTCTATAATATCGTATGTAGCAAGCTTTTCCGTTGCAATCTTTTACGGGACAGCCCGTGGTTTACAGCCGCTTATCGGGCGTTCTTACGGAGCAAAAAACGTATGCGATTTGAAGTACTATTTTCATGCCGGACTGTTGATCAACTTTATCGGCAGCGTTATGATAACGATTCTTATGTATTTTGTCGCTGCGCCGATATGCTCAATGTTTACGACAGATCACGCAACGCTTGATTTTACGGTTAGATGCCTGCCCCAATATTCTTGGGGCTTTATCATCATGAGCTTCAACTCAATAATAAACGCCTACCTCTACTCTACAAAGAGATCGAAGCAGGCGATTATCATTAATATTCTGCGCAGCTTTATTGTAAATTCGTCCGTCACGATCCTGCTTCCGTTTATATTAGGCTCAGGGATAGTGTGGTTTACCTTCGGTATTTACGAAGCCGTTGTATTGACAGTGTCACTCTTTCTTCTCAAGTCCTCAGAAAAGAACGGTATCGTCTTTATTTAAATCTACCTTTTTATTCTTGCGAAAACGCTGGGGAAAAGATTCTCGTCTGTATGCGGCAGGAAGCACGCCGCCACAAATTTGTCCATATAAGTAGCTTCGTTGCTTAATTCGACGTATGTCATATTGTCCGCAAGATGTGTTATCTTGTCTCTTGCAGCATGAGAGCATACCATGCAGTACGCTCCGACCAAGCTCGAATTACCGATATATTTATATTTATTGATATCAACGTCCGGCAGCATACCTATAGCTACGGCATTTCCCATATTTATGCCGCTTCCTATTCCACCGGCAACATAAACGCTTTCTATTGTGTTTATATCCATTTCAAGCTTTTCTAACATGACGTTTATCGCCGAGAAGATCGCTCCCTTCGCCCGAATGAAGTTGTCGATATCGACCTCTGTGAGCAATATATCCTTAATGGCGTCCTGCGCTTCCTCTTTAAATGCGACAACATACGAGGAAGTACCATGCTTGTCCGTAACGATTCTTTTACCCGTTCTCACAAACTTGCCCTTGCTGTTGATTATGCCGCAGCAAAACAGCTCTGCAATCAAGTCTATGATACCCGAACCGCATATGCCTACGGGCTTTTGTTTGCCGATAACACTGTACGAAGGCTCCATGCTTTCCTTGTCTATTTTTACCTTCTCAATAGCGCCGTTTGTCGCACGCATACCGCAGCTTATATCTCCGCCTTCAAAGGCAGGCCCTGCGGAACAGGCGCAGCTCATCATAAATTCCTTATTGCCGAAAACTATTTCCCCGTTTGTACCTAAATCAATAAAGAGGGAGTATTCCTCCTTTGTCCAAATCAATGACGCCAAAGTGCCCGACGTGATATCTCCTCCGACGTAGCTGCCAATGTTCGGAGCTATATAAACGGCTGCATTCGGACATATCGGAAGAAAGCTTAAATCCTTGCCGAAAAGCCCGTCCAAATCAAAGTACACGGGGATAAACGGCTCCAGTCTGAGGTTGTCTGCCGGTATTCCCAGGAAAAGGTGATTCATTGTGCTGTTGGCTGCAACGCTCATTTCATAAATATTATCTGTTGAAATCCCAACCTCCTTACAAAGGTTGTTCATAAGAGGAAGGAGAGTTTCGGTAACTATAGCGTCCTGAAGCTTCTGTATTCCGCCCTCCTTGCTTTGCTGGATTATCCTGTTTATTACATCCGCTCCGTACCGTATCTGACCATTTCCCGTGGAGCCTTTTGCGACGATTTTACCGTCAAGCACGTTTACAAGCACAGCGGAAACTGTCGTGGTACCGATATCCACTGCCAAAGCATATACATCTTTTTTATCCGACGGCAATATATCTATGACCGTAACAAGACTTTTATATTTAAGGCATACGCAATTAAATTCAAAATTAAGCTGACGCATGGTTTGCGGCAGACGCTTTATTACATCATACGGTATATATACGAGCATTCCCGCATTCATGTAGGCGCTTACCGCTCTTTGCAGTCTTTCGTTGTCCGGCATGGTATCCTCGATAGTCGGCTCTCTTAAGCTTACGGGCACAAGGAAGAGGTCGCTTTCAAACGAAATCTTGTTGTCTTTTATGCTTTGCGTTATGTCGTTGAATATTTTCAATTCGTCGGGACTGCTTAAGTCGGATATCTTCATTCTGCTCTGGTAGGCGCTTGCTATATCGGGAACCAATACGCTTAGATCCCCGCACACCTTGCTGTTGCAGGCGAGTCTGTAGCCTTCGTCCCATTCGCTTTGCGACAAGTGTCTTGTTAACGAGCTTTTGACTTGACCCTCGATGAGTTTCATTTTACATTTTCCGCAGCTGACATTGCCCGAGCAGGGAGCGTCTATGGGTACATTCGCTTTCTTTGCCAGGTCAAGCAGGATTTCATCTTCATTAGCGTCTATTACTACCGCATCGCCGTTTTCTATCTGAAAAGTTATCTTGTACATGGTTTCTCCCTGTATTTTGAAATTGTTTTTTATTTATATACGGTTATTATACCGCATATTATGTATATTACGAAATATATTACGAGAGAGGTTTTTTTTGCAAGGTGACCGGGTCAGCCTGCAAATGCGCTTTAATGTATGCACAGGCTTTCGTGCTTTTTACAATGTGACCGGGTCAGAATGAAAAAGTCGCTTTTGCCACACGCTTGGTCTGTTGTTTTTTTGCAGAGTGACCGGGTCAGAATGAAAATGCACGACAAATGAGCTATACATGTACTTGTAATTTTGCAAGGTGACCGGGTCAGAATGAAAAAAATATAAAAAACAGACAAAAAAAGAAGGAGTTTTCCTACTTGTGCGTAATTATATATTAGCTACCATTATT
>CAZTZO010000026.1:0-16200 GCA_964618075.1 uncultured Lachnospiraceae bacterium
GTGTTTCATCAAAGCTTACCTTCACGCCTCTTTCGTTTAGTATTCTCTTTACGCTTTGTATGTTGTCGTTGTTTAGGTCTATTTGAGTATTATTAGAATTCTTGACTTCTTTCGACTGCGAGCTTATACTATCATCAGTTGGGGAAGAAGCAAGAGACGTTTTGGACGTAATCCCGGAGGTATCACCATTGGGAACTTGCGTAACCCCACTTTTTTTATTACTCAAGTATGCTGATACCACCCATATTTTTTTATATTTACTGTCTGGGATAGCTTCAACCACATAATAAGTACCGTCTATTGCTTTTGAATATTTCAATAATGGCGCCGGAACATCATTTTTGTCTTTGAACTCACGACTATAATCATAATCTCCACTGCCATTAACAACTTGTTCAACATCGTCATAATTATCAAGAACATATCCTACACGTGCGACATCAGAAAGATTAGACATCGTGCTGTCTTTAATTCCATTCTCTCCGTGCTCTTTTTCAATGTGATTAAAAGCATTTTTATTAATGAAATTATCATACTGACTATAATCTCCGCCCAATATTCTCTGCATATCAGACGCCTGCTTCTCGCCCACCTCTGATATATATACTCGCTTAAAAGCGGCGTTTTTATTACTCTTATATTCTTCAGCGGCTTTCTTCACAGAGGCATCTACTGAATCAATATATTCACTGATTGATTGTTGCTTTTCTTGAGAATAATTATTAAATGATGTGTCAAATATAATGTTTGTCTCTTCTTCAAATCCCTTTTCAGCCCTTTTTATCCCTTCATCGGTTAAGTTTACGTCTGAACCTTGCTCTGCTGTTCCTGTGTTATCCTCTGCGCTGTGGTGATTATTCTTTCATCGAATACTATCTCATAATCCTATCGGAATAATATGCTTCTTTTTATAAAAATGCCTGTCAGAATTTTGTTTTCGAGCGAGCGGTTAATGCAAAAATATAGCCAAATAGTATTGCGGCGCATATGCCTGCAGCAGCCCCACTCAACCCTCCGGTAAAAACACCTATTAAGCCGTCTTTTTCTACTGCGGCTATAGTTGCCTTGACGAGCGTATAACCGAAGCCTGTCAAAGGTATGGTAGCCCCGCACTTGCCGAACTTAACCAATGGCTCATATATACCAAGCGCAGACAATATAACCCCCGAAGAAATATATAAAACCAAAATTTCGCCTGCAACCAGCTTTGTCGCGTCCATAATAACCTGAGCGATTAAACACAACATACCGCCTGTGATAAATACACATATTAATTCTTTTAACATTTTTTACTCCATTCTGATTTCCACTGCATGCGCTATAGATGGAATGTTTTCGTTTTGCAAATATGTGGTAGGAGAAAGTAATGCTCCCGTCGGTATAAACAAAAGCCTGTTAATATTTTCTTTGCACAGTTTATTATATATATACCCGCAAAACACGCTTGCGCAGCAGCCTGCTCCGCTACCCCCGTTATTAACAAACTGATTATCATAATTATATATAAGCTTTCCGCAGTCGTTGATATTATCGCAGTTATATCCGCAATCCTTCAATATTTCCTTCGCTATTGAAAGCCCCTCATTCGCAAGGTCTCCCGTCAGTATCAAGTCATAATCCTTACTTGTTGTATTGGTAGCCTTGAAATGTGCCATTATTGTATCAGCCGCGGCCGCTGCCATAGCTGCGCCCATGTCAAACGGATCATGCTCGCCCATGTCCATAATACGTCCTGTTGTCATAGAAAATATCTGAGGGCCGTTACCTCCGTTACTCAAAAGAGCACATCCACAGCCTGTTACGGTGCGTTGAGATGTTATTGGATTTTGGCAGCCAAGCTCCAAGGGCGAACGATATTGCCTTTCGGACGTGCTAAAATGGCTGGAGGCGCACACCAAAGCGTTTTCAACGACCGAGCCTTCAATAGCGCTGCTTGCTATTTGAATACCTAATGAAAAAGTTGAGCATGCGTTATATATTCCCCAAAAAGGTATATTGAATTCTTTTGCCGCAAAGGTAGTCGCTGTAATCTGATCTAATAAGTCTCCTCCGATAAGCACGTCTATCATATCCTCGGACATATTGTTTTTTTTAATAGCTAAATCAATACATTTCTTTAAGATAAGGCTTTCCGCCTTTTCATAACTCTCGCAATTTAATAAATCGTCATTAAGACATATATCAAAATAATGATTTAAAGGGCCATCTTTTTCAAAAGGTCCGACTATGGACGCAGTTGAAACAATCGATATCGGTTTTTCGAATATTACACTTTGTCTTCCTATTCTTAACGCCATTTTCCCTCACATTACAACGGTAATAATATAATAAATAATACCGACAATCCATGCGCCCACTGTTCCATAGACGATTACCGGGCCTGCTATGTTGAACATCTTAGCACCTATGCCGAACACAATGCCTTCAGATTTAAATTCCATCGCACACGCCACTACAGAGTTTGCAAAACCTGTTATCGGGACTATAGAGCCTGCGCCTGCTACCTTTCCTATTTTGTCGTAAACACCGACAGAAGTGAGAAAGGAACCAATAAAAACAAGGATAATAGTCGTCAATATCGACGCTTTATCGTATGAAATTCCGTTGTTATAACAAATATCAGTTATTATTTGTCCTGTTGTGCAAATAAATCCGCCCACTAGAAATGCAAAAACGCCATTTCTTACATATTTTGGTTTCGGCTTGTTATTCTCTTTTGCTTTTAAAAAGCTCTTTTTTATTGTTTCTTTATTATCCATTTTTTTCCTTTATAAAAATAAGACATTCGACATGTCTTATTTTTATCTATATACTTGATATTATTCAGGATAGTTTTTATTTCTTATTTCTTCCAATATGCGCTTTTCAACTCTTGAGATCTGCACTTGTGAAACGCCCATAAGCTTGGCAACTTCACTTTGTGTCATGTTTTTTATGTACCTAAGCACGATTATCTGTCTTTTTTCTTTCTCCAGTGATTGGAGAGAATTCTTTAGATCAATTAACTCAATTATTTTATCTGTACGATCTTCATCTTCAGGCACGACGTCCTGTTTTAATTTGTCATTATTTTCATCTGAAAATGCTTTTGCCTGTAGGTATTCCGGTTCCATGCATGCATTTATAGCCAGACAGACATCTTCATATTCCTCATTTATATTTTTAGCAATTTCATATAAGCTTATAGGTTCATCTGAAATACATGATAATCGATTTTGTTCTCTTTTTATTTTTATATGTATATTTTTGAGCCGTCTGCTGACTTTTATTATTCCGTCGTCTCTGAAATGTCGCTGCAATTCTCCGTTGATTATATATACTGCATAAGTCGAAAATTTTGTATTATATGAAAAGTCAAACCTTTTGATAGCTTTGATTAACCCAATGACCCCGATCTGCGTGAGGTCTTCGGCGGACTCCCCTGCGAAATAAAACTTCTTTATCAGGCTGTTTACCAAAGGCATATTTTTTTGAACAAGAAGATTCATTGCTTCCTTATCTTTATTTTGCGCTTTTGTTATCAATTCCTCGGAGTAGTATTCATTTTCGTGTAATTCACAACAACTCATCGCAAAGATTTCGGGCTTCTATATTTTTTGTCATGATGACCGTAGTGCCGAAGGCTCTGGAAGAAATAACCTCCATTGTATCCATAAAGCTCTCCATTATAGTAAATCCCATTCCCGAGCGCTCCATATCAGGCTTTGATGTATAAAGTGGCTCCTTGGCCTGTTCTATATCTTCAATCCCCTTTCCTTTGTCACTTATTTTTACCGTAAGAAGAGTATCCTCTATTACAGCCGTCATCTCCACACTGCCTTGTGAGCCTTCATATCCATGTATGACGGCGTTCGTAACTGCTTCTGATACACTTGTCTTGATATCCGCCAAATCGTTTAAAGAAGGACTCAGACCGAGTACAAAAGAGGCTATGGCATTCCTTGCCAATAATTCGTTTTCCGCTATGCCCTTAAACTTTAGATGCATATAATTATTCATACAAAACCGCCGTTTCCTTATATTAATGCTTTCAAACGCAGCTGCTCAAGAGCCTCATCATCACTGTCCGCAAAACCGAACAAATTCAAAACTCCCGACATTTTCAAAATGCGTTTTATGTTATTATCTTCAAGGATAAGACAAGCGCTACCTCCTCGCTGTTTTATTTGTTTATATCTGCCTATAAGAAGCCCTATTCCGGCAGAATCCATAAAGCTTACTTGAAGCATATCGAATACTAGATTTCTTATATCCTTTTTAAAGAGAAGATAATCAATTTTCTCTTTGATCTTTACGCTTGAGCAGTCGTCAAGATCACCTTCAAGTCTGATTATGACGGTATTGCCGATGATTTTTGCTTTGAACCCCATGTTTGCCTCTCTGTTTAAATTTTAAAAAGTCTTTTTTGCCCTGCCTTCTTTATATTTGTCAGCCTTTCTCTTGTCTCAACCAATTCATACGTTTTTTGTTTTAGCTTTGTTTTTAATAATTCATTTTCTTTTATCAGCTCGTTCTTTTCCATACACTCGCCACTTGATTTAATATCTATTATCTCGTCGCGCAGCTTTGAAATAATTTCGTATATTTCAGCAAGGTTTCTTTCGCCTTCGTTTTGATTGTCTGATTGCGTATTTTCATCCGATAATATATCGTCTGTATCTTTATATGACATTTTATTTATGCGTTCTGAATTCAATACGGCTTTTATTTGCGCATTTGTATATCCATCATTTTTCAATCTGTCTATATACCTAAACTTTTCCATCTCACGGGATGTGTATATCCGTCTGTTTGATTCGCTTCGCGGTATCGACAGATTAAATTCACTTTCATAAAAACGCAGGTATGATTTATTACAATTTAATATTCTCGCTGCTTGACCGATCAATAAACCTTCATTCAAAATAAAAACCTCTGAATTGATTTCAGAGGTTAATATAACATTGTTTTTTTAAAAAAAATCGTGAAAGATGTCACTGAATAAAACTATTCCAAATTTATCATTTCAATATTCTTCATTGTTTCATCGATTAATGCTTGTACATCAAGTTTTTTTTCTTCGTCCAATACCTTTGAGAGTACAGGCTTGGTTTGCGGATGCTTCGGAACAAAAATAGTACAACAATCTTCATACGGCTCTATTGAGATGTCATATGTATCAATATGGTTTGCGTATTTGATGATCTCGTTTTTATCCATTGCAATGAGCGGGCGAAGAATCGGCATTGTTACAGAAGCATCAGTAGCTATAATGCTTTCTGTAGTTTGTGAGGCAACCTGTCCGAGGCTTTCTCCGGTAATGATCATTTGTATATTGTTGTCGTATGCATACTGCTCGGCACATTTGAGCATGAACCTTCTTAGAATAACCGTCAGATAGGTTTCATTGCATTCTTTGATTATTTGCTGCTGGATTTTTGTTAAAGAAATCATCGATATATCAAAACCGTTGTTGTAAGAAGCTAATTTTTTGCCGATATCAATTACCTTTTCTTTAGCGTTCAAGCTAGTAAAAGGATATGAATGGAAATGTACACCCGTCAGCTTCATGCCACGTTTTGCTATAAGGTATGCCGCTACAGGACTGTCTATGCCTCCTGATAATAAAACCGCACCTTTTGAACTTGTGCCCATAGGCAAACCGCTTTCTCCGTTTATATTTTTATAAGTAATATATGCGTTTTCGCGTATTTCCACTTCTATAAGTATATCGGGCTTATGTACGTCTACCTTCAGGCTTTTTCTTTTTAATATATAAGCCCCTATCTCGCGTGATATCTCCGGAGAAGTCATTGGATACTGTTTATCTGATCTTCTTGCTTCAATCTTAAAGGTTTCGCCATCCAGTTTTTCGATAAGCTCAAATGCGACTTTCTCAATATTTTCAAAGGCTTTATCCGTTTTGACGGCACAAGTTATATAGACAATTCCAAAAACCTTTTTCAGACGCTCTATTATGTCTTCTTCATTTTTCGCATCAATATTTTCAACGGTTATTCTACCCTGTATTTTGTTGATTCTGAGGTTCTTGTATATCCAAAGAGCTTTTTTTATATTCTTGACAAGAGTATCAATAAAATAGTTTCTGTTTAAGCCTTTTAAATTGATTTCACCGTATTTTATAAGAAGTAATTTTTCCATCATTATCTCCTCATTGATATAAGCGTATTTACAGCCTGCTTCAACTCATCGACAAATATATTTGTCTCATCGACAGTATTAAATTCAGACAAGCTGATTCTTATAGTTCCGTCTATCATTTCCTTACTGATTCCCATTGACGATAATACGCCGGTATGCTTTTTATGAGAAGAACATGCTGAAGAAGTTGAGATAAATATATTTTTTTGCTCAAGCATATGTAAAAGCACCTCGCCCTTAAGCCCCGGAAAAGAAACGCTTATAATATGCGAAGAAAACTGCGCGCTTTCAGGCTTCGTGTTTATAGTAGCATACTCCGATAATTCACGATGTATCCTTTTGATTATATTGTCTCTCATTTCTGTAACGTACGTTTGATACTTTGACACATCGGCAATCTCACATGCCTTACCCATTGCGCCTATAAGAGGAGTGTTTATCGTACCGCTTCTGTTGTTATTCTGTTGTCCTCCGCCAAGCATTTGCGGTATCAAAGTAGTATTCTTTTTGCAAATCAGCGCGCCTACACCCTTTGGCCCATGGAATTTATGTGCGCTTATTGTAATAAAGTCTGCATCTTTTAAATCAAGATTTAACTTTGCGAACCCTTGTACAGCGTCGACATGAAGCATTACATTCGGGTATTCGGACTTGATACGCTTGAACAAGCCGGGGATATCCTGAATTACTCCTGTCTCGTTGTTTACAAGCATAATACTTATTAGCTTTGTATCGCTGTTAATGCTACTTATGATTTCGTCTGTATCTATTATTCCGCAGGAATCAACGCCAACTATGGTTGTTGTGGCGCCTTTTCTTTTCAAGTATTCGACTGTTTGCGCAACACACGGATGTTCTATAGCACTCGTTATTATATGTACTTTTCGAATATCATCGTATTTTTCGGCTGTACCTTTTATACATAAATTCGCCGATTCCGTTGCACCTGAAGTGAAAATCACTGTTCGATCGTTAAGTCCCGCAAGCTTTAAAACCTCTTGCTCAGCATACTTTAACGTTTTAGCGCACTCAAAGCCAAATTTATGCAGCGAGGACGGGTTTGCGTAGCTGTTTTTCATATAATCATACAGATAATCTGTTACTTCATCATAAGGCTTTGTTGAAGCCGCATTGTCAAAATAAATCATTATACATACTCTTTATCAATATATTTTCCTGTAAACGCTCTCATAATCGAAGCGTATAGCATTTTAAAACGTATTTTATCTCCGATTCGGTATTCGATTTCGGAATCTGTTATATCAACCAACAAATGGTCGCTGCTCGCTTCCATGATATAAGCGTCTTTATCAAACGGTATCATATCTATGTCTATATCTTGTCGTCCAACGGAACAAATCGCTCTCTTTCGAGAACCCTTTTGCTCAAATGAAGGCTGTCTGTTTAGAGAAGAATACCCTCTTTGTCCTATCGGAACGGAAGGTTTTTCCTTAATTTCGATTATTTCAGCCTCCAAGACAAAACAGTCGTCATACATTCCCTCTATATGTAACCTTGTTGAATCGTCTCTTCCGCAATAAATAGTATCGCCTATTCTGAGGTTGTTGATTCTGTCCGGTATAGTCGAGCTTCTTACCAGCGAATAGCTTGTGCTGCTACCGCCGGATATATAGTGCAATTGTATATCAAACTGTTTTTCTATTTCGTTTGCAGCGTCTGTTAATTGCGTTAAATTCGTAATAGTAGGAAGGATACCGCCGTAACAAGTAAGACTGGTACCAATACCTTCAAACGTTATATTTTCTAAACATAATACTTTTTCAACTGCTGATAACAAATCAGTTTTATCAAAGTATCCCTCTCTTAAATCACCTAAATCATACAATAAAATGACGCCGTGTTTTTTTTTGGCTCTTTTGGCTGCATTATCAAGAGAAACGACAGTTTCTATTTCCGAATTGAGTGATATGTCTGAAAATGCCACAACCTTATCACATTCGCTTATAGAAGGTAATCGTAGCAACATTTTTGTGCAGCTGACATCCTTTATTGATTCAAGATTTTCTATACGTGAATCCGCTATCATATCAACACCGGCTTTTAATAATGCGTTTACGATGCGTTTATCAGCACAGTGCATTTTGGTTACTGCGGCAACGCTTATATTTTGTTTTTTGCAATTCTCTAGTACAGTTTTCGCATTGAACGATATTTTGTCGGTATTTATAATTATTTTAGCCGTCATTCAATCACCTCAAAAGAGTTTATTTGGGCTTAAAAATGTTATATAACAATTATTTCTATTACTAAATCAATATAAATTTATCTAAAAGACCGACAGCTAACAAAGCTATCGGTCTTTATAAGCTTTATCAATTTAATTAATATTACTTGATAAGCTTGCAGATCATTCCGTTTTTAGCGCCGGCTGCATTTCCCTCTTCTGTATCTACGTGAAAATCAAGAGCATAGTTTTCCGAAGCGCGAATAAGCACATGGTGGAATATCAATCCTCTCATGCCGGGAACCTCTATATCAACCAAATCATCGTTTTTTACACCAAACTCTGCTGCTTCTTCAAGACTCATATGTAAATGTCTCGAAGCGACTATGACTCCCTGTGTGATGGTAACGCTTCCCTTTGGCCCTATAATAGTGCAGCCCGGTGTTTCATCAATCTGTCCCGAATCCCTTATAACTACCGGTACTCCGAGCTTAAAAGCGTCTGATGCCAGTATTTCGACCTGATCTGCTTTTCTGGCAGGTCCGAGTATTCTTATACCTTTGATTATCCCCTTTGGCCCTTGGATATCGACCTTTTCATCACAAGCAAATTGGTGTGGCTGTGAAAGATCTTTTATCCATGTAAGCTTGTAGCCTTCTCCGAATAATAAATTAATATGCTCTTCTGTCAGATGCACATGTCTGTTTGATAATGCTATAGGTACCTCTGTTCTCATAAATAAACTCCTGTAATATTATTTAATTTATTGTTATTCCGCCGGTGTTTGCGTTGCGTCTTCAGGTGCATTTTGGTTCTGTTTATTTTGATACTCTGTTTGCAGTTGTATCATCATAGCATTTAATTCACTGTAATTTGAAGGTACCGTCTGTTTCATCCATGTCAGATTATACTCATATTCTGCTAACATTTCACGTGAGGTACTATTCACTAATTCAGACGAATCAAATCCCAAAGCCTTGTCGTATATACCGTATCTGTACAATCCATAATTATAACTGTTGTTTGCGCAATTTACAATAGCTACTGAAAACAGCTCATCATAATTTTTGTATGTATAGCCCAGACATCTCGAGTTATCTTTTAAGGTGTATAAGTCCGAGCATATAATATAAAGTTGTTTTTGAATAACATAGTTATTGACTCCTATTGCAGAAGCAGCACAATCGGCAAAAATGACGTCAGCACCGCTATCGTTTAATTTCTTTGCGCAATTATAGCCCTCGTCGACATCTGCATATGAATCGGTATATTCTTTTATAACTTCAGTTTTGTAGCTATATGATTTAGCACCGTACTCAAAACCTATTTCATAGGAATTATATTCATCGCTGTTTATTCCGACATATCCGACAATTCCGCTTTTGCTTGTTTTTGCAGCAAGTATACCCGCTAAGAATGCCGCTTCCTCCATTTTGAAATCAATATATACCACGTTATCTGACGTACCTGTTTGTCCGATAAGCACAACCCTTGAATCCGGATAATCGTTTGCTTTAGCAACAAGAATTTCAGCTATATTTTTTGACGCAGTCATAATAAAGCTTGATTTATTTTCAAATGAAGAATTGATTTGATTGCTCAAATCCTTTGTGCTTGAAGGCAAAATCACTTCGTATTGAAAGTTATACAGTTTGGATTGGCTTTTAAAAGCATTCTGAGCAGCTTTTGTTTGTACGCTCTGTTTGCCGGTAAGGTCTGTTAAAAAGGTAATATTAAAATCATACTCAGCTGTTTTCAAGCAACCGGACAAAAGCATAACAAAACACAAACATATTATCAGTAACTTTTTTTTCATAAAAGACCTCGTTTTTTAAAAACGTTTTATTTAAATTCGGGAGCGATGAAAGAAGCCGCCTCGCTTCTGTTCACGGGTATATGAAAGCTTTTTTCTGAAATTCTATCTTTCCATGTCTCTACGTTATTTTTTGCCGTGTCATTTGAATCTGAATATTCAAGGCTTAAAGCATCATCTTCAAAACCAAAAATTTTTATCTGTCCCTGAAAAGTCCCGTTGAAATACTCTTTGACAGCGCATGTTATAGCATTATTCACATTATTTTTTACAAGAAATGACATCTTATAATTATAAGATGCGTCATAGTTATAACCGCAGCCTATTACCTTTATACCCTTTTGTTTGGCAAAATCGTAAACTGCCTGTGACTGTTCTATAGTATATATTATATCATAATCATCATTGATAGCGTCATTGAGTTTAGAAGTAATTGTCTCGTATGACTGATTATCTCCAAGATATAATACCTTGACCGCTTTATCCTGCGATACGCATTTTACGCCGGATAAAAATGATGCTTCATATTCTACTATTGAAAGATATTCTCTCCCTCCGAGAAAGCAAATGTTTTTTTGAGCTGTATTTGCAGCATATATACCGGAAATGAATCCTGTTTCACTTTTTGAAAAAACTATGCTGTAAATATTATTTACATCCTGAATACCGTCAAGGTCCATATCTGCGTTTGCGCCGACAAGTACAAAGTATATATCATTGTAATTTTTAGCAGCTATAACCGCCTCGGTTTCTGAGGAGGGGTTTGAATATATTATCAATTGAGGAGACTGTGATATGATCTCCACAAATTTTTTATCATAGTTTTGTACTTTTGAAGGCTCTATTACCTCCAAATTGAATTTATATTCTTTTGATAACGCCTCCAAGGCTTCGTATGTTGCTTTATCTGTGTACGATCCGTTTTTACCGTCTTTTCCTGTTATAAGCACAACCTTTGTATCAGATTTATTTGAGCAGGCACTTGGAACGAATATCAAAAGTAAAATGATTGCCGCTAACAGCAGTTTTTTAATTTTCATTTTAATTAACTCCGTTTCAAGAAATATATTTTTCTGCTTCTACGGCAGCTATTGCACCGTCTGCGGCAGCGGTTACGACCTGACGAAGAGCTGTATTCCTTATATCTCCCGAAGCAAATAAACCTTCAAGTGAGGTATGCATATTTGCGTTTGTTATGATATATCCATTCTCGTCACAATCCACAAGTTTTTCAAATGCTTTTGTGTTTGGTATATATCCTGCAAAAATAAACAAACCATCTGTTTTAAATTCAGTCAGTGTATTCGTTAGCTTGTTTCTAACGGTTATGCTCTCAAGGTAATCTTTACCGTTGATCTTTTCCACAACCGTATCGTAAACTATGTTTATTTTTTTATTGCCGACAATTTTATTTTTAACGCTGGAAGAAGCTCTAAGCTCATTCCTTCTGTGAAAAACTGTCACCTTTGAAGCAAATTTTGTAAGATAGTCGGCTTCCTTTAAGGCCGTATCTCCTCCTCCAACAACAGCTACTTCTCTGTTTCTGTAAAAAGCCGCATCACACGTGGCACAATACGATACTCCCCTGCCGCGAAATTCCACTTCACCTTCTATACCCAGTAAGCGAGGTAACGTGCCTGCTGCAATTATAACTGCTTTTGCTAAGTATTCCTTTTGCATAATTGTATTTATTTTAAAGGCTTCGCCTGTTTTTTCGATGTTAGTAATTTCATCATATACAAATTCTGCACCGGCTTCCTTTGCCTGTATATACATTCTTTGCGTAAGTGAAAAACCAGTTGAGTCTATCTCACTACCGGGATAATTCTCTATTTCAGAGGTCTGTGTTATTAACCCACCGACAGAGCTTTTTTCGAAAACCAACGTATCTAACGCTGCTCTTGAACAATACAAGGCTGCGCTTAAGCCTGCGGGGCCTGCTCCTATAATAATTATATCCTTCAATTAATTGTAACCTCCAAATAAGAATTGTAATTCACATCATTAATTTGTTAAACAATCAAGTTTAAAAAATCGTTTTGTCGCAATGCCTCATATAGTACGATACCTACTGAATTACTTAAATTTAAGCATCTCGCATGTTTGCTGTCCATCATAGGTATTTTCAAACGATTTTCTTTATATTTGTTATGAATGTCTTCGGGAAGCCCCGACGTCTCGCTTCCGAACAATAAAAAATCACCGTCATGAAAATCACACTGACTGTATTTTTTACTGCCCTTTGAAGTTAATGCATATAAATTGCAGGATTTGTTATTTTTTTCAAACTCATTAAAATCTTCATACTCAAATACTTCAAGCTCATTCCAATAATCAAGACCTGCTCTGATTAAGGTTTTGTCGTTGATAACAAAGCCATACGGCTTTATCAAATGAAGCCTTGAACCTGTGACAGCACATGTTCTTGCAATGTTGCCTGTATTCTGAGGAATTTGAGGATTGTATAAAACTATATTGAACATAATTCTTTATTAAGCAGCGCGGAGCATATGCTCCGCGCTGCTTATTTTTATTATTTTCTGTTAATAATTGTCGCTTGCGCAGCTGCAAGTCTTGCAATAGGTACACGGTAAGGCGAACAGGATACATAGTCAAGTCCTACGCTGTCAAAGAAGTAAATCGAAGCAGGATCTCCTCCATGTTCTCCGCATACGCCGCATTTGAGATCAGGCTTTGTTTTTCTGCCTTCCTCTACGGCAAGCTTAACGAGCCTTCCTACGCCGATTTGGTCTACAGTCTGGAATGGGTCTGTATCAAATACTCTTTTGTCGATATAATCGTTAATAAACGAGCCTGCGTCATCTCTTGAGAAGCCAAGCGTCATCTGCGTAAGGTCGTTTGTTCCGAATGAGAAGAACTGAGCTGTTTTTGCCATATCTCCTGCTGTAAGCGCAGCTCTGGGAACCTCGATCATAGTACCCGTCATGAAATCGATTGTATCGTTTTCTTCCTTGAATACTTCTTGTGCAGTTTCCTTTATGATATTTACAACATAATCCAATTCCTTGATATTACCTGCAAGAGGCACCATTATCTCGGGGTCTACAGCAAGCCCTTCATTTTTCACCTGCAAAGCAGCCGATATAACGGCTCTTGTTTGCATTTGCGCTATTTCGGGGTATGTAATTGATAAACGGCAGCCTCTGTGTCCGAGCATCGGATTAAATTCATGAAGCTCGTTTATTCTTGACTTGAGTTTTTCTACCGTGATACCAAGTTCTTTTGCTATCTGTATGATATCTTCTTCATTTTGTGGTAAGAACTCATGCAGAGGCGGATCGAGAAGTCTTATTGTAACGCTCTTTCCTTCCATAGCTCTGAATATCTGAACGAAATCTTCCTTCTGCATGGGAAGTATTTTTGCAAGTGCTTCTTTTCTCTTTTCAAGGGAATCAGCACAAATCATTTTTCTTACTTCAAGTATTCTGGATTTTTCAAAGAACATGTGCTCTGTTCTGCATAATCCTACGCCTTGAGCGCCGAAGGATATTGCCGTTTTTGCGTCCGTGGGAGTATCCGCGTTAGTGCGTATTTCCATTCTTCTGATTTCGTCTGCCCATGTCATTATTGTGCCGAAATCTCCCGAAAGGTCAGCGTCTCTTCTGTCGATAACGCCGTTATAAACATTACCCGTAGTACCGTTAAGAGAAATGAAATCGCCTTCTTTTATCTTAAGATTGCCGACTTCGAAATACTTTTCTTCTTCATTGACTTTAATTTCTCCGCAGCCTGCTACGCAGCATTTGCCCATTCCGCGTGCTACGACTGCAGCGTGAGATGTCATACCGCCTCTGGCTGTCAATATGCCGTTTGAGCTGTGCATTCCTTCGATGTCTTCAGGTGAAGTTTCTTTACGAACGAGAATCACGTCTTCTTTATTTACAGCGTGTTCTTTTGCGCTTGCTGCTGTAAAATATACTTTACCTACAGCAGCTCCCGGAGATGCGGGAAGACCTGTTGCAATAGGTGTTGCCGCTTTAAGAGCGTTGTCGTCGAAAGTCGGGTAGAGCAACTGGTTAAGTGAGCTTGCTTCGACTCTCATTACAGCTGTTTCTTTATCAATAAGACCTTCGCTAACCATATCTACGCCAATTTTCAAAGCGGCTCTTGCTGTTCTCTTGCCGGCTCTTGTCTGAAGCATATAGAGCTTGTTTTCTTCGATAGTAAACTCCATATCCTGCATATCGGTATAATGCTGCTCTAATATCTGAGTGATTTTTATAAACTCTTCATATATCTGCGGCATATCTTCCTGAAGTCTCGAAATAGGCTCTGGCGTTCTTATACCTGCAACAACGTCTTCGCCCTGTGCATTTATAAGATATTCGCCGTATACTTTTTTCTCGCCGTTCGCGGGGTTTCTCGTGAAAGCAACTCCCGTTCCGGACTTGTTGCCCATGTTGCCGTAAACCATTGACTGAATGTTGACAGCAGTTCCGATATCGTGAGGAATTCCGTTAAGCTTTCTGTATACGATTGCTCTGTCGTTGTTCCATGATTTGAATATTGCTTCCACAGCAATCATCAGCTGAACATTGGGGTCATCAGGGAATTCATAACCCATTTGCTGTTTAAATATCTCTTTATATTTAATTACAAGAGCCTTTAAGTCTTCTTGTGTAAGCTCTGTGTCTACTTTGTAGCCTTTTTTCTCTTTGATTGCGTCTATTTCTTTTTCAAACATCTGTCTGTCGATGCCTATGGCGACATCGGAAAACATCATGATAAAACGTCTGTAGCTGTCGTATGCAAATCTGGGATTCTCCGTTTTCTTTGCAAGCGCTTCAACCGTAGTCGGATTAAGACCGAGGTTTAAGATAGTATCCATCATTCCCGGCATTGATATTCTCGCTCCCGAACGCACCGAAACGAGCAACGGATTGTCTGAACCACCGAACGTCTTTCCCATTTTTGCTTCAAGCTTATGTAAATACTCATAAGTTTGTTCTTTTATTTCGTCAGAAATTTTTTCGCCGCACTCATAATAATTTGTGCAGGCCTCAGTGGTTATCGTGATTCCTTGAGGAACAGGCAAACCAATGTTTGTCATTTCCGCAAGTCCGGCACCCTTGCCGCCGAGCAGGTCTCTTTGTGAAGCATTTCCCTCTTCAAATGAATAAACATACTTCTTAGCCAAAACTAATCCTCCTACTAATACAAAAAAAGTGTTATTTTCAAAAATCAAACATTAATTATTATAATAGAATAATTAACAAATATCAACAAAACCATCTGTATTTATATCAAAATTGACACTTAGTCATTGACTTGAACGAAATGTTTAAATATTATTAACATACATTATTGTAAATGAAGGGGCGTATACTTAAACATGAATATACAACAATGGATAGATACACAGCTGCAATCCACATCTAAAGAACTGATGGATATTAATTTTACCGATATGAGAGGCGTCCTTGTAAGCGGACTCGGTATGAAGGAAAAGGTTTATAAGCTGCTCGACCTTTTGAGAATCGTTATGTTTCCGAATATATACAAATCTGCTGATATTGATAAGAAGTATTTAAACATGACTGTGAGTACTTCTCTAAACGAATCTTCATTATTATTAAACACTATCATCGCAGAGGTCTTTTATAATCTTTGCAATGATGAGATAAAAGATACCGACGAATGCTCAAAATGTGCTCAAAAGGCCGAAGACGTAACAGTCGAATTTATGAAAACGCTGCCTGATATTCGCAGACTGTTGTCAACGGATATAAAGGCGGCTTATGACGGAGACCCGGCAGCCAAGAGCTTTGAAGACGTAATGCTCAGTTATCCTTGCATGGAGGCAATCACCGTATACAGGCTTGCTCACAGGCTCAGAGTGCTCGACGTACCTCTAATACCAAGGATAATGACGGAATATGCGCATATGCAGACAGGCATAGACATCAATCCCGGCGCAAAAATAGGTTCTCACTTTTTTATTGACCATGGTACCGGAGTTGTAATAGGAGAAACCTGCGTTATAGGAAATAATGTTAAGCTTTATCAAGGTGTGACCTTGGGCGCAAAATCCTTTGAAACA
>CAZTZO010000027.1:0-4083 GCA_964618075.1 uncultured Lachnospiraceae bacterium
CGCCCTCACGGACGGTCTTACATTTGCAACCTGACCCGGTCACCTTGCAAAAAAAGCACAGCTC
Source organism: uncultured Lachnospiraceae bacterium (assembly GCA_964618075.1). Lineage (GTDB taxonomy): Bacteria > Bacillota > Clostridia > Eubacteriales > Anaerofustaceae > CAYTMY01. Next base: position 65 of record CAZTZO010000027.1, read on the forward strand.
CCTTCAGTCATTTACAGCTATCATATCCATAAGGGTTTTTGCGATATTTTTAATTTCATCACTGTTCTCACTGTCGTTCATAACGCTTATAAGCATATCATTGGCGTTTTTGCTTTGCGGCAGCATGTAGCCTGCTTCTCTTATAATATCCTCTGCCATTATTCGGTTGCTCATCTTTATTGCCTGCGATAGCATCTTTTCAACGGGAGTTGATGCGTTTTTTTCAATAGTTGCCGCTAAAAACTCCTGGTCTGTTTTGCTTTTTGCCAACCCAAACATAGCGTTCTTTAAATCATCAGCCTTCTTTTGTTGTGGAGGATAAGCGTATGGCACCATTGATATCGCGTGCGACGGACAGGCATCGGCACACTTTGCGCAGCCTATGCATTTTGAAGAATCGATCTGACCGGTTTCGGTGTCCGAAGCTCCCGTGGGACATACGTAAAGGCAAAGGCAGTCCTTCGTACAAAGTCTTATAGTTCGAACGGCGCGCCATTTCTTATTTGTATTTTCCATTATGCTTCCCTCCTTATCTGTGTAAGCTTAAATCGGGGTACCTTACATACCGGGCAGATTTCGGGCGGTTCATCTCCTATGTAAACAAAGCCGCATATCTCACAAACGTAAATATTTGTATTATCAAGAATTGTGTCGCCTTCTTTTTCGTATCTTTCAAGTAAGCCCTTGAGTATCGTCGTTACTTTTCTATTCCAAAGAAGGACTCTCATTGCGCCTCTGTCGTTTTCTTCCTGCGCTATTTTGTCTGCAAAAGCCATCTCACTGTCCATTTCGTCCTTTATATTTTGCAATAGTATGGAAAAATCCGCCTCCTTATTGAGCGCGCATTTTGCCTTGTAATAATCGGCAAGCTGAGTGTATAAAAGAGCCTCCTTGGCTAAATACTGCTTTTCACATCCCTTTGCAAGGTTGGAAAACATTGCCGAAAGCTGTTTATCGTTAAGCTGCTTTAAATGCGCTTCCTTCTTTGTCGCGCTGTCGGATACGGTTGTTTTTTTGACTTCAGGCGCATTCTCCTTCTCTTTTTCTTCCTTCATTTCTTCAAATGCGGATTTAGGGGCGCCGCAAAGAGGACATGCCCAATCTTCGGGCAAATCCTCAAACTTTATCTTTTCTTCGTTATCGTCGTAAACGTATCCGCATATTGTACACACATATTTTTTCATATATACTTCCTTCGCTTTATATACCTTTACTTTCTTTAAAACCAGTAAACCCGTAAAAAAATATAATACCCTGCTATTTTTAAGAGAAAGAAAGGTACACCAAATGATGCACCTTCTTTTTATTAATTGTAATTCTTATTTTAATAGTTTTCTTTCTTTACTTCAAAATAGCTCTGAGGATGTGAGCAGGCGGGGCAAATCTGAGGTGCCATTTTGCCGATAACGATATGTCCACAGTTTGAACACTGCCAGATCGTGTCGCCGTCCTTTGAGAATACCATGCCGTCCTTTACGTTCTTTAAAAGCTTGCGGTATCTTTCCTCATGTTCTTTTTCTATTTTGCCGACGAGCGTAAATCTTGCCGCTATTTCCGTGAAGCCCTCTTCTTTAGCTTCCTTTGCCATACGTGCGTACATATCTGTCCATTCAAAGTTCTCGCCGTCCGCTGCCATGCCGAGGTTCTCTTCGGTGGATTTGATGCTGCCGCCCATAAGATACTTAAACCACATCTTTGCATGCTCTTTTTCGTTGCCGGCAGTTTCGTCGAAGATGTTGGCTATCTGCTCATAGCCGTCTTTTCTTGCCTGAGAGGCGAAATAATTATATTTATTGCGCGCCTGACTCTCTCCCGCAAACGCCTCCATCAAATTTTTTTCCGTTTTTGATCCTTTAAGTTCCATGCTTTAAATCTCCTTTTTATTTTAATTTAAGTTTTTTTAATGTGTTTTACTCCTTACATTCGGGACAAAGCCCCGTAAACAACAACAGATGCTCCTGTATGTGAAAGCCCTTTAGTGCGGCGTCTTTTTTAGCTCTGTCTATACCGAAATCATACGAAACTGGCATATCGTACATCTTGCCGCACTTTATACACGTGAAGTGGTAGTGCATATCCGTTCTGGAGTCAAAGTGGTAAGTACCCTCTTTTGTATTAATTCGAAGTATATTGCCCTGCTCGGCCAGAAGGTTGAGGTTCCTGTAGACGGTACCCTTGCTTATATGTGGGTCAAGCAGGCGCGCCCGCAGATATATGTCCTCCGCCGTGGGGTGAGACTTGTTGTTTTGTATAAGCTCGTATACAAGCCTTTTTTGCTGTGTATTGCGTAGCTGTGCCATAATTACTTCCTCATTTAATCTATCATGCCACTTTTTTTCGTTGTATATGTAGTATAGCATGTAATTTTCAAATGTAAATAGTAATGAGAATAATTATCATTAAATTTATACTCTTACTATACTCTCGCTTTTTTTGTATCAACTCCTTAAAAGAGATCGTAGTAGCTTTATTAACACTACAGCTCGCATACCATAAGGTATTCCGTCTCGTTTTCTCCGTCACCGATTATTTCAAAGCCAAGCTTTTCGTACATTTTGAGCGCATAATTTTCTTTGTTTATGCTAAGCGAGGCCCTTTTATAGCCCTTCTGTCTGAGCATTTTTAGCATTTTTGTCATAAGCTGTGTGCCTATTGATTGGTTCCTGTATTCCTCATTTATAGAAATAGAAAGAGACGGCGTTTCATCGTCAATATGCCCGTATTCCTCCCGAATCCCCACCCAAACGGCGCCGATAACCCTCGTGTCTTTTTCCGCTACCAGACAGTAATCATCGGGCAACGTGCCGAAATCCTTGAAAGATGCATAAATAAGAGGGTCGTTGTAAATGATGTCGCGGGGTACTTTTTTTGTGTAACCTTCGGGTATGAAAATGGCATTATATAAGAAGTCGTCCAATAGCGCAAATTCTTCCTTTCGCATTTCTCTTATAATACATTCCATACTTCTAATTCCTTTTTAAGATGTTTAAATCGACAAAAGCAAATATGTTTTTTTAAAGGCTTATAAAATAAACCCAGCCGCTAAACTTTATTAAGCACCAAGCATTAGACTTTTTAACATTTCCACATATTCCTCGGGATGCTTCAGACTTAATTCACCGTGATAATACCCGTTTAGTATAGTTAATTTGCTCTCTTTAAGTGCGTCGTGCAGGATTTTTGCGCTGCTAAGCATTTTTCTTTCTTCCTTAGAGCCTGCCACAATGCTTACTTTTGCTGTTGTATCGGTAAGCGAGGGCTTTAATTTATAAGAAGCATTCGCCATTAAAAAGTGCTTCATATCCTCCTTTTGTATTTTGCAGGTGTCACGGTAATAATAATCAAACAAGCTTTCAGGGATTTTGAGTGACTTAAACTGCATTTTGGAAAGCCATTTTCGCTTGATCAGCCCATAGCTTATATCCAGAGCTAATGGGCTTAATGCTTTAATGAGCGGCATTTCTACGACTAAAGCGCTTTCAATGAGGGCATATTTGCATATATTACTTCTTTGTGAGAGCATTTCAACAAGTATCTGAGAACCCAAAGATACTCCCGCGATAAGCAATACTTCAGAATTAAGCTCTTTGTCAATATATTCTATAAGCCTGCTTGCGTTATCCTCTATCGTTGTAAAAGGGACATCGCTTTGAGCGTGTCCGTCTAAAACAGGCAGTATGACGTGGTAGTTCTCCTTTAATTGATCTGCTTGGGAAAGATAATTCCACCATGACAAGCCTCCTGCGTGCAACAGCATAATATGCTCATCGTTTTCTTTCCCGTATTCGATTATTTTCATAGCAGCTCCCCGTTTTTTTCTTAATAATCGTTCTGTCAGCGCAATTATACTCTATCATATAAATTTAAGTCAAATAGAATTTATCCAAAGATAGTAATGAGCCGTCTTTTGCAGCCTGACCCTGCGTATGGATAGCGTTTTTCATTCTGACCCGGTCACCTTGCAAAAAAAAAGCAGGCACACGGGCAGCTATTTACATTCTGACCCGGTCACTTTGCAA
>CAZTZO010000027.1:4183-15640 GCA_964618075.1 uncultured Lachnospiraceae bacterium
AAAAGCAGGCACACGGGCAGCGTTTTTCATTCTGACCCGGTCACCTTGCAAAAAAAAGCAGGCACACGGGCAGCGTTTTTCATTCTGACCCGGTCACCTTGCAAAAAAGTATATTTTCTTTGCTTGACAAGCTTTAGTCATGCGTGCTAAACTTAAAACGAAATAAAAAAGATAAGAGGTACTTTTTGGATATTGTCCTGTAAGGGAAAATAAAACTATTACAAATATAATGTGGCTATAAGCCTTTTATTAGTGTATGGTTTTTTTGTTTTCTCGGATTATATCTATAAGAGTATTTTTTTAATGCTTAAAATAAGCAGGGTATAAATGGATTGAATTAAAAAATAACGATAAAAAGGATTACAATAAATGTATTATTTGTCAGAATACGGCACCGATACAACACGCTACAACGAGGCAAAAGCGTATAACGAGCTTACTCTTGCGCTCATTACAGCACAATACAAGGATATATATCAAATAGCGACAGCATGTGAAGAAAAAACGGCTCAGTTAAGCGGAAAATTAAGATATGATATCAATGATGCAAGCGAGTACCCCACTGTCGGGGATTATGTCATGGTTGCAAACAATAAAGACGCGTTGACGGCGCAAATAAAAAAGGTATTAAGAAGGACAAGCCTTATTGAAAGAAAAGCAAACGGCAAACAAGGCACCCAGCTAATAGCCGCCAATGTACAAACAGTCTTTATATGCATGGCTTTAAACGAGAACTTCAGCTTGAACCGTCTGGAGAGATATCTTGCGGGCGTTTATACAAGCGGAGCCGAAATAGCAGTCATACTTACCAAGACAGACCTGTGCGAGGATTATGAGTACAAAAAATCTTTAGTAATTAAGGCAGCTCCCTATGCAAAGGTTTATACGATAAGCGCATTTGATGAAAAGTCTGTCGCTTCTCTTGAAGGTGATATACAAAAAGGGCAGACTATAGCCTTTATTGGCTCGTCGGGAGTAGGCAAAAGTACGCTTATAAACGCTTTGTTAGAAGAGGACAAGCAAAAGACAGCAAAAACAGGAGCTAACGCAAAAGGCAGACACACTACAACTTCGCGCCAAATGCTTTTAACTAAAAACAAAGCAGTCGTAATAGACACGCCGGGCATGAGAGAATTCGGGGTGGAGAGTGTTGATCTCGATACAACATTTTCAGATATTGAGCTTCTTGCGAGAGAGTGCCGCTTTTCGGATTGTACGCACACGAGTGAGCCGGGCTGCGCCGTAATTTGCGCTATCAATAACGATGAGCTTGACCCCAGAAGGCTTGAAAGCTACCAGAAGCTCAAGCGTGAAGCTAAATATGTAAACAAAACCTCAAGACAGATTGAAGAGGAGAAGTTTAACTTTATGTTTAAGGATAAGGGCGGTATGAAGAAAATAAGAGAATACAACAGGAAGAATAACAAAAGAGGTAAATTTTAATGCAATATATTAAAAGCAGCAAATACGATAAAAACCTTGTTAAGAATATGATAATGGGGCCAAATACGATAAAGTTAGAGGAGGAGTTACTTGAAAATGCTCTGTTAAAGGAAAACGACCTTGTGCTTGATTTGGGCAGCGGAAAGGGACTAAGCTCAGTATTTATGGCTAAGGAATATTTATATAAGGTTGTAGCCGCCGATTTATGGAGCGACCCTGAAGAAAATAAGGTGTTTTTTGAAAGCATGGGCTTAACCGATAACGAAATAATGCCTGTAAAGGCAGACGCAAACGAGCTTTCATTTGAAAAGGAAAGCTTTGACGGAGTTGTGAGCGTGGATTCATATAACTATTTCGGCAGAAACAAAACCTACCTAACCGAAAAGCTCCTGCCCTTTGTAAAAAAGGGAGGATATATTTATATAGCGATTCCGGGAATGAAAAAGGACATACACGATAATATCCCGCCGGAGCTGTTATTATCGTGGGACAAAGAACAGCTTGACTATTTGCACGATGTAAATTACTGGAAGAATATTATTTGTTCATCTGAGGGCGTAAGGATAATCGAATTAAAGCAGATGTTAACAAACGAAGAAGCGTGGCGCGACTGGCTATGCTGCGATAATGAATACGCTGTAAATGACAGAAAATCCTATAATGCCGGAGCAGGCAAATACTTAAATTTTATCAAAATAGTACTTCAAAAGCTCTGAATACATGAGAAAATATAAGTAGTTATAGATGTGCATTTTAAAAAGCAAGAAGTATAATATTAAAAGAAAGCTTTAAAAAAGAAGAAAGGGTAAAATAATAATTATGGGCTGTGAAATAATTAAAGTAAACGATCAAACATTTCGTATAGAGGACGATACGGTGCGCTTTTTCGTTCTTACGGGAGATGATAAGGCACTTCTTGTGGACAGCGGAATGAACACGCCAAACGCAAGAGAAATTGCCCAGAGTATAACAGACTTACCTATAATCCTAATTAATACGCACGCCGATATCGACCACATATCGGGAAACAAAGCCTTTGACAAAGCATATATGAGTCCCTCTGAGGCCGCTTTCTATCACAATACCCAAAAGTGCGTCGGAGATATTATCCCTGTGTGGGAAGATGATATTATAGAATTGGGTAGTAGGGTATTAAAGGTAATAATGCTGCCCGGGCATACTTCGGGAAGCATAGGACTGCTTGACGAAAAATACAGGGTTCTGATTAGCGGGGACAACATTCAGGACGGCAGAATATTCATGTTCGGGGATAACAGGGATATGTTTGCGTATATTCACAGCCTTGAAAGGCTTGAATTATATAAGGATAACTTTGATACAATCTATCCCTCACATGGTTCTTTCCCACTTAAAGCGGATATAATCCCAAAGCTTATAAAGGGCGCAAAGCTGATAACTCAAAACAAGCTTGAGCATACCGAAGCCGATTTTATGGGTAAAAAGATATGGGTGTATGACGTAAATGCAGCAAAGTTTCTTTGCGAAGCAAGGGAATTTTGAGTATCTTAAAACGATAGAAAAAAACAAAGCGTAAAAGATAAACCCTATGTGAAGGTTTGTGAAAATGTGCTTATATTATTTGCAAAATATAATTTTAAGCTATAATATTTATGTTACCTTAAAGACATTAATTTGTCGGATATACATTAAATAAAATACAAAGGATTTACAATGAAACGAACACAAAAATTATCCGCTCTCCTTTTGGCAGTAATGTGCCTTGCCGCTTGCCTTAGCTCCTGTGCGTCAAAGGAAGTAATAAAAAAGGGCACGAAGGCTGATGTAAGCGAAAACGTCATAGGAAATATCACAGACACCATGAGAACCTATTGGTTCGACTATACTATAGAATCGTTTGTCATACAGGACTCCTTAGAGGATATGTTGCCTTCTGAGGGATGCGAATTTGTAATTCTCAGTGTAAAGCTTACCAACAGGCTCGACACTTCTCTTACTATGTCATCGCGCGAATTTATATGCTACTATTCAACAGATGAAAACGCATACACCTCGTCGATCAGCTCTTCTTTATCCTCAGGGCTTATGCCTCTTGACTTTACGCTTGAGCCAAACGAGGAAAACACGCTCTACAACCTTATCTATGAAGTCCCGAAGTCAACAGAGCGCATCGAAATAGGCTTTGTCGAAAACTTTGCCGACGGTTCATTTGGGGATAAATTTTATGTGGATATAGATTTAAAGGAAAAGAAATAACAAGTTGAAAAGCAATAAAGCGTCTATGCCAAAGACAAACGCCATGCGTATGTTGCAAAAAGCAAACGCAGAGTATATCTTGCACAGCTATACCATAAGCGATTCTCACGCAAAAACGCATATTGACAAGCTAATAGGCGTAGAAGCTCAAAGAATATTTAAGACGCTCGTTACAATAGGGGAATCAAAAACGCTTTATGTGTTTATGGTTCCCTTAAATAAAGAGCTGATGCTTAAAAAAGCGGCTCTTCTTGTGGGCGAAAAGAGCATTTCCATGCTACACGAAAAGTATTTGTTTGATATGACGGGATATGTTCACGGGGGCTGCTCGCCTATCGGAATGAAGAAAAAGCTGTTAACGACAGTTGATGAAAGCGCAAAAAATTATGAAAAAATATTGTTCAGCGCAGGCAAAATAGGCTCAATGCTTGAAATGAGCCTTGCCGAAGCTAAAAAAGTGCTTGACTTTAGCTTTGGCGATATTTCAGGAGAAGTAAAATAATCTATTCTTCTTTATTATCCACGCCTATCTGAGCAAACTTTTGAGCCATAGTAGGATTATTCTTTGTTAAACGCTTTATAGATAAATTCTGAGCCTTGTCGTTTGCAAGTCTTAAATTGTTTTCGGAAGAAAGCAGCTCCTTCTTCGTTTTCTCAAGGCTTGATATGGCTCTGTCTATTTGTTCTATGGCGCTTTTGAACTTCACGCTTGCAAGACGGTAGTTGTTGCCGAACTTATCCTTAAATTCGTTCATCTCGTCTTCAAAGCGCGATATGTCCAGATTTTGCTCCTTATACTGCGCAATCGTTCTTTTATCCTCTATAGTGTTTTGCGCAGCATTTCTAAGAAGTGTTATTATAGGGATAAAAAATTGTGGCCTTATTACGTACATCTTAGGGTATCTATATGACACGTCAACGATCCCGTTGTTGTAAAACTCGCTGTCTGTTTCCAGCAGACTTACCAATACGGCGTATTCGCAGCCCTTTTCTCTCCTGTCCTTGTCCAGCTCCTTAAAAAAGTCCTCGTTCTTCTTTTTACTTGCAGTCATATCCATTTCGTTTTTCATCTCAAACATTATGGAAATAAACTCAATTCCGTCGGGTGTTGCTTCCTTAAATATAAAGTCGCCCTTGCTGCCGGATTTGGCGTCGTTGTCCTTTTCAAAGTATGCGTCCTTAAAGGCGGCGCTTCTATAAGAGTTAAATAACGTCTCACAGTGTTGTTCAAGAGTTTCTCCGAGCATTTTTGTGGAAAGTCTGGTTTTAAGGTCTTTGTAGTAGCCTATAAGCTCGTCCTTTGACTTGAGCTTTCCCTCGTAGCTTTCTATAAGGGTTTTTTCCTTTAGCTTACTGTCGCTTTGCGCTTCCTTAAGCTGAAATACAAGCGAAGATATCTGCTTGTCCTTTTCGTTTAGCTCTTCCTTTTTTTCACTTACTGCGTCGTTTACGGCAATGAGAGTATCTTTTTTATTGGCGCTGATTACTCCCTTTAAGGTTTCAATCTCTTTTGTAAGCTCTGAGCTGAGCTTTTGCTTTTCCATATCGGCTTTGAGAGCAATAACCTTTAGTTCCTTTTCATTTTGCTCTTCAAGCTCCTTCTTTCGCTCTTCAAGCTCTTTATTAAACTGCTCGTCGCGTACCTGAGAGAGTATAGCCGTATATCCCGACTCGTCTATTGTAAATATTTCTTCGCATTTCGGACATTTTATCTGTTGCATAACTGTATTATAACACTTTTTTCTTATTATGCATTAAATTTATATAACCCGTATGTCACTTACTTTAAAGCGCAAATCTTAAAAAAATAATTTATATACATTTCATATTGACAGATATCTATATGTATGGTAACATCAATGCATTGATAAGTATCTATATGAGGTGATCATGAATAACAACGATGTAGCTTTGATATGTAAGGCTATCGGACAAAAAAACCGTCTGGAAATTATCGAGCTTCTCTCAGAGGGCGAAAAATGCGCTTGCAAGCTGCTTGAGGTATTTAACATTACTCAGCCGACCTTATCGCACCACATGAAAATTTTATGCGATTGCTCCTTAGTCAATGTGCGTAAGGAGGGCAAATGGAGCCATTATTCCTTAAACTGCGAAACCTTTAATGCCTTTAAAGAATATATTGCGGCTTTATCCTGTCAAAGGAAAGTAAATAGAAATAAAGAAAAGTCGGTGGTGAGATAAATGATTGTTAGCTTTATAGAAGAGCAATTACTTAAAATGATGTGGCTTGACGAGCTTATTATAAAGGCTATTAAGCTTTTGGGGCTTGATATGAATAACCGATGGGTTGACAGCGTGCGCTTCTTTTTATACGACACAATCAAAATATCCTTACTTCTCTGTCTTTTGATTTTTATTATAAGCTATATACAGAGCTATTTCCCGCCTGAAAGAAGCAGAAGGATATTATCACGCTTTCATGGTATCGGGGCGAATACGATAGCTGCGCTTTTAGGCACAATCACGCCCTTTTGCTCCTGTTCTTCGATACCCTTGTTTATAGGCTTCACAAGCGCAGGACTGCCCACGGGAGTAACCTTTTCGTTTTTAATATCTTCTCCAATGGTGGATATTGCCTCAGTTATTCTTTTAATGAGTGTTTTCGGCTGGAGGGTGGCTGTTGTGTATGTTGTGTTCGGGCTTATCATAGCGGTTTGCGGTGGCGCATTGATAGAGAAAATGCATATGGAAAAATATGTAGAGGAGTTTGTTGTTTCAACAAATTATATTGATATCCATACCGATACCCTAACGAAAAAAGATCGTCTTTTATATGCAAAGGAACAAATGGTGTCCACTTTTAAAAAGGTATTTTTATATATACTTATAGGAGTAGGCATAGGCTGTATCATTCACAACTGGATACCGCAGGAATTCATTGAAAATATTCTCGGCACGAACAATCCCTTCGGTGTGATATTGGCTGTCGTATTGGGAGTACCGATGTATGCGGATATCTTCGGTACTCTTCCGATAGCTCAGGCACTTTTAAATAAGGGCGCTCTTTTGGGAGTCGTGTTGTCCTTTATGATGGCTGTGACAACTCTCTCGCTTCCTTCAATTATCATGTTAAGAAAGGCTGTTAAACCGAAGCTTATTATAATGTTTATATGTATATGCGTAGTGGGAATAATACTTGTGGGATATTTGTTTAACATAATTCAACCGTTTATTATTTAGGAGGAAATAAAATGTCACTTTTTAAAAAGAAGAACGAAAGTAAAGAAAGCCCCGAAGAGTTACAGGCTTGCAGCTGCAAAGCAAACAAAGGAGAAGATTTTATCAACGAGTCGGAGTGGGACAATAGCTGCTGCTGTGAGAAAAAAAGCGGACAATGCGTTATCAAGGTGCTTGGCTCAGGGTGTAAAAATTGCAAGGCTTTGTACGAAAACGCTAAAAAGGCAGTTGAGGACATGGATACAGACGTTGTCGTTGAGTATGTCACCGACATGGAAAGAATCGCTAAATATTCTGTTATGAGTATGCCCGCTATTGTAATAAACGAGAAGGTAGTCGGCTACGGCAAGGTATATAAGCCCGAGGATATAAAAAATATGCTAAAAAAGTTAGGTTGTTAAAATAAAGCAATTTAAGTATAAACATAAAAAGCTAAAAAAAGACATGAGTAAAGTAATGTTAAATACAAACAGCTCATGTTTTTTTATTATAAAAAGCCAAAATCCAATACAATTTTATTGAATTGCATTCATACATTCGAAAAATCACATATAATGAATATATACTTTAGCGTCATGCTTTAATTAGCGAGAAAAATTAAAAGAAAGAGAATAAACGCTTATGAACAGTTTATCCGATTATGCAATCAGGTTTTTTGATGATTTAGAGGTCTTTGAGGACATAGAAAAAGGACATTGCTATAAGATATTCATGAAGCAGGCAATCATAGAGTTCTTAAAGAACGAAACAAAGGAAACCGCTTTTAATGTATACAGAACATTCTTTGACAGCTACCGCATAAAAATGGAAGCTCAGACCAATCCCTTTATTGACTTGCTGGACGTTTTGAAAAGCTATGAGCAGAACGCCTCGGTTTTGATTGATAAGCAGCGCGACCATTATATACATTCTGTCAATGTATTTATTCTCGGACTTGCTATATATACGAGCAACAAAAAATATCAAGCTGCCTTTAACAAAGCAAACATGGATAAAAAAGACTACCCCTTTTCCTACGACACAAAGAACGAAGAATTTTTCTACCGCTGGGGTATCGCCTCGCTGTTTCACGATGTAGGCTATCCCGTTGAAATTGTCGGCAGGCAGATAAATAAATTCATTGATTTTACAACAGAAGCCGCAGGAAGCACACAAAAGGTCAACGCACAGCTTTGTTTTGAAAACTTTGATGAGTTTAACAGCATTGCCGAAATAACGCCGAAGCGACAGTTTACCGAATGCTACGACAAGCGTTATGATAACGCCGTATATATAGACATGCTAAAGCCTGTTGATTTATTAGCGCATAAAATACATACCTCGCTCGGTGTGGATCTAAAGCAGATAATGTTTTCATTAAACGACTTTGTAAACGTCATGGCAAAGTGCGGCTTTATCGACCACGGTTATTTCAGCTCTGTTATAGTATTGAAATGGTATGCATATCTCATTCAATCTGTCGGATACAAGCCGGAATACTTCTTCTTTCCTGTGCTTGACAGCGCAAGCGCCATACTGCTGCATAACTGCTATAAGAACATGTTGATGAAAAAGCCCTTTGACCTCGGCGCTATGAATCCCGAAACTCACCCTATCGCATTTTTGTTAATACTCTGCGATGAATTGCAGGAGTGGAACAGAGAAGCCTACGGTATAAAGGATAAGCTGCGTGTACTCGCCGACAAGGCAGATATAGAGATAAACGAAACGCATCTTGATGTAACCTTTATCACGCATGACGGTTCCCTACCTGAAAATTTCGCTATTGAAAAAACAGAGCTTTTATATAAAATGCTCGACTTAAGCTTACTGTTTGATAATGTTGATATTAAGTGCTTTTCCGAAAATAAGAGTGTTTTAACTGTCGTTAACAGTGAAATTGAAGCTCGCCCCGAGTTGGAGGATTTAGAAAAACTGGCTCGTGCAATTCATGAGCTTTACAACGCTAAGCAGCTTGAGCGTTACCCCGATAAGCCTCTCAAATACCCAAGCTTTGATGATTTGACGGATTCACTGAAATACTCCAACCTACGCCAGGCTATGGGAATAACAGACAAGCTTCACAGCATGGGATATATAATGCAGCCTGAAACTGGTGAAGGCGAAGCGATTACGAAGATACCAAAAGATTACGTTGAAGAGCTTGCAAAAAAAGAGCATGACGATTGGATGCAGGAGCGTATCTCCACCGGCTGGATTCTAGCAGGCAGCGTGGATGCCGAAAAGAAGCAATCTCCTTATCTTATTAAATACGATGAGCTAAGTGATGATATCAAGCAGCTTGACCGTGACACAATAGAAAATATACCGGTGCTTATATCGCATATCGGTATGAAGATTGTTAAAAAAGGAGAATGACAAAGTGGGATTATTCGATAAGTACAAGAAATAACAAGCCGAAGAGCAGGACGTATCAAATATACACTCAAGCCGAATACCTTTTCCGGCCTACCACGGAAATGAGCCGTACATATTTATAAGCTATGCGCACCTTGACGCTGTGAAGGTTTTTGGCGAGATAAGCGAATTTCACAACAACGGATATCACGTTTGGTATGACGAGGGAATTGCGCCCGGAAATGAGTGGACAGACGAGATTGCCAATGCGCTTGAAAAATGCGCTTTATTTGTTGTATTCATTACACCGCAGTCCGCCTCATCCGTGAACGTGCAAAACGAAATAAACTTTGCTCTTGACGAAAAGAAGCCGTTTCTTGCAATTCACCTTGAAGAAACTACTCTTCGTGCCGGTATAAAGCTTCAGATAGGAACAAAGCAGGCAATATTAAAATACTTAATGAGCCAAGACGAATATATTTATAAATACTCAAGCGCATTCGAGCGAATGGGGCTAACAAAAGGGACAAGTACACAGGGATATAAAGCTAATGCTAATAATGCTCCTACCACACAAGCTCCTTTAACAAAAAATGAAGAAGATTTAATAAATCAAGACGAAAGCACGCACGACGATTTTGACTGGTTTGACGATAAGATACAAAGGTACCGCGGTAATTCAAAGAAGGTCGTTATACCTTCTAAAGCTTCTGCAATTTTAACCGGAGCTTTTAGTGACAACATGCAGCTTGAAGAGGTATTTATTCCCGTTAGCGTTGATAATATTTCTACAGACGCCTTTATAAATTGCCTAAATCTTAAAAAGATAGTCATAGACGGGTGATTTGTAGGCGGCATAGGAGCGCCTATTATAAAAAAATGCCCTTCGGCTTATATACAATGTCATCAAAATTCCTTTACGCACGAAGCATTGGTTAGAAAAGGGCACAAAAATATTACGTTCTTTCCTAATGAGGACGAAAAACAGGATTATCATGCAACGGAGAACTTTGAGCAGGATGATTTTATTATCGAGCACGGCGCCTTAAAGGAGTATGTGGGCACATCACCTATTATTACCCTACCAAACAGAGCGAAGGTAATTGGATATACTTCCTTCGGGGACGCTCAGAGCTTTCTAGAAAAAGTTGATCTAAATCAGGCGAGCGCACTTCTTGACGGAGCCTTTGAGCACTGCCCAAAGCTTAAAGAGGTCACTATTCCTCTTACTGTCACGATGATTATGCAAAAGCCGTTTATCGACTGCCCAAACCTCACTGTATATTGTCACAAGGAGCATGTGCTAAAGCTTCAGGAAAAATTCGAGGAAAATTTCGGCGGCAAAAAAATAGTTTATCTTGACGAGGATAATAATCATACTCAACCTACTGCTGACAATACTCCATCTAATGATTTTGAGATTGAGTATGGCGTTTTGAAAAAATATCATGGAAATGCGGTAAGCGTGAAGGTGCCAAAAGGGGTAATTGAAATAGCTACACAGGCTTTTTCAAACTGCGAGCTGCTGGAGCATGTAGAATTGCCTGATAAACTAAGAACAATCAGAGTTTCCGCCTTTATGAGTTGTCGACGCCTACAAACACTAAATATTCCTGCAACCGTCACTTACCTGTATTCGGCAGCCTTTATTAATTGTCCGTTACTTGTAATAACCTGCCACAAGAGCAGTTTGGAAAAGACATTCGAAAAAACATATTCGGGAATGGATATTGTGTACCTTGATGAAGATTAATTATTGATAAGTATACATTATTTGCTGACAGGAGGCCAAAATCATGCAAGAACTAAGCGGCATTCCCTTTATCTATGTTACAGAGCAAAATACCGAGCTTGCCGATGCACTCTACATGGCATTTGAAGAAGCGCATCTTCACGCTTATCGGCTGTATGAGATAGAATTATCACAAGAGCAAATGGTGGAGATTATCAAGGAGTCCGTTGCTTTTCCTCATATTATTCTGTTTGCCTACTGCAAGGATAAGATAAAACCGTCTGATTTGTTAAATGCGGCAAGTTTGGCAAGCGAAACGCTTAATCCCTTGGTAGCGATAAATTTTCGAAATAATACAGCTGAAAAATACCTGCTTAAAACAATGGTCAGTCACGCTAAGAGCTTTCTAAACAGCGAAGAGGTTTATATTTAAATATAAAATACTGCCGGCTTTAAAATGATATGTACCCCCAATACTGGACACCCAGTATAGGGGGTATTTTCATGAAGTA
>CAZTZO010000028.1:0-14705 GCA_964618075.1 uncultured Lachnospiraceae bacterium
GAGCGCTCTCAAATTTTTCCGTCGGGTTGAAGGTTCTTTCAACAAGAGAGCCTGTCATCACGTTTCTTATTTTCGCTCTTACGAACGCGCTTCCCTTTCCGGGTTTGACGTGTTGGAAGTCGACTATCGTAAAAACATCTCCGTCCATTTCAAAAGTAGCGCCTTTTTTAAAATCACTTGCGGATAACATATATTCTCCTTTATTTCAAAAAAATCAATTAATTCGTTTAATTGTACCACAAAATACACTTTATAACCATACTATTTTCATTCTACACGCAGTTTGTGTATTTTTTTTACACTGCTTGAGCTTAGAGATGCTACATGAGAGATTAGATATTCGCTCAAAACGAAGGGGTTGAGCAAATCATCGTTTGATGCGCCTATGAGTGTTAAAATATTGATATTGTCATCTTCGTTTGTGGTTATCTTAAGTGAATATATTTTATTTCTTATGTTCGTAGTCTTTTCCGTGTGTTTTTTGTTGATTTTAGTAACGTTCATATCCTCTTTTGAACTATACAGCTTGTTTAATTCTTCGACTGCTTTTTTTACATCGGAAACATTCGATAATTCTATTTCATAAAGTGCCTTTGAAAACAACGCCGATAAAGGCTTACTGTTGAGCGGCATTTGCTCGACGGTATTGATGATAAGCCCGTTAGGCAACACCTTACTAAGAGACTGATAAACCGTCATGGCGCTGTCTTCTCCTGACAATTCCACATCGAAGTACTCCATATCGCTTGTGGCAAATAGAGGCAGTGGCGGCGTATACGACATCTTCTGGTGAGGATTGAAGCCTTGTGAAAACAGAGTTTCCAATGAGGCTCTGCGAAATGCTCTTTGCAGGGTTCTTTGAAAGTCAAGGTGCGAGACGAATTTCATGACTCCGAGCTTCTTATAGCATATTCTATATTTCAAATTCACATCTCCCGTACCTTTTATTTATTCCACATGCGCTGCATTCGTCATAGCAGTTTGGTGTTGTCGTTTCGCTGTATGCTTTTTTTGCTTCGTTTACAAGAAATTCCTTGTCCACTCCGACGTCGATAAAATCCCACGGAAGCGTTTCTTCAAATGAAAAGCTCCTTTGCGCGAAGTCGGATATATGAAGAGAATTTTCTTCAAACGCTTCTATCCATGATTCGTATTTGAAGCTGTCCTTCCATGAGTCGAATACACAGCCTTTTTTGTATGCGCTGAATAATACGTCGTTTAATCGTTTGTCACCTCTGGCAAACGCTCCTTCAAGAACCGATATATCGCTTGCGTGGTAATTCAGCTTGACCTTTCTGTTTACGCTCTCGACAAGCAATTTCTGTTTTCTCTCAAATTCCTCGGGAGAGTTTTGAGCGAAAAATTCAAACGGCGTATGCGCTTTCGGAACGAAACATGCCACGCTTGCCGTAAGGGAGGGGTATTTTGTTTTTAATCCCAGGTTTGCGCACTCAAGTAATATCTTATTTGTCAATTCTCCTATTGCAATAACATCGTTGTCTGTTTCATAGGGAAGTCCTATCATGAAATAAAGCTTCAGCTTCGTGTATCCGTTTGAAAAAGCAGAGGTTAAGGTCGTGATAATATCATCCTCGGTTATGTTTTTATTCATAATATTTCGCATTCTTTGGCTGCCTGCTTCGGGCGCAAAGGTTAAAGACATTGTTCTGACGGTCCGCATTTTTTTAGCTGTGTCCATGCTGAATTTATCTATTCGAAGCGAAGGAAGTGAAACGCTGACCTTCTCATGGGCGTGCTTTTCATACAATTCGTCAATAAGACATCCTATATTTTTATAGTCGGTGCTGCTCAGAGATGAAAGTGAAATCTGCTCGTATCCCGTAGTTTCAAGAAGCTTATCCGCCTGTTTTAAAACTGTTTGTATTTTTTTCATGCGCACAGGTCTGTATATAATCCCTGCCTGACAAAATCTGCACCCTCTCGGGCAGCCACGCATTATTTCAAGAGAAATACGGTCATGCACTGGCTCTGCAAACGGAACTATCATCTTTTCGGGGTAATAAGCCGTATCCATATCTTTTATAAATAATCTTTTGACGGTTTTTTTCGTGACGGATTCGTTTATTGAAATATTAGGTACATATACTCCCTCTATTTCGGAGGCTTCGATGAGAAACTGCTCGCGGCTAAAATCTTGCTTTTTGTGCAATGCATACAAAGATGTAATCTTTGCAACTACTTCTTCAGCTTCGCCCACAACTATCATATCAAAAAATGTGCAAAATGGTTCAGGATTGACGCAGCATGAGCCGCCCGCAATAACTATAGGATCAGAATCAGCTCGCTCCTTCGCCTTTAGTGGTATTCTTCCCATATCCAGCATATAGAGAACTGTAGTTAAACACATTTCATATTGCAGTGAAAACCCGACGAAGTCAAAATCGCAAAGCGGAGTGTAGCTTTCAAGCGAATACAGCGGTATATCGTTGCATTTAAGCTGTTGCGCCATATCCTCAAGAGGCGCAAAACACCTCTCACAGCTAACGTTGTCCATATCGTTGAGCAGAGAATAAAGTATTTTGACTCCGAGGTGAGACATGCCAACCTCGTATGTGTCGGGGAAAGCCATTGCAAAGCGGATATCCGCCTGCTTCGGTTCGATTACGTTATACTCTCCTCCGGTATAACGAGAGGGCTTATTTACATTATAAAGTATTTTTTCGAATAGAATTGATTTAATATCGTCCATAGCCTCGCATTTTGAATAAATTGCGCTAATAGTCATTATGCACATTATATATGTGCACGGTCAACAAAAATGTTCTGTAGTGCAATTTATAATTTCAATTTTTGGTTCAGTTTGCATTCAAAATTCGCATTATTGACCTTATTTTTAATAGTGTACCACACTTTTGACGATAAAAACAGGGTCGTTGTGCAACTGTTTTGTTGAATATGAAAATACCCTTGTGTTATCATTATATACGGAAATAATTTTATTTGGAGATGGAGATGCAAATCAACAAAGGTACATTCAAAAAAGGGATTCATCCTCCCTACAACAAGCAGTATACCGACAAATTACCTATTGAAATTATGCCTGCTCCCAAAGAAGTCGTATTGCCTATGTCAATGCATATCGGTGCGCCTTGTACGCCGGTAGTTGAAGTAGGACAGTACGTACATGCCGGAGAGGTTGTCGGTAAGGCGGAAGCGTTTGTTTCCGCAAATGTACACGCGAGCGTTTCCGGTAGCGTTAAGACTGTCGAAAGAAGACTTACGGCTTCGGGACGCAAGGAAATGTGCGTTGTCATTGAAAATGACTTCAAGGATGATTTCACTGACAAAATCGACAAGCACGACTCCGAGAACCTTTCCAATGAGGAAATCATCGAGCTGATATCTCAGGCTGGAACGGTTGGTCTGGGCGGTGCAACTTTCCCGACGAAGGTAAAACTAATGCCTCCGAAGGACGCTGTTATCGACCACATCATAATAAACGGAGCGGAGTGCGAGCCCTACCTCACAAGCGATCATGCGCTTATGAGAGAAAACCCTCAAAAGGTTATTGGCGGACTGAAAATATTGATGAAGGTTCTTGGGCTTGACAAGGGCTATATCGGTATAGAGGACAATAAACCCGATGCGATTGAGGCAATAGCAAATGCAGCGGATGATTCTATCAGTATTTATTCTCTTTCAACTAAATATCCGCAAGGCAGTGAAAAGCACCTCATTACCGCTATAACGGGAAGGGAAGTTCCTTCGGGAGCGTTGCCCGCTGCGGCAGGCTGTATCGTTTCAAACGCAGCTACGGCAGCGGCAATATACGACGCCGTAACAATAGGCGTTCCGGTTATTGAGCGCGTCATTACCGTGACGGGAAGCGGTATTAAAACACCGAAGGTTCTTAAATTCAGAATAGGCACAGCAGTCAGCGAGATCATAGAATACTGCGGTGGGCTTACCGACGATATTGCAAAGGTAATATTGGGTGGACCTATGATGGGCCCTGCTCTGTTCGATACGAATGTACCTGCTATAAAGGGTTCAAGCGGTATCCTTTGCTTGAATGCGAAGGACGCTTTTATAGATCAGCCTTCGAACTGTATCAAATGCGCCAAGTGCACTCAGGTATGTCCGATGGGACTTATGCCTATGTATATAGGGGCATACAGCGATCAAAGAAGATTCGACAAGTGTGAGGAATTCAATGCTCTCGATTGTATCGAATGCGGATGCTGCGCATTTACGTGTCCTGCGCGCAGACCTCTCGTTGCCGAAATAAGAATAGCTAAAAAAGAAATAAACAATCTCAAAAGAAAGAACAATGCATAGGAGGCAAGCAAAATGAGTGAAAAATTACTTAGCGTAAGTTCATCTCCTCATATAAGAGGAAAGCAAACTACGAGAAGCATCATGACAGACGTGTTTATAGCACTTATGCCTGCGAGCGTTCTTGCAGTGGTCTTTTACGGAATCAAGGCTCTCATACTTATTTTGGTAGGTATCGTGAGCGCTGTAGCGGCGGAAGCCGTAACTCAGAAAATCAAGAAAACCGATGTAACGATAAAGGATATGTCGGCGGCGGTAACCGGTCTTCTTCTTGCTCTGAACATGCCTGTAAACGCTCCGTGGTGGATGCTTGTTATAGGCTGCGTCTTTGCCATAGTTGTTGTAAAGCAGCTTTTCGGCGGACTCGGCTGCAACTTTGCAAACCCTGCTTTAGCAGCAAGAGTGCTTTTGGTTGCGTCGTGGCCTAACAATATGACGGGCAACGCATTTCTGCCTGTTGATGCTGTCGCTTCGGCAACTCCCTTAGCCATAATAAAGGAAGGCGCAGGAGAAGCTGTTCCTTCGCTTTTGCAAATGTTTGTCGGAGGGCCTAACGTATACGGCTGTATCGGTGAGGTCAGTGCGCTTGCGTTGATAATAGGCGCAATTTACCTTATCTTTGTACGAAAGGTCATCTCATGGCATATACCCGTAACGTACATTGGAGTTTATGCTGTTATATCCCTTATATTCGGTGCAAGCATAAGCGAGATGCTATTCATGCTTTGTGCCGGAGGTCTTATGCTCGGCGCTATCTTTATGGCGACTGATTATGTCACATCTCCTGCAACGGCGCTCGGTCAGGTCATATATGCTGCGGGCTGTGCGATAATAACATTTATTATCAGGATGTACGGCGGTTATCCCGAAGGTGTATCCTTCTCGATACTGTTTATGAATTTAGTAACACCTCTGATAGATAAATTTATAAGAATAAAGAAATACGGTGAGGTGAAGAAAAATGCGTGACCTATTTAAACTTGCCGGTTCATTGCTCGTGATATGCCTTGTGGCAGCGGGTCTGCTCGGTTACGTCAACAGCGTTACATATCCGATGATCGAAGAGCAAAACGCCCTTGCGGAAGCAAAGTCCAAAATGGAAGTTTTTGCAAACGCAGATGATATAACCGAAAGTATGGATAAAGAAACACTTAGTACGATCGCTTCTGAGATAGGAGCAACGACAGATAATCTTTGCGACATCTCATATGCAAAGAAAGACGGAGTTCTTGTCGGTTATACCGTAAAATCAGCCTCCAACGGTTTTGGAGGAACGTTAACGATAATAACCGGTATCGACATCAACGGAAATATTACAGGCATGAAGGTGTTGAGCCACTCCGAAACAGCAGGGCTCGGAGCAAAATCCACCGACCCCGAATGGCAGGCTCAGTTCGTAGGAAAAAATGCCTCAGCCGAGCTTAAGGTTATTAAAAACGGTACTGCCAACGCTTCGCAGGTTGACGCGATCACAGGCGCGACCATAACGTCAAAATGCGTCACAAAGAACGTCAATTATGCACTCAAAGCGTACAATATTATAAAGGGAGGTAATTAAAAGTGAAATTTGTCAAAACACTTACAAACGGAATATTTAAAGAAAATCCGACCTTCCGTCTGCTTCTCGGAATGTGCCCGACGCTTGCCGTCACAACTGCCGCAATAAACGGTATCGGTATGGGACTTTCGACGATGGCTGTGCTTATATGCTCCAATTTGTTCATTTCTCTTTTGAGAAACGTAATACCTTCAAAGGTGAGAATCCCGTGCTATGTAGTCGTTATAGCGGCATTCGTTACAATAGTACAGATGCTCCTTCAGGCATTCGTGCCTTCGCTGTATGAATCACTGGGACTTTATATTCCTCTTATAGTCGTTAACTGTATCATACTCGGCAGAGCCGAAGCATTTGCTTCGAAGAATACTCCCTTGCTTGCTGTGGCAGACGGTGTGGGAATGGGACTGGGCTTCACTCTCTCCCTTACCATAATAGCTTCCATAAGAGAAATAATCGGCGCGGGAACAATATTCGGTCTGAGCATTGCGGGAAGCGCTTATCAGCCTATGCTCATAATGATACTTCCTCCCGGCGGATTCCTCATTTTGGGTTCTTTGATGGGTATACTCAATAAAGTACTCGAGAAAAAGGAGGCGGCTAAATAAAAATGAAACTGATATTAATTTTACTCAGCGCAATATTTGTAAATAACTACGTGTTGTCGCAGTTCCTCGGTATTTGTCCTTTCCTCGGTGTTTCGAAGAAGATAGATACCGCTATCGGAATGGGGCTTGCCGTTACCTTTGTTATGGCGCTTGCTTCTGCTGTAACATACGTTTTCCAGTATTATCTGCTTGTCCCGCTGCATCTTGAGTATTTGCAGACGATAACATTTATTCTCGTTATAGCTGCTCTCGTGCAGTTCGTGGAAATGGTCATACAAAAAATAAGTCCGTCGCTTTATCAGGCGCTCGGCGTATATCTTCCTCTTATCACGACTAACTGTGCCGTTCTCGGCGTTGCTATAGTCAATATTCAGAAGGCTTATACGTTCCCGGAGGCTGTTGTTAATGCGGTCGGCGGTGCTTTGGGCTTTACTCTTTCAATAGTCCTGTTCGCAGGCATAAGAGAAAGACTCGAGTTATCAAATATACCAAAATGCCTTCAGGGATTTCCTATCGCGCTAATATCTGCCAGTATCATGGCACTTGCGTTTTTGGGATTCCAGGGCTTGATATCGTTATAGGAGGCAGTAAAAGAAAATGAATCCAGTATTATTGGCTGCATTGGTAGTTGGCGTTACCGGAATGGTGTTGGGCGCTGTGCTTGCACTGGCCTCCAAGGTGTTCTACGTTGAGAAGGATCCCAGAGTAGACGCTGTGCTTGAGGTATTGCCGGGAGCTAACTGCGGTGGCTGCGGAAAAGCGGGCTGCGCCGCCATGGCGGAGTCTATTGTAAAGGGTGAATCCCCCGTAAACGGATGTCCTGTAGGTGGGGCACCGGTAGCAGAAGAGGTTTCCAAAATCCTCGGCGTAGAGGCGGGAGATTTCGTAAAGATGGTCTCGTTTGTCCATTGTACGGGCTGTAAAGAGGACTGTGCTTATAAATACGAGTATACGGGTGATAAGGACTGTGTTGAAGCGTTTGCAGTTCAGGGCGGAAACAAAGCCTGCGATTATGGTTGTCTCGGATATGGCTCATGCGTAAAGGCTTGTAAATTCGATGCGCTTAAGATAAACGAAAAGGGCCTTGCAGAGGTCGATCCCGAAAAATGTACCGCATGCGGAGCCTGTATAGAGGTATGTCCCAAGGGAATACTCAGCCTTGTGCCTTATCAAAGCAGCGTAAAGGTTAAGTGCAACAACAAACAGAAGGGCAAATCGGTCAAGGAAGTTTGTGCAAGAGGCTGCATAACATGCGGAATCTGTGCGAAGAATTGTCCGTTTGAAGCAATCAAAATAAACGAAGAAACAAATCTGCCCGTCATTGATTATACGAAGTGCCGTGAATGCTTAATATGCTATGAGAAATGTCCGCAGCACATTATCGTTGCGTCATCACCGAGAAAAAGAGTTTCGATAGACGAAACAAAATGTATCGGATGCGGGCTTTGCAAAAAGAAATGCCCGAAGGACGCTATCGAGGGCGAGCTTAAACAGCCGCATAAGATAGATCCGGCAAAGTGCATCGGTTGTACTCTTTGCGCCGACGCTTGTAAGAAATCGGCTGTCATAGTCGAAGATTAACGAACTAACATACAATAAAAGACGTTTTGTAAAATGGGATTTTTTCCATAACGAAGCGTCTTTTTTTATTATGTTAAGACCAAATTATGCATTCTATTTAATCGGGCAATGCAGATTAAAAATTATTAACACTGTTGTATACGAACTGATAGTAATATATAATTGACTCATGAGAGATAAACCCAAACGTAAAAAAGTAAAAAGAACATCAATTTATACATTTTTGCTGATAATATTTATTATGCTTACCTGCATTTTCGGTTATATGGCGTTAAAGACCATATTAACGTATAAATCGGCGAGCAACGAATATTCGCTTCTTAAAAATAATGTCTTAAAGCCTGCAAAGCTTGAAAGCATTTATTTGGACGTGGATTTCGATTCACTGGTTAATCAGAATCCGGACGTAATGGCATGGATTGAAATACCGAATACGAACGTTTCTTATCCTGTGATGTTCGCGGCTGATTACGAAGAATACATTCATACGACCTTTGATGGAAGCTATAACCCTTCCGGCTCGATATTTGCCGATTACCGCTGTAATAGGGACTTCAGCAGCAAGAATACCATTCTTTACGGGCATAATATGAAGGACGGCAGCATGTTTGCGGATATTTCGGACTACCTTGATGAAGATAAATTCCTTGCGAACAAGGAAATACGCATATATATGAAAGGCGAGGTCTTGCTCTATGAAGTATTTTCCGCTTTTCAGACCGAAGCTTCCGATGAAAACTACAACGTCTCGTTTTCGGATAATGATTATTTCTATTCTTGGGTTAAAAGGGTAGCTTCTTACTCGTGGTATTATACAGAGGTTGAGCTTAGGCCAGAGGACAGGGTATTGATGCTTTCGACGTGTAAGGGAGGGGAAAATAATACGAGAACAGTAGTGTTTGCCCGTCTTTCAAAGATAGTTGAGCTAAAATAATCAATAAATAACTTTTAACATAATTATTATTTGCTTTTAAATTCCTCGAGATATTTGCGGGATAAAATATCATCACCCTCGTAAAAAAGCTTTTCACCGTTTATTTTTTGGAATTGCTCGCGCCCCTTGCCGGCAATTAAAATTATTTCATCGCTGTTCATATCCATAACGGCCTGCTTGACAGCATCCGCTCTGTCAAGAATTATTTCATTCGGCAGACCGTATTTATTTGCAAAGGACTGTATTTCTTGTGCAATATCTATAGCGCTGTCAAGCGTGGGATTGTCGTTTGTAATATAAGCATAGACAGCCTTCTGAGAAGCTTCATACGCCATATCTTCACGCCTTTTCGGAACCTTTCCTCCTGAACAGCCGAATATTACCTTTATCTTTTTATCGGGATAATCCTCGCTAATAGCTCTTAGAGCTGCGTTCATGCTTGTTTTATTGTGAGCATAGTCCACGATGACGGTGTATTCTCCGATGCTTATCTTTTCCATTCTTCCGGGAATAAAAGTATTTTCCAAACCGCCGATTATGGCTTTTTTATCGGTTTGACACAGATAAGCCATGCATACTGCGCCAAGAGCGTTATATAAATTGTATTCGCCGGGCATACGTATTTCCGTTTCGATCTCATATTTCGGAGTATGTATGCACACAATTCTTTTAAAGCCGCTCTTTTTGACGGATTTCATATATACGTCGGCAGCTGTATTGGCAAGCGAAAATGTTATAGTCTCAATCCCTTGCAGGTGAAGTTCATTTAGAATATTATCGGCTTGTTCATCGTCGATATTCACGGCAACGCTTTTGCAGCGTTTTAAAATTTTGAGCTTATAAGAAAGATACTCTTCGAAGCTTTTATGCTCGAAGGGGCTGATATGATCTGCTGAAATATTTAAAAAAACTCCTATATCAAAATGCATATTATATGTTCTTTGCATTTTTTCAGCCATTGAGGAAGCTTCCATTATCATATGAGAACAGCCGTTTATGCGAGCGTTTCTTATGATACGATGAAGATCCGCTGATTCAGGCGTCGTTAATACGGCAAGCTTAAGCTCTTTACCGTCGAAGGTCTGAACAGTGGTCGTATATGCGCATTTATTTTGCGCTTCTTTCATTATGGAAGTGAAAAAGTATGTCGTGGAGCTTTTCCCCTTAGTGCCTGTGACGCAGCACATTTTCATAGTGTTTTTGTCATATTCGTAAAAAGCCTCGGCGCTTACAGCCAATGCCTTTCTTATGTCCGAAACGATTACATAAGGTATATTTACATCGTAAAGCTTGTCGGCAAGATAACATACGCAGCCGTTTTCAACCGCTTCTTTTAGGTATTGCTCCTTAAAGGCTTTTCCCTTGCATATAAAAAGAGTGTTTTTGTCTGCCTGCTTGGAATCGTACGTTATAGCGTCTATGTTTATACTATCGGGTTGAGAGGGGGATAGTGTAAGTATACCTTCCTTTTTTAAAGCATTCGTGACCACAGAGAGCTTTTGCATAATGAATTTAGCCTCTTTCTTAATTGTATTAAACGTCTATACCCAGAAATCTCTTTACAAGAAGCCCGATAAGGAAGGAAACCACTGCCACTCCTATACTTATTGTCGCCATTTCAGAGAATCGGCTTTTAAAGCTCAAGCCTTTTGCCACGGATATATAGTATGAAAAAACAAATATTATCAGTATAACGGTGCATACCATGACACCAAGCGCCCATGCGTACATTTTATCAGGAAATATAAGGTATGGCAACACGAGCAGAGCGACTGTTATACAATATGCTATTCCTGTGTATGTGCAGGATTTAACTGCGTCAGTCCTGCCTTCGCTTTTAGCGGCGAGATATTCGCTTGACGTCATAGAAAGCGTTGCGCTTATACCTGTTATAAGCCCCGAAAGAGCAATCAAACGCGTGCTTTGCAGGGCAAATGTCAGACCGGCTAATGTCCCTGTCAGCTCGACTAGCGCATCGTTTAAGCCTAAGACCATGCTTCCGACGTATTGAAGCCTTTCCTCATCGAGCATACCAATAAGCTTGTTTTCATGCTCATTTTCGTCTGCGGCGATTTTTGAAGCTTCGCTTAACTCTTCAGAGAGCTTTTCATATATACCGGAGGCTTCTTCTTCGCCCTTTTCCATAAGCTTTATTGCGAAGGTATAGCCGCATATTCGCGCAAGGGCGCTGTACCAAAATATTTTCATCTTGTTTGCTTTTACCGTCTTATGGCTGTAACTCTCCCATATTTTGCAGTGGCTCAGCTCCTCTTTAGCGATCCCCAAAAGAATATTTTTGTTTTCTTCGTTTTTTACACTCTTAGCTATATTTGTATATATGTAATATTCTGTAAACTCATTCGTCTGCATCGTAACTATCAGATCCATTGCTTCGTTTGTTAACTCAGTCATTTCTTATTCTTCCTTTCTTCGGGTAATGCCATAGACAGAATATAATAAACGCAAAATCACATCAATACTTTTAGCGCAAAAAAAACAGTTTTGCATAAAGCGGATATTCTATTTTAAGATGATATGTATTATAATAAAAAGATACTTATGACAGGAAGAGGAAAATATTATGTTTAAAGGCATAGCTACCGCGATGATAACGCCGTTTGACAATGGGAAGATTGCTTTCGGCAAGTTAAAAGAGCTTATTGATATGCAGATTGAAAAAGGCATTGCAGCTATAGTACTGAGCGGCTCGACGGGAGAGAGCGCAACATTGTCGGACTCTGAAAAAATGGAGCTCTTCAAGAAAGGCGTTGAGTTTACCGACAAAAGAGTTCCTCTAATAGCGGGAACAGGCACAAATGCCACAGACAAAGTTCTTGAATTATCCGAATTCGCCTCCGAGGCAGGAGCGGACGGCTTCTTGGTGTGCAATCCGTACTACAATAAATCAAACGACGAGGGTATATATACTCACTATAAAAAGCTAAGCGACAATGTTGATAAGCCGATAATCGTTTATAATATTCCATCAAGGACAGGGAAAAATATGAGCCTGTCTCTGGAGCTTGCTCTTTGTGAAATAAAAAATGTCAAGGCTTTTAAGGAAGCTAATTCCGATATAACGCAAATAATACAGTTTTTCGCCAAAAAACCAAAGGATATCAGCGTGTATTCCGGTAACGATGAACAGACCTTTACCTTCCTATCTTTAGGCGGCAGCGGTACCATCAGCACGTGCTCTAATATAGCCCCCGAAATAATGTGCGAAATAACAAATGCATATTTTTCTTCGGACATCGAAAAGGCGAGACAAAAACAGTTCGATATGCTTGAATTGTTCAGCGCTATGTTTATCGACTGTAACCCGATGCCGATTAAAACGGCTATGAATATGGCGGGTATGAACGTAGGCGAGCTAAGGCTTCCTCTTGTAGAAATTCAGGGAGAAGACAGGCAGTACATACAAAGGGTGCTTGAGAAATATTCTCTATTAAAGAGGTCATAAATGATTAAAACACTTATATGCGGTATAAACGGCGCAATGGGAAGGGTGCTGTGCGAATGCATTGAAGACAGCGACTTATTTACGCTTGAATGCGGATACGACCTTTCGCAGGGCTCTTGCGGTAAAGCTCATATATACAATAGTCTTAAAGATATAACCGAGCCGATAGATGTTGTAATAGATTTTTCGCATAACAGCGCAACTAAAGAAATTACAGACTGGTGCAGAAAAAACAAGCTGCCTCTTGTCAGCGCGGTCACAGGCATAGATGACGATACTCTTTTGTTTATCAAGGAAGCATCAAAAACTATTCCTATTTTCAGAGCAGACAATTTTTCGTACGGAATAAGCGTTTTAAAAAGACTCTTAACTATGGCAACTCAAATGCTGTCTGACGGATACGATATAGAATTGATCGAAGCGCATCACAACAAAAAGGTCGATTCTCCGAGCGGTACTGCAAATATGCTGCTTGATACCATAGACGCTGGATTGAAACGAACGTCTAAGAGGGTATATGGGCGGCACGGAAACGACACAAAAAGAGAAAAAAACGATATAGGAGTGCATAGCATACGCGCAGGCTCACTTGTTGGGGAGCATGAGGTATTGTTTTGTGCCGAAGGCGAGGTTATAACTCTTAAGCACAGCGCTCTTTCAAAAAAAGTTCTTGCAGAGGGCGCGTTGAGAGCAGCGTCTTATATAGTAACCAAGTCTGACGGATTTTATGATATGGAGGATATGCTTGATGAACAGCAGTGATTACGATTTTACAAACCCATATGATATAGCAAGATACTTAAAGGAAAGCGAGAAGAAAACGCCTGTAAAGATGTATGTGCGAGGTCTTATCACAGACAGCGATCTGTTAGGATGCGAGTATTACGGAGGCAGTGGATCGTACATAGTATTTTGCGAATCGGATTATGCTTTCCGGTTTGAAGAAAAGCATAAAAACAATATAACTTCTTTACGTGTGGAATACGACAGAAGAAATTCCCCCATACCTATGCTTGATATCAGAAACATCAAAGCGAGGATCGAACCGGGTTGCTTTATAAGAAGCGGCGCTGTTATAAAAGAAAACGCCGTTATTATGATGGGCGCAGTAATTAATATAGGAGCTGTCGTGGGCGAGGAGAGCATGATAGATATGGGAGCCGTTTTAGGCGCAAGGGCGACTGTCGGTAAAAGATGTCATGTAGGAGCAGGAGCAGTACTTGCAGGCGTATTGGAGCCTCCCAGCAAACAGCCGGTGATTTTGGAGGATGATGTTCTCATAGGCGCAAACGCTGTTGTGCTTGAGGGAATAAGGATAGGTAAGGGAGCCGTAGTCGCGGCGGGCAGCGTAGTGACGCGCGACGTGGAGGCGAACAGCGTAGTAGCCGGTTCTCCCGCAGTAATTGTCAAAAACAAAGACGAGCAAACTCTTGAAAAGACAAAAATGCTCGATGACTTGAGAAAGATTTAAGTATTTTAAAATGACCCTGCATATTTTTTTAGCAGGGTCATTTTTATTTGTTTTAAATTATATTACATAAATCAACGGGCTTTTCTATAAATATCTTACAGCCTGCTTTTTCAAGCTCTTGTTTACTGCCGTAGCCGTATAATGCGCCTATGCTTTGAATGTTACAGGAAGAAGCACCAATTATGTCATAAAGGCGGTCTCCGAGCATAACGCAGGAGGAAATATCTGTAATATTACATACCTTAAGTATATACTCTATCACATCTTTTTTTTCTATTCGTGTTGTATCATAGCTTGCACCGCCAATAAACGTAAAATACTTTTCTATATCGAAATGAGAGGCGATTTGCTTTGCGTAAATTTCTGGCTTTGAGGTAGCCATGATAAGGGTTTTCCCTTTTTTCTTAAGTTTGTTAAGCATTTCGTCAACTCCGTCAAAAAGGCGCGCCTCATATATGCCTTTTTCGGCGTAATATTCTCTGTATATTTCAACTGCTTTAATGGCGTCTTTTTCACTCAGCTTAAAGAACGTACCAAAAGAGTATGTCAGAGGAGGCCCCACGCATTTTTTTAGCTCGCTTTTGTCGTTAACGGGAACACCAAAGTATTTAAGAGCATATGCTATGGAATTTATTACGCCCTCCATCGAGTCCGTAAGCGTTCCGTCCAAGTCGAATAATATATTACTGCAATTTATCATTTTGATCTCCGAAATAAATGTATCGATATATTATACCTTAAATAATGGTACTATGTCAAGTCTTGGTACAAGTTAAAACGGAACTTTCTTATTAGTT
>CAZTZO010000029.1:0-14031 GCA_964618075.1 uncultured Lachnospiraceae bacterium
CTCCGGCCCCCTGAACCCCATTCAGGTACTCTACCAAACTGAGCCACACCCCGACCTTGCTCACATATTATAAACTAAAGCCTATTTTCAGTCAATAAGCAAAGCAAATAAACTCAGATTTATCCTACTCCCACGTTGAGCTGTATTTAGAGATATTTGCTTCGTGCTCATCTAAGGTCGCCGCAAAAGCAGTTCCGCCGGTTCCGTCGTTCTTGCTGCAAAAATAATAGTAGCCCGTAGTTGCAGGATATAAGGCTGCCTCGAGAGCGCTGCTTCTGAAATTAGATATAGGCCCTGCGGGTAAGCCGGAATATAAATATGTATTATATGGACTGTCCACCTCCATTTGGCTGTTTGTAAAGGTGAATTGATAATCCTTATATATGTACTGCAAGGTAGCACACGACTGCAAACGCATCCCCGCATTTAGTCTGTTGTAGAATACGCTTGCTATACTGGGCAGATCGCTGTCAAGTATACCCTCTCTTTCAACTATTGAAGCCATCGTTACGACCTGATCCACGCTGTAACCCAACTGAGTGCATCTGTCGTAATACTCTTCTTTAAATATATCATCGAAGCGGTCGAGCATTTTTATTATCACCTCTGCCGGAGTTGAGTCGGAATACACCTCGTATGTGTCACCGAACAAATAGCCCTCCAGCTTATACTCCCTGTCCTCGGGAACGCTGTCAAGGAAGCGGTATTCTGCCTTGTAATACGCAAAGTCGTTTTTGATTTCGGATAGGAACTCATCTGCGCTGAAAAGTCCCTCCTCTTCAAGGTATGATGCGATCCTGTTTAAGTCGTAGCCCTCTCTTATCGTTATCGTTGCAGTCGGACGAACCGCACCCTTAACGAGCTTTTCGGTTATCACCGAGCTGCTCATGGACGTATCAAATATATAGCTGCCTGAATGAAGGTCGTCCTGCTTGCCCTGAACATAAATATAGAGCTTGTAAAATACGGCGCTTCTTATAAGACCGTTTTCCTTTAATATACTTGAAATCTCACTAAGTGAGCTTCCCGAAGGAATTGTAACGTTTTTATTCTGAGCTGTATTACTCACGGGGGAAAGCATAAACGCAAAGGCACCGAAAAGTATCAGAAGTACGAGAAGTACCCCTATTAATATCTTCGGCAGTGTTTTAAGCTTTTTTCTTTTTACTCTTCTTTTTGACTTTGCCATTATCTTGTAAACCTCGTATTATTCTAAGTTATTTCGACATTTTATATATTATACATTAAAATAACCCTTCTTTAAACAAATTATCGCGTCTTTTTTCCTTACTGTCGTTTCGCAATAGATTAATGTTTAAAAATGCATAATTTGCCCTTGATATTTATATATATGCATTATCAAAGCGATAATCCGTTTATTTTATGCATAATAATAAGTGAACATTTTATTATTCTTTCTATAATAAGGAATTTCAGGCATATATTATTCATTAAATAAAGCACAAAAGCTTGCATAGCGAAATAATATAAGGTATAATTCATTCCAACACAGAAAATAAAGGCTCAGGAAACGAAAGGCAAAATATAATGTTTTCACAGAAAGTAAAATCCATCAATCCTTCACCTATAAGAAAATTTGCGCCGTACTCCAAGCAGGCGACGGATCAAGGCAAAACGGTTATCCCACTAAACATAGGACAGCCCGATATAGCTACGCCCACTGAGTATATGCAGGCTATAACAAATACAAAACATTCCGATGTAATAGCATACACCCCTTCAACGGGACTCGACGTCATAACAGAGGCTTTTTGCAAATATTACGCCAAGCACTCGATAAGCTTTGATAAGGAAGATATTCTTATAACCAACGGTGGAAGCGAGGCGCTTAGCTTTTTGTTTATGTGTCTTTGCGACGAGGGCGATGAGGTTATGGTTTTTGAGCCGTACTATGCCAACTACAACACGATTGCCAAATGTGCGGGAGCAAAAATAGTTCCCGTGGAAACAGACGAGCACAATGATTTCAGGCTTCCTTCAAAAGAGGCGATAGAGGCAAAAATAAACCCACGCACGAGAGCTATTCTCGTAACAAACCCAAACAACCCGACGGGCGTCGTGCTTACAAGAGAAGAAATTGAGCTTATAGTACAGATAGCCGAAGAGCATGATTTATTTATTCTTTCCGACGAGGTGTACAGAGAGTTTATCTATGACGGAAAAGAGTATATCAGCTTTACAGAATATCCGCAAATCATAAACAAGCTGGCTATAATAGACAGCGTTTCAAAGAGATTTTCCGGCTGTGGAATGCGCATCGGCTGCATAGCCTCAAAGAATAAGGAGCTTATTGCTCATGCATTGAAGCTGTGTCAGGCAAGACTGTGCGTACCGTACCTTGAGCAAATAGGAGCCGCAGCGGTATTCGACGTGGACGACAGCTATATAGAAAACGCAAGAAACGAATATAGGCAGAGAAGAGATATATGCATGAAATACGCCTTGATGATTGAGGGCGCGCGCTTTAAATGCCCCGACGGAGCTTTCTACTTTATCCTCGGGCTGCCTGTGGACGACGCAGACAAATTTACCGCATGGATGCTTTCTGATTTTTCCTTAGACAACGAAACGGTAATGCTTTGCCCTGCAGCCGATTTCTATATGACGCCGAACAAAGGGAAAAACGAAGTAAGAATAAGCTATTGTATAAAAAGCGAAAGGCTTGAGCGTGCAATGAATATACTTGCAAAGGGAGTAAAGGAATATAACCGTATCAACAAGCTCAAAACGGAGAATATCGCACCTAAAAGCCGTAAAACCCTTGACTTTAACGCTTCACTGTAATACTGTAAACCTATGATACGCATATCGTATGATATGCGTATTTTTTATTTAAAAAGGGGCGATAACATGTATAAAAGCAAACTTGCAAGCGAAGAAACAGACGAACTTTTTAAAGCAATACTGTCCTTGAAGGATTCGGAGGAATGCTACCGTTTTTTTGAGGATGTATGCACGATAAGCGAAATAAAATCAATGTCGCAAAGACTTCACGTAGCAAAGCTGCTCAGGCAAAAGGAGACCTTCAGCGAAATCGCAAATCTTACAAAGGCTTCCTCAGCGACTATCTCGCGCGTAAACCGCTGCGTTCAATACGGAAGCGGAGGTTATCAGAGCGTTTTACCTCGTCTAATGGATGACGGCGAAAAGCAATGAGTGACTTACTTAAAGAGCTTGCACAACTCCCTATCCTTCAATACGCTTTTTTTAACACTGACGAGCTTACGTTTTCACAAAAGGTACGATATATCTGTAAGAGCGAGTGCCCGATGTACAACAAAACATATTCGTGCCCTGAAGCTGTCGGAAGCGTGGAGGAATGCAAAATAAAATGCACTACATATAAAAAGGCTTTTTTCTTCTCGACGATAGCGCAAAACGTGGATTGCATGGATATGTCCTCTATGTTATCAACGCGCCGACAACACGCCGATATTACAAGGAAAATAAAGGATATCTTCCAAAAGCAATACAACCATTGTCTTGCGTTTGCCTCGGAGGCGTGCAGTATATGCGAAAAATGCGCATACCCCGAAAATGAATGCCGTCACCCTGACAAAATGCTTGCCTGTATAGAAAGTCAGGGAATACTTGTAACAGACATTGTTGAAAAAAAGGGATTCGAATATTACAATATTGCAGGAAGCGTAACGTGGTTCGGACTGATACTCTATAACGAATGATACGGTAACAAAAATGCTTAAATTTTCATATCACAATCATACTATATATTCCGACGGAAAAAACACGCCCGAAGAAATGCTCGAAAAAGCATATAACGCGGGCTATTCTCATTTTGCCATAACAGACCATATCTGCGTGCCCGGAAGCGAAGAGTGGACTCTTGACATAGACAAGCAGGAGGAATACATTGAGCGCCTTGCTTCTTTAAAGAAGCGCTACAAGGGCAAAATGAAGGTCTATATCGGCATAGAATCCGACTGGTTTAAAAATGTGGGCACTTCGATAACGCCCTATCAAGAAATAAAAGACTCCCTTGATATTACGGTGGGCTCCATTCACGCATTTTTAAAGAATAACAAAATGTATCTGCTCGATGAAAACAGAGAAAAATTCGAAGAGTGCCTGAAAGAAATGTTCGCTTCAAACGCAACTGAAATGGTAAAGGAATACTTCGAGTGCATAGAGGAAATGCTTGAGGACATAAAGCCCGATATAATCGGACATATCGACATGATACGCATATACAACACGGCAAACAGATATTTTGATACCGATACCGACGAAATCTGCTGTGCTATGGAAAAGCTTGCAAGAGCTCTTAAAAGAAACAACACCGTTACCGAATTGAATATGGGAGGAGATTACCGCATGAACAACGGGATATATTATCCTTCAGATACCTTCCTGTCCATACTTAAAAAAGAGGGCGTCGCAATCACTGTCGGTCTTGACGCTCACAGCGTCGAAATGGTCGACTCCTACTATAACAAAACGATCGAAACCATCGCTTCGGCAGGGTACAACGAAATAGCCTACTTTGATGATGGCGTGTGGAAAAAGGCTGACACAGCCGAATTGTTAAGGTAGGCGGGAGAAATACATTAAATATGATAAGAGCATATCCATCTAACAGATATGCTCTTTCTTTTTTTAATCGTCATTTTTCTTTTTACTGACAAAAATAGAAAACTCCTCAAGCTTTATATCGACAAGCTCAATAAGCTCCTTAGATCGTGTTAATGTTGATTTTATAACGCTCTGAGGAATATCGAACAGCTTAAACAGCGTCGTTAAATAAAACGAAGAAAGCTGGTCGTATGAATATTGATCCATTTTGTCAATTATAAAGATATACAGGCTTCTGCGTATCCCTTGATTCGTGCTTACGATAAGAGCGAATTCCTCTCTTGTGAATTTCTTTGAAGTATGCGAAAAGCACGGATCATAAATATGACGCGTTTCGAACTGCATATTTTCAACATTTAAGTCGTATAAAAAACGCATATAGTAAGTATTGTTGTACTTTGCATACCAGTTGATAAGATTTTCAAGAGCTAACAATACAAGAGAATCTTCTTCGGGGAATATGTCCCTCATCTCGACATGCTGATAATGCGCATTTAAGAACACTTCCTCAGCAAGCGCGGATTTACTTTTGTAATAATGGTAAAATGAACCCTTGTTTGTGCCCGAAAGAGATATTATATCGGCAACAGACGTGTCAGCGTAACCGTTTTGATAAAAAAGCTGCAATGCGGCGTCATATATTTTTTGTTTGTAATTATTACCTGTTTTATTTTCCTTCATAGATATTTCTCCGTATAACTTATCTATTATTTTATCATGTTGGGATATCAATATCATCTATTCATTTTTAAAAAATTCTTATCCGGGCTGAATTTTACGTTAATATTCTCATAAATATATAATTATTTACAATTTGAAGTTGACAAATTGATTATTTCGACATATAATTAGACCAAGGTATAGACCGCGGTCTAAACCTTGGTCTAACCCATTACAGGTTTATACCATGCTTGCAAGCAAACAGACAACTACACAGGAGGTTAAAAGAAGTATTGGAAGAAATAAATTCCAAGTTAAAAGAAAACGAGCAAAATCTTATCGATTCGCTTGAATTTAAGGAACCGAATAAAATACCCGTTGGAATGGAGGTGGTTTCATGGCCCTTTGCATACTCAGGCGTTACCTACAAGGAAGTCATGAACGATCCTCAAAAAGCGACAAAAGCTTACATGAAATTTTTATATGACATACCTATAGACTTCATGTGGGGATCTCCGGGAATAAGCAAGCCTATACAGGCCTTTTGGGCATTAGGCAATCAGAATTATGTTTTCGGTCAGGACGATACGGCAATTGCTCACGCGCAGACGCATGACTGCCCAATGGCAGAAGACGAGTATGACGAGTTTATCAAGGATCCGATGTATTTTTGGTCGGAGGTTCTCTTGAAAAGACGCCTGCCGGCTCTTAACCAGGATCAGAACAAGTCATATGAAGCTCTGAAAAGCGCACTTAACGCATATAGACCGACTTTTGAGATGAACGAATTGATTTCAAAGGAATACAAGCAATTGGGTATTCCCATCCTCTCTGTGACAGGACCGAGATATTCGGTGCCTCTTGATACATTATTTGACAGAGTAAGAGGTATGAAAAATACTCTTATCGATTTGAGAAGAAGACCGGACAAGGTCAAGGCGGCATGCGACAAGATATTTCAAAAGGATATGGCTGCGATGAAACAAAAGCCGTCCGATTATGAGGGCAAACAGGGACTGTTTTGCGGAAATACGGTTTACCACAGCGCATGCTTTTTAAATATGGCGCAATTCGACGAATATTTCATGTCTTATCTTATAAAGGGCTTCAAGCCGTTCTTTGATGTCGGCGTTCACATGTTCATCAAAGGAGAGGGTAAGTTTCTTCATACGCTGAATCGTTACCGTCAGCTCCCCAAGGGTTCTATGGTCATTATGCTGGAAGAAGACGATCCGTTCGACGTATATAAAGAAATCGGCGACTGGGCTACCATTGCAACCGGTATAAAAGCCGACTTGTTGAAATACGCGAGTAAAGAACAGTGCATTGCCTATGTAAAAAAGTGTTATGATACATTTGCACCCGGAGGCGGATTTGTTTTCTTACAGGACAGACCACTGCTTGGCGCAAACGACGCAAAAATAGAAAACGTTATGGCTGTTTATGAATTCGCCAATGAATACGGGAAGAAATAAAGCAAGGGAGCAAACTAAAATGACGCAACAAAACGATTTCCTTATTAAGGATCTCTTCGAAAAAGCAAAAACAGATCCAAGCTGGGAAGAAAATGAAGAAAAACGTATAAAAATGGCTGACGGTCTTTTAAGATCAATAATGAATTCTCTTTCCTAGAAAAAAACAACTTAACATCCAAATGCTAAAAATACACTAACCTACAAAAACGAAAGGAAAAAATAATGAAAGAAAAATTAAAGCTTCTCTCAAAACAAATAGGTATTGTATTGCCACTGTTGATAATATGCGCATACAGCTCGAGCACAGACGCTCTTGCTCCGATACTCAGAAAAATGTCCGAAGCATTCCCCGAGGCTTCGCTTACACTTGTACAAATGACGCTTACCTTACCCAGCGCCGTTTCCATACCGATCCAGTTATTGACTGTTCCCCTTTCACAGTTTATGACAAAAAAACAAATGATGATAGTAGCTTTGGGCTTTATATGTATAGGCGGTCTTATTCCTCTATTGCTGCACGGCACCATCATGTATGTTGTAATATCATCAGTGCTTATAGGAATAGGTCAGGGCTTTTTCATGCCGTCTGCAAACGCAATAATCGGCGAAGCCTTCGACGGAAACACACGCGGAGCGTTCCTCGGTATCAAATCCGGCGTTTCCGGCTTCATGAGATCCGGTCTTACGCTGCTCGTAGGTTTTCTGGGCGCTGTCTTATGGTATAAGGCATACTTTATATTCGTTATCATGATACCGTTCATCGCACTGTTTATATGGAAAATGCCCAACGGACAAAAGGGCAAGGCCATCGTAGGCAAGGGCGTCGGACTCTCAGGCGTAAAAGCTATAATAACACCGTCTTTCCTTGTTATCTCGATCATCGCTTTTTTGGCGACAAGCAGTCAGATGGCATACCTGACAAACATAGCGGGTTATATTGCGGACAGAAACTTCGGAGGCGCTGTCACGGCAGGAACTGCCACAGCTTTTAATACAATGGCAAGGCTTATTGTCGGAGTATGTCTCGGTTTCCTTCTGCATGTGTTTAAAAAGTACACTCTTCCCATGGGATATTGCTGTAACGCTATCGGTTATCTTGTAATCATCAGCTCAAGCTCCATACTCGGCGTACAGATCGGCGGCATTATCTTCGGACTGGGACTTGGCGTTCAGATGGCGGCGGGAATTTACTACATCACCGAAACGGTCGGCAAAGATTCTCTTTCCGCAGCGCTCGGACTGTATATGCCGTTTGTAAGTCTTGCGGTTTCAATTTCTCCGATGATCATCAACGGACTGTCAAAAATATTGTTCGGTGCGACCACAGCAACAAATAACTTTAAGATTGGTTTAATAGGTTATATATTCATCACGGTTGCCATGACGCTATTTGAAGCAGTATTCTGCAAAAATTCGACGATAGGAAAGATTTCGGGACTTGAAACAGCTCCGGCAAATAAAGAAGAAAAGAAAGAAGACTGACAAATAAAAATGAAGAAGCGCGTTTGGCTACAGACGCTGCTTCTTCATATAAGAACTCAGAGGTTAACTCATGTCAAATTCGTTATCATTAATATTACTTATTGCAGCCATAGCAGTGCTTGTGTTTTTGTCCTACCGCAACCTTGGACAGGTCATCGCTCCTTTGATATGTGTGGCAATACATTTTCGACTTTGACAAAGCGCCTTTGAGCTTTGCCGATATTAATATAGACACTCTCAAGGCTGTCATTGAGACCGTAAAAACATACGGGGTTTATGATAATGCCGGAGAAGCCTGCGGAGAGATATTCAATCAAAGCGATTACACATGTTCAAATACGCCTGAATTTTCCTCAGAAGCATACATGACGTGGGAGCGTTATTTAGAGAAGTTCCCCGATACGCCCGACGATGCAAAAACGATAATCGAAAGCACGGAGGATGATATCTTCAACTTCTATTATTCGTTGCTCATGTAAACAAAATAAGAGCTATAACATCATTAAAGGAGTTACAAATGAACGCAAAACAGCTTCAAGAAGAACGCGGAAAATTATACAGCGATATATTTAATAATAAAGTACCTGAACGAATGCCGGTTTCCATGGCTGTCCACGAAAGAATGGTTGCGGCACTTTACAACAAGCCTACCTTCAGCTACCAATATGATGTCGGGATACTCTATGACAATGTGGACGAAATTGCCAACCTTATTTATTCCGACACTAATCCCGTGCCGCGCCCCAACCCAAGGCTGCCTCTGGTTTATCAGGCACTCAAGTCTCAATCTTTTGAAATGGGCGGTACCGGAGTCATGCAGCATCCTGAGGTCACCGGCATGAACGAGGAGGACTATGAGCTTCTTATATCGGATCCTTATGCCTGCCTGATAGAAAGAGTGCTGCCTCGTCAGCATAAAGCTCTCAGTCTGGACGACGCCTTTGAAAGGTCAAAAGCAATTTCATTTTTAAAATCAGAACAAGCAAGGGAAAATTCCATAGTTGCGCCCGTCGCGGCACAAATTACAGAAAAATACGGCTTTTATAAGGGAGCGCCGCGTGGATCAAGCAGTTTCGCATCGGCACCGGGAGACTTCCTCGGAGACCAGCTGCGCGGATTAAGCAATATGAGTATAGATATAAGACGCGACAGAGAAAAGGTCAAGGCAGCGTGCGAAGCGCTTTATCCTCTGTGCTTTCTTACGGGGCTTCCTTCAAATCCTCATCCTTTGGGCAGGATCGGGACTCCTCTTCATATGCCTATGTTCATGCGCGAAAAGGATTTTGTAGAAGTATGGCTTCCCACATATATGAGAATGTGCCAACAATACGCCTCTCTGGGCGCAAGAGTCGACGCCTTCTGCGAGCAGGATTGGATGCGATATCTGGATATCCTCTCTGAATTTCCCGCAGGAATGGCTCTTCAATTCGAATACGGAGATCCAAAAACCATCTGCGATAAATTGGGTAAAAAATTCTTCATAAGCGGTCTTTATCCCCTTTCGGTGATGAAAACAGGCACGAAAGAACATATTATCGACAAGGCGAAGGAGCTTCTGGATATAATGATGCCGATGGGCGGATATATCTTTTCATTCGATAAAAAGCCGCTCTCGCTCAATGACGCGAGTATCGAAAACTTGAGGGCTTTGTCTGAATTCCTCAGAGATTACGCTCATTACGATAATGCCGGAGAAAGCTTCGGTACGCCCCTGAACAGTGAAAACTTCACATTCGATAAAAGCTTATTGAGCTTTGATTCCAAGTATTTGACACATTGGGACGAGTATAAGCAAAGATACCCGTTCACACCCGATTTTGTAAAGGATATTCTTTACAAGTGTGATATCGATGAAATGAAGTTTTTTATGGGATTATTAATATAGTTTATCGGTGAAAATTAACATAAGAAAAGAACGCACGGCATTTTTTACGCTGTGCGTTCTTTTCTTTAACGGTAATTAACCGTAACATTCCCTAATTCCGTTGATAACCCCACGTATGCGCTGCCGTCTCCTTCGATGTAGGAGCTGCCGTTAAACACAGCTTCTGTATTTACATTTATTGTGCCTAAAGTGGTATTCATAGCGATATCATATCCGCAGCCTTTAGTTAGAGAAACGTCTATGTTGCCTGTCGCAACCGAAATATCCATACGTTCAACGTTTTCTCCCGCAGCAATTTCCACATTGCCTGTTTTACTCTCAATCTGATACTGATTTGCCGATATAAAGCCTGTAATATTGCCTTTATTTGTAATGCACACGATTACCGAGGCAGAGGCATTATCAAATATAATGTTTC
Organism: uncultured Lachnospiraceae bacterium; assembly: GCA_964618075.1. GTDB lineage: Bacteria > Bacillota > Clostridia > Eubacteriales > Anaerofustaceae > CAYTMY01. Next base: position 10,532 of record CAZTZO010000029.1, read on the forward strand.
CGTTTTTTATTATTGCTTCAAGGCGGTCTGCGCTTGTTGAATTGATATACAAAGAACCGTTTGCGCCCTGAAGAGATATATTCTTTATATTTGCGTTTGAAAGTGTGATATTTCCGTTTTCGCAATATATGCTTAGACTCTCGCACAGACTCTGTGCGGGAATGTTCACTTCAAGCAGCCTGCCCTCCGTTGAGGAGGTGATATAAACGGTATCATCCGACACGCTGTAATCCACCTTGGACTTTTTACCTGTCTTTACGTCAGTTTGCGTCATATAAATACCGTCTGTGTTCTGTGAGCATATTATCAGTACATTGCCGCTTTTCCATTGTATATCTATTGATTTTGTGATATCTTCGTAAGAATCCACGTCAGCTTGCGAGCCGTTAAGAAAGCTTAAATCGCCCGCCGCATTACCTTTTTGTGCCGAATTGAGATACAGCGCTCCCGAAAGCACGGCAATAAAAAGTATTATGGTTATAATCGCCGTTGTAAAATGTTTGTCGGAAGAATTTTTCATAATTGACCTCTTTACGAAATCATTATAATGTATTCCGAGTAAAACATATCATTAATTAATTGTTCTCTAATCATTAAAATTTGCTTTGTGTTCTTTTATACATTTTAAATCAGGCTGACTTACACATCCCCCACACGCACTGCAACCCTTACAACAGCCGCTTTTATTTTTGGAAAATATCTTTATCATGCACTTCACCGCTAAGATTGATAATAGCATAAGCACTATAATATCAGTTATGTTCATTTTTCACCTCGTCAAAAGAATAATAAGGCTATATGGTATATGACAAACGCAGCTATATAAGCAACTACCGTCTGAAACAATGACGCGTATATTGCGTATTTCGTCTTTTTAAGCTCTCTTTTAGATGCTGCAAAGGCTGCCGCACATGGCATATAAAGCGCCGAAAACGCTAAAAATGATAATGAAGACGGTATATTAAGAAGTGAATTCAACGCTATACTAAGCTGTGCCTGAGTGGAGGACTGCGTCAATATCATCAGAGTGCTTACAACTGTCTCCTTAGCGGCAAAACCCGTCATCAATGCCGTTGAAAGCTTCCAATCACTAAAGCCCAAGGGCTTGAATACGGGAGCAACGAAGGCGCCTATTTTTGCAAGTATACTTTGTGAGGAATCGCTCACCATGACTATCGAAGAAGAGAAATTCTGAAGGAACCATATAACTATGGACGCAACGAAAATTACTGTAAACGCCTTCTGTATAAAGTCCTTCCCCTTTTCCCACATGTGCATGAGTACATTACGCGCGGCGGGTATCCTGTAAGCGGGAAGCTCCATAACGAAGGGTACGGGGTTTCCCTTAAATACGGTATTTTTTAAAAGCAGACCGCATAGCACCGCAACTATCATACCGTTTACATAAAGTCCCGCCATAACAAGAGCAGAGTTTTTTACAAAGAAAGCAGTCGTTATCATAGCGTATAAGGGCAGCTTCGCACTGCACGACATAAAGGGAGTGAGTATTATAGTCATGTTTCTGTCTCGTTCGCTGGGAAGAGTTCTTGTAGCCATTATCGCCGGAACACTGCACCCAAAGCCTATTATCATCGGAACAAAGGACATACCCGAAAGCCCTATTTTACGCAGCAGCTTATCCATTACAAAGGCTACGCGCGCCATATAGCCGCTGTCCTCAAGCATCGAAAGGAAAAAAAACAGTATTATTATTATCGGTAAAAACGATATTACGCTGCCTATACCCGCGCATATTCCGTCGACCACAAGGCTTCTCACCCACTCGCTCGCTTCAGCATTCACAAGCGCATTTGACAACGCGTTTGTAGCCCATGAAACAAACGTCCTGAATAACTCCTGAAGCGGCGCACCGAATAAGTCGAACGTCAGATAAAAAATCACGACCATAATAAAAAGGAAAATGGGTATCCCCCAATATTTGTGCGTGAGTACGGCGTCTATTTTTTCACTTCGCTTTTGTTCACGCGTTTCATTCCTTTTCTTTACGCAAAGAGCGCAAAGCTCTTCTATGTAGCTGTAGCGCATATCGGCAAGAGCTGCCTCTCTGTCGGTTTGAAGGTGGTATTCCATGTCCTCGACTATATGCTCGATGATATGCGTTTCTTCGTTATCTATCTTCAAATTCTTTAAAACAATGCTGTCTCCCTCGATAAGCTTCGTAGCCGCAAAACGCACAGGGTATCCGGCAGCCTTTGCATTGTCGTATATCATATGCATTATCGCATGCAAGGCCTTGTGTAATTCGCCCTTGCAGAAATCCATCTTCAACTTTTCAACCTTGCCCTCAGCGACCTCTTTGGTTTTGTGCACCAATTCAGTTATGCCCTCGCCCTTTATAGCAGAGATCGGAACTATCGGAATATTCAAGCTCTCCGAAAGCTTTTCAACGTCTATGGAATTGCCGCTTCCTATGACCTCGTCCATAAAATTGAGCGCTATTATCATAGGTATGCCAAGCTCCATGAGCTGCAAGGTAAGATACAGATTTCTTTCGATATTAGTGGCATCTATTATATTGATTATTGCCTCTGGTTTTTCCTTTAATAGAAAGTCTCTTGTGACTATTTCCTCGGAGGTATACGGAGAAAGCGAATATATTCCGGGCAAATCGACTAACGTCAGTTCCTTCGCGTCCTTTATAGTTCCCTCTTTTTTTTCTATGGTTACACCGGGAAAGTTCCCGACATGCTGATTGCTGCCCGTCAAAACATTGAACAACGTGCTTTTGCCTGAATTCTGATTGCCTGCCAGCGCGATGTATTTATTCATTTTCGACCTCTTCAACCTCTATGTTTGAGGCATCCTGAGCACGCAGAGTAAGAAAGTAACCTCTCAGATATAATTCTATCGGATCTCCCATTGGCGCAATTTTATGTACTGTGACCTTTGTTTTCGGCGTAAGCCCCATATCCAACAGCCTGTGTCTTAACGCCCCTTTTCCGCCTACCGTAATGATAAGCGAGCTATGTCCGGTCTTGATTTTGTCAAGAGTTACCATTATTCCTCCCAAAAAGTTAGCGGTTGCTAACTTATATGCTTATTTTAATTTATTTCCCTTCGATTGTCAATAGATGATAAAAATATTTATAATCTCTTTAAAAGCAAACGACTGAGGTGCAAAAAATACCGAAATCACCCGAGATTTTAAAAAATAAATTATTGACATGGAATAGTCAAGTATGTATAATTATAAAGCTGTCCTTTAAATATGACCCATTAGCTCAGGTGGTAGAGCACTTGACTTTTAATCAAGGTGTCTGGAGTTCGAATCTCCAATGGGTCACCAAAACAAAAACAAAATTGCCTTTTAGGCAATTTTTTTGTTCTGTAATAGGGGAGAGCCTTCCCTTTTTTTGCAATGTGATCGGGTCAGAATGCAAAAAGCAGATATATGTGCAGGCGTATGGACATCTCATTTACATTCTGACCGGGTCACCTTGTAAAAGTGCAGGCGTATGGACATCTCATTTACAGCGAAT
>CAZTZO010000030.1:0-13234 GCA_964618075.1 uncultured Lachnospiraceae bacterium
ATTCGCTGTAAATGAGATGTCCATACGCCTGCACTTTTACAAGGTGACCCGGTCACCTTGGTAAAAAAACCACATGCCTTATTTTAATCAAGATAATTATTTGCAAAAGAGTATAACTGTGGTAATCTTTATCAAGGTAAAATAATTATTAAGAAATAATACAGAAAAGTCGAAATAAATTGAAGAAAAAAACAAAAGATATAATCAGCACCTTTTTACTGCCGGCGCTGGGTATCATACTATGTATAGTGAGTATATTTGTATTTATAACGAAGAGCAACAGATTGTCGCGTGAAGATGCTTACGGTAATCTTGTGAGCGAATTTGAGATTACGCGCACCGCGCTTCAAAAAGACATTGAAGGGGTTTACGACTCCTTAACTACTATGGCTTCATCGCTTGAAATCAGCCACATCACTGATATACCCACAGTTACAGCCGTAATGAATAATGTTGTGCAAAACGGTATGCTCACGGGCATGGCATATATTCAACCTGACGGAAAAGCGTATTTTTCGAGCGGAAATACGGGAGATGTTTCACAAACAACCTACTTTCAAAGGGCAATGAACGGAGAAAAAAATGTGGAATACATCCATGAAAACGTCGAAAGCGGCAATCCTATTCTGGTAATAAGCGTTCCGATATATCAAAACGGTGCGATTATATGTATCATTTCCGGCGTCATACCGACAGGTGCGTTTTCGCAAATATTGAACGTTCGTTCTTATGAAAATGGTAACTGCGCTATAGTCGATTCAAACGGATTAACGATAATCAGAGATGTTGAAAATAGCATCGAGGAAGAAAATGTTCTGGAATTTTATAAGAATAGCGTTTCTTTTTTAGGCGGTAAAGACGTAAACAGCATAGCAGAGGATATGCAAAACAGGATAAGCGGACACGCCGAATATATTTATAACGGCTTAACGCGCTGCTTGAGCTACAACTACATCGGTGAAAACGACTGGTATATGATTTCGAGCGTACCGTCAAATGTAGTTTACGAGAGGTCTTCTCAGCAACTTAAAGCCGCAATAACTCTCGGTGTGGAAATACTCTTTTGTTTGTCTATAGTAGCTGCGGCGTTACTATACAATGAGATGAAAAACAAAAAAGTCATCGACGAGGAAAGAGAAAAGCTGTATGAAAGCGAACAACGCTATAAGGTAGCGGATGAATTTTCTCAAAGCGTGCTTTTCGATGCAGACCTCATGAACGATGTATTTACATGCAACAAGAACTTCAGTGAGATATACAGGACGGAGCCTTTTGTAAAGAAGGTCAGCGACTTTTTTAAGATCAACCCATATATATGTGAAGAGGATATGGAAGAATACCTGCGTATGGGCAGGGAAATATTGAGCGGAAGCGACTCGTTAACTGCACATTACCGTATTATTCGCGAGGATGGAGAAATGATTTGGTGCCGCGTGAATACAAAGTGCATTTATGACAAAGACGGCAGACCCGTTCATATTATAGGAAGAATAACAAATATCGACAAGGAAAAGAAAAAGCTCGATTTGCTGATGAATAAAGCGGACAAAGACCCGTTGACAAGGCTATTGAACAGAGAAGCGGCAAAAGAAAGGATCAATTTGTTTCTTAGCGGCGAGGGCAAAAGCGGACTTCATGCGTTTATGATGGTCGACGTCGATAATTTCAAGACTGTAAATGACACTTACGGGCACAAGGTCGGTGATGATGTTCTGCAGGCTGTCTCCTTTGAGCTTATGGGGCTGTTTCGAAGCGCAGATGTTATTGCAAGGCTCGGCGGAGATGAATTTGTGGTATTTATGAAGGATGTTCGCACGGTTTCTCAGGTAAAGAATAAGGCTCGGGCTCTTAATCATGCTGTAAAAAATATCGGAGAGCATAAAACCAACGGGATAGAGCTTTCATGCAGCATAGGTATAGCATTGTCTCCGGAGGACGGCAGAAATTTCGATGAGTTATATCCCAAAGCCGATAACGCCATGTATGTGTCTAAAAAGGCACAAAAGGGTATTATTACGGTGTTCGGCATGGAGAATGAACAAAACGGAAACGATGTTGATTTTGCAAAGTGACCGGGTCAGGCTGCAAAAGCTATGCTTAAGCTAAAAAATCCCTACTCTGCCGTTTCACTTTCATTTAAAAACTTAACCTGCTTTGAAACAGCCTTTTGCTCGTAGCACATAAAGGCGTCTTCAACAAGCTTTTCATCGGGCTTTTTCGTTACACTGCTGACAAGAGGTACGATTATTATCGAGGCGATAATGCTCAACGCTCCGGCAGTCGTCGGAGAAACCGTGTGAGTAAACAGATTTACCGTGCTTATGCCGATACCTAATATAAAGCTTGCCCAAACGCTTGCGACAGTAACCTTTTTCATGTACAAACCGTACATGAAGGGCCCGAGAAACGCTCCCGCCAAGGCTCCCCACGATAGCGACATCAAGGTCGTAATGATGCTGTTCGGGTTCAGGGCTATAACGGCTGAGAGAACGATGAAAAACGCACACAGCAGCTTTATAACGACAAGCTCGTTTTTGCCTTCGGTCTCGGCCTTGTTTTTTATCAATGGCTTTATAAAGTCAAGCACAAAGGTCGAGCTTGAGGTTATGACAAGAGAGGACAATGTTGACATCGAAGCGGATAAAACCAGTATCAATACGATCCCTATAAGTATATCCGACAGATTTGATGAAAGCATAGTCGGTACGATGTCATCGTAAACTACCTTGTCGGCTGCATAGTAAAGTCTGCCGAAGGCTCCCATAAAGTACGAGCCGCCGGCTATAACAAGAGCAAAGAGCGTTGATATAATACAGCCTGTTTTTATGGATTTTTCACTTTTTATCGTGTAAAACTTGTGTACCATCTGCGGAAGTCCCCAGCTGCCGAGGCTTGTGAGAATCACAACAGACAACAGATTCAACGGCTGTGGACCGAAGAAGGAGACCAGTGCGCCGTTCATATTCGGTGCAGCCTCACTTTTTATAACAGAGAGACTTTCGATAGCCGCCGTAAACCCGCCTTTACCTGCAAGCACGGAAGCAATCACGCACACTATTCCGAATATCATTATTATTCCCTGTATAAAATCGTTCAAAGCCGCCGCAGTGTATCCTCCGGCTATAACGTATATTCCGGTCAACACTGCTATACCGATAACACACCATGTAAAGTCAATATTGAACGCTATCGAGAACAAGCCGCTCAGTCCCTTGTATACGCTGGCAGAGTATGGAACTAAAAACACGAAGATAATGACCGAGGCAACGATTTTGAGTGCCTTTGAATCATAACGCTTTGAAAAGAACTCCGGCATAGTCGCCGCTTCCAGGTGCTTTGTCATTATTCTTGTACGTCTGCCCAGTATCATCCAAGCCATGAATGAACCGATAAGCGCATTGCCGATACCTATCCATGTTGCGGAAATGCCGAAATTCCAGCCGAACTGTCCCGCATAGCCGACGAAAACGACCGATGAGAAGTAACTCGTGCCGTATGCAAACGCCGTAAGCCACGGGCCCACGTTACGCCCTCCGAGAACGAAATCCCCGACGCTTGTTGCTTTTTTTCGGCAGTAAATGCCGACTGCGATTGTTACCGCCGCAAATGCGGCGATGAGAAGAAGTCTTGTAACCATTGTTGTCACCCTTTCATTTTTAGCGAAGAAGGGCTTTTATCCACTGCTTTTTGCTGTTGGAGGATATAAAAAAACCGCTCTCCGAAAATATTTTCAGAGGGCGGAATACTTTTTTTCCGCGGTACCACCTCAGTTCGCACATACCTCACGGTATACGCCTCGTCGGGTGCCAACACACCCTATCGCGCTAAAGGGCGAACCCTTCATTCCCTATGTATAAAACCTTCGGGAATGCTGCTCATGCGGTGTATTCGCATATTCTATCACCTTGCGCCTCTCATCACGAGATTATTTGTCTCACCGGCTGCTTTCTGTAGGGAATTATGAATATGTTACTCTTCCACATTCAAACGCATTATATTAGTCGATATAATATCAGAAGAATTATCGCTTGTCAAGCACAAATTTTCTTTTTTGAATAATTTTTTTACAAGCTCGTCCATATCGTCATTAAGAGGCGCCCTGAAACGCATCAGCGTATTTTTATTAATATTCGGTACTGTTAATTCATAAGCGTGCAGAGCCTGTCTTGCAATAAGCTCACTTTTTTTTGAATAAAGCTCGTCTGAGAGTATGGGACAGCCGATATATGCCAGGTGAACCCTAAGCTGATGAGTCCGCCCCGTCACAAGGCACAGCTTTAACAGGGAATATTCACCGTTTGAAGCTATGATCTCATACTCGCTGATACATTCCTTTGCTTCGTCCTTATCCTCTCCGACGGCGCGTCTGAGTCCGTCGCCGCTGTAGCCTATAGGCAGCTTTATCACGCCCTTGTCGCAATTTGGTTTGCCTTGAACTATCGCCAGATAGTATTTACAGTGAGAATTTTTTTCAAGATAATCCTGTAAATAATGATGTGCATATTTATTTTTTGCAACGCATACTATTCCGGAGGTATTCATATCAAGCCTGCCGACGAAATGGGCCTTTATATTGACGCCTTCTGTCTGCCAGCGATAATACAGCGCATTGGCAAGAGTGTTGTTCTTTATATTCTTTGAGGGATGCGTTAGCATATATGGAGGCTTGTTTGCAATCAGCATGTCCTCATCTTCAAATAATACTTCCACATAAATATTATTTGCTTCGCAGTCAGCTCCTTCCGGCTTGAGCGTAAGCTTAATAATGTCCCCGTCCTTTACAGGAGTGTTCAAAAAGCATTGCTTATCATTTATACAGAACGTGCCGTCATACTTTATCGTTTTGAGTAAACGTGACGAATAATTGTATACGCGCCTTAAATAATCCGATGCCTTTATTTGCTTGTCGGGTGAGGAGGAATGAAGCGTTATATTTTCTTTTGTAACCTTATATGTATAGCTTGCGATATTATCCTGCATTATGATCTTCTGTATCTTAATATAAAAAGCTATTTATTACTGCGTTTTTTTATTTGCGTATTAATATATCCTCCGAAGTAGCCCGCCAAAAGCCAGACTATCGCAAATCCGAAAAGATTCCATATCGAATATTTCCAGAAAAACACCAGAAATACCGCTAAAACAAGTATCGCTATATTTATAATCTTTCCGATAGTGTTATCCTTTAAAAATATGGCGTCCGCCAATGAAAGCAGGGCGATTAATATGTAAATTTTTATCATAATTCGCATCCTCCGAGATTAAAAAAATGTTTGCTTTGACGTATTCTAACACATTACAACAAAAGAAAGCATTATTTTTTATATTAGTCTTTGATTTCTTTTTCGTCCGTCTGTTTGTGGACGCTGACGCTTTTGACCCGCTTGTCGTCCATTTCAAGCACGGTTATTTTCATAGAGTCGTATTCAAAGCTGTCCCCTTCACGAGGAAAGCCATTGAGCATTTCGGTAAGCCACCCGCCCAGCGTTGTATATTCGCTTTCAAAGGGAGTTGCATCGGCGCCGATATCTTCGAGAAAATCAGATATATTCATGTCGCCGCTTGCTATATAGTTGTTGGAGTCTATTTCCTCAAACTCCTTAACGACCTCATCGGTTTCGTCCCATATTTCTCCGACAAGCTCCTCTAAGACGTCCTCCATTGTGAGTATGCCCAGAGTCCCCCCGTATTCGTCCGTTACAACGGCAAGATGCTGCCTTGCCCTTCTCAGCTCCGCCAAAACATACGGCAATTTGAGCGTTTTTGGGATATAGCATACCTCCATAAGCATATCGCGTATATTAAAATCACTTTCGTCTATAAGTCTTTTGTAAAACCTGTTCAGATAAAGCACGCCGATAATATTATCTATTGTTCCCTCGTAAACGGGCAAACGGGAGAATGCGGAATTGTTTATAAGCTTTCTAATATCCTCAACTTCGTCATCAACGTCAATAGCAAGCATATCCACCCTCGGAGTGATTATTTCCTGCGCCGTGATATCCGAAAATTCTATGGCTGACTGCAAAAGGTCGCTTCTCGCCTCGTCAATAACGCCCTCGTCCTCTACCATTTCGATTATTGTCACCAGCTCGTCCTCTGTCACGCTCGGAGAATTATCACTGCTTCCTCCCCAAATCTTCGATACAACGCCGAGTATTTTCATAACGACGAACACGACAGGGTAGGTTATTATCATTATTATGCGAAGAGGTACGGCGACTGCCGTGGTAAAGCCCTCGCTGTGCTCGCGGGCAAGCAGCTTCGGTACTATTTCACCGAAAATAAGTATAACAACTGTCATTATTGCCGTTGCATATCCGACGTATGCTTCCCCGGCTATGGACATTGCTATCACCGTTGCGATAGAGGATGCCGCTATATTTACAAGGTTGTTGCCGACAAGTATGGAGGATAGTGCCGTTTCGTAGTTATCTGCTATATAAAGAGCAAGCCTTTGCGAAAGACGGTTTGTTGTTTCGACATTCTTTTTAAGACGAAGCTTGTTTACTGATGCGTATGCTATCTCGCTGCCGGAAAAGAAAGCAGAAAAAACAATGAGTATCACAATATATATATAGGAAGAAATATTTGCGTTCATATTCAGTCCTCCTTACCGTCTGTGATTTGTATAACTATCTTGACTATTCTCGAATGCGTTATTTCGTCCACGCTTATTTTAAGGTTTTCGTATCTGAAGCTGTCGTTTCTCACAGGCATATAATCAAAGTGCTCCAAGGCCCATGCACCCAGAGTTTTGTGAAGAGCATTTTCGTTGATAAGACGAGTTATTCCCATGAGCTCAAAGGCGTCCTCCACAGACATATCCGCGTTTATCGCAAAGCGGTTGCCGCCGAGCGGAACAAAGTCCTCTCTGACCACGTCGTCCTCGTCCCATATTTCTCCGACAAGCTCCTCAAGCATATCCTCTATAGTCACAATTCCGAGCATTCCGCCGTAATCGTCCGAAACTATCGCCATATGCTGCTTGTTTGAGCTCATTTCTCTCAAAAGCTCGTCAACCGGCATTGTGCGATACACAAAATACGGCGGATCCGTCAGCTCGTCAAGAATCGTGTTATCGCCGTTTTTTAAATAGCTTTTTATGTATTTACGTATACTTAAGGTACCCGTGACGTTGTCTATTGTGTCGCTGTAAACGACAAGACGGGAATGCCTGCTTTCTTTTATGGCTTTTATTATCTCCTGAGCCGACATCTCCTTATCGAGTGCCACTAAATCTATTCTGGGGGTAAGGATATCCTTTACGGTAATATCGTTAAATTCAAGTGCGGAGTGTATAAGCTCGCCCTTTTCCTTTTCGATACTGCCTTCCTCCTGCGCCGTTTCGATAATATCGTACAGCTCGTCCTCATTTACGGTCGGCTCCTCATTTTTAACAAAGAGCTTTGAGAGCAGCTTGCTTATAGCCGTAAATATATAGGATATCGGGGTAAGTATAACAACAAGGCTCTTAAGTATGCCGGCTGTTTTGATTGCAAACTTTTCGGGAAAGTGCGCGGCGTAATTCTTCGGTATTGTCTCGCTTACCAAAAATACGATTATTGTGATTACTATCGTTGAGGCTGTAACGCTTTGAACTCCCCAAAGGCGCGTTGAAAGAACCGTTGCAATGGAAGCCGAGCCGATGTGGGTAATGTTGTTTAATATAAGCAGTGTTGTAAGAGATTTGTCGGCGTTATCACAGATAAACAAAGCTCTCTTTGCTCCGAAAGAGCCCGAATCCGCCATGTTTTTTAAGCGTATTTTATTTGCGGAGGCAAAAGCAGTCTCGCTTGCCGCGAAATAGCCTCCTAATAGTATAAGAAGTATGAGCGCTGAAAATAATATCCAGCCGTCAGAATCCATATGATGCTCCCTTTGATATGTTAGTATGAATAAAAAAGACCTTTAAACACAAAAAACACGGCTGCACAACGTCCGAGTGTGCCCCATGCTTGATAAAAGGTTATTTGCTTGTGTTTTTTTAAGTTACACCGTATATAATTATCGGTGTCTGAATCGTCTGTGTCCATCTTTTCACTTTCTAAATACATTATATGTAATATATCTATTTGTGTCAAGATGTAGGGAGTTTTTTGCAAAGTGACCGGGTCAGACTGCAAAAGACGTTTTTGACGTATGCTTGGTCTGTATGTTTTTTGCAAAGTTACCGGGTCAGAATGCAAAAGCTGTTTTGCCACATGCTTGGTATGTATGTTTTTTGCAAGGTGACCGGGTCAGAATGAAAATGCGCTTTGACGCATGCTTGGTATGTATGTTTTTTGCAAGGTGACCGGGTCAGAATGAAAAACGCACTGCAAATCACTGTAAGTGTGCCTGTACTTTTGCAAAGTGACCGGGTCAGGCTGCAAAAGTGAAAATAACTTACTTTTTCGGTATGCCGTTTTCGCAGGGTACGTCGACCTGACATTTTCCACATCCGTATCTGGGGAAGTACAGTTTTTTTGAATTGTCGAGAAAGCCGACGCATTTAACGTGGTCTTTTCCCTCCTTAAGGGTTATCGCATTTACCGGACAACGCTTTACGCAGGCAGCGCAGTTTATGCAGTAATCATAAACTCCTGAGTAATTTCGTTTTGTAGATGGGAAGGGTGCGTTAGTAATAACGCTTACAAACCGACCTGCAATTCCCTTCTCGGTGATAAGACCCTTCGACAATCCAAAGGTTCCAAGACCGCAAATATAAGCTATGTGCCTTTCTGACCAATTACTTGTAAAGCTTGCGTATTTCCACTTTCCCTGTCTGGTTTCGTCCTTGTACGTTACAGAACTAAACCTTTCGTCCGTCATCGGTATAATAGCTTCAAATCCGTTATTAATCAAAAATTCCTTTATATCCGCACCCAGATGAATCAACAATTCCTGTCCCTCGATCCTCCCGTGAAGCCAGCCGTTCGAAGGGATATCATTGTTTGTGTAGTTGCTTTGTTTTATTTCCTTTGTAAATGGAAGAAAGAAGCTGATCACGCTCACAGCGGAATCAAGCCACTCGTATGGCATCATCATCTGAGGGCCGACTACGTCCTTTTTTATTAATTCCTTAAACAGTTCATCGTTCGCATCGCAAAATCCCACGAGAGGATTATCAAATATTTTCGTTCCCACAAGGGACGAATCTAAGGCTATATCCTTAGAAATAACATTATACTTACTCTCGCTTGTGAAGCGCGTAGCTTCCTGTGATAATTCCTTTTCAGTTATCATTCTTATTTTTCCTTTCAAAAATTTAAGCTGTCGGCATTTTTATCTGTTCGCATTCTATTATAATTTTTGTAAAAATTTATCTATCTCGCTGTTGACCTGCTTGGGATTGTCCGCGTTGGAATTGTGAGCAGCGTCCTTTATCATTACCAATGGGAAGCCCGTTTTCTTATTCCATTCAATATTGTATTGCACTACCTTACCCGTTTTATCTTTCTCCCCACAAGCAACAAAGTCGGACAGTTTATTGTCATATCCTTGTTGTCGTCCAAAAACCCCGCAAAACCTATGCCCATAAGATGGCACAGCTCTCTTTTCTCGTACCCTTCAAGTGCATTTAGCATGTTGTTGTAGGAATATTCGTTTGTCGTTGTCTGCTTTGCTATGGCTTTTTTTAGCGTGTTTATCGGGTATAAACGCGACATCCACTCTATTTGCCTAAGCCACCATTTGTCTGATTTTGAGTAGTAAACCTCACCGTAGGGGCAGGTGTCGATTGCTATAAATGCCCGAACGTATTTTGGGTAACGCTGTAAAAACGACTGTATTATATATCCTCCCATAGACTGACCTATCATCACGCAGGAAGGTATATTATTTTCATCAATGATATCTTTTAGATTTGCGGCGGCATTCGAGTATGTAAAATTAATGTATGGTCTGCTCTTCGCGTGCATAGGGGCGTCCCAAACGATGATGTTGTATTTGTCCTTGAAATAATCCGTTTGTTTATCAAAAAGAGTATGGTCGGCAGTAAGCCCGTGCAGAAAAACAAGCGTTATTTTGTTGCCGTCCAATTCATCGGATATTTGGTAATAAACGCATCCTCTCTCGCTATAGTGGTATTTTTCCTTCATTTGATTCTCCCTTTTGTTCGCTTATTATATTTATTATAGTACATTTTGACTTTTGTGGGGGATGTTTTTTTGCAATGTGACCGGGTCAGAATAAAAAAGTGAAAATTAATTAATATAATTCTTGACTCTAACGTTACGTCATAGTATAGAATACATGTTGTCAGAGGGAGGCATCAATGTATACGGTACATAAAGTGAGCGAGCTGACGGGGGTAAGCGTGCGCACGCTTCACCACTACGATGCAATAGGTCTTTTACTTCCGACGGAAAAGACAACAGCAGGCTACAGGCTCTACGACGATAAAGCGCTTATTCGTTTACAGACCGTGATGTTATTTAGGGAGCTTGAATTTTCGCTTACAGAGATAAAGGTAATATTATCATCGGAAAAATTTGACGCGATAGAAGCTCTCGCAGATCAGATCGAGCTGCTCAAATTAAAGAGAGCTCATATTGACAATGTGATTACTCTGGCTGAAAGAATAAAGAGAACAGGAGTTATGGAGATGAATTTTAGTTCGTTTGATAAAACTAAGCTGGAAGATTATGCCAAAAAGGCAAAGGAAAAATGGGGCGACACAGAAGCATATAAGGAGTACGAAAGGAAGTCAGCAGGACGAAGCGAAGCGGCTGAAGCCGATAATGCAGAAAAAATGATGGAGATATTTAAAGAGATAGGAAAACTCAAGGATCTTGAGCCTTCAGATCAAAGGGTACAGATACTTATAAAAAAGCTGCAATGCTTCATAAGCGACAAATACTACAACTGCACACCACAGATATTATCCGGTCTTGGTCAGATGTACGCTGCAGGCGGAGAAATGACGGACAATATAAATAAAGCAGGCGGTAATGGAACAGCCGAATTCGCCGCTAAGGCTATCTTAGTATATTGTAAAGAATAATTAAAAGCACAACGCTTACTGTGAGAAAAAGTTATTTCTTAATCTTTAGCATCCTGACTCATCGGGGTGCTAAAGATATTTTTTTTACAATGTGACCGGGTCAGACTGCAAATAGGCAAATACACTATCCATACGTCTGCACTTTCGCAAAGTGACCGGGTCAGAATGAAAATGCGCTTTGCCACACGCTTGGTCTGTATGTTTTTTGCAATGTGACCGGGTCAGAATGAAAAAAGGCGTTTGGTTCGTGCGTTCATTGGTATCTTTTTTACAAGATGACCCGGTCAGACTGAAAAAAAGGTGTTTTGCTCGTACTTATGCATTTGTGCTTTTGCAAGGTGACCCGGTCAGCCTGCAAAAGAAAAAGCAGTCCCTTCCATACCCTTCCATACCCTCTCATATTGTCACTATGTAAAAAGCGATAAACAATATACTCAGGATATATGTTAGGATAGGCACTTCTTTAAACTTTCCGCGCACAATTTTTATTATAGTAAATGATATAATACCGAAGGCTATACCGTCAGAAATAGAGTATGAAAACGGCATTATAGTAATTGTCAAGAAAGACGGGACAGCTTGCTCTATGTCGCTCCAATCAATATTCAAAGTGCTTTTCATCATCATTATTCCGACAATAATTAAGGCAGGTGCCGTTGCGCCGGCAGGCACGATCGAAGCAATGGGAACAAAAAACAACCTATCGCCGCAGATATGCAAGTAGCAACCATAACGGCGCTGTAATTCATTCCCGCCATGGAAAGATAGTAGGGATTGACGAAAATGATATAAGCCATTGCAAAAAAAGTTGTAATGCCGCCTATTATTTCTGTGCGTATACTCGAATTACGTTGTTTGATTTTAAACAATTTTTCCATGGAGTCTTATCCCTGTAAAACAATAGTCATTATTACTACAATATTACCACAAAAGGTTGAAAAAACAAATTTAATATGATTTTATATAAGGATTTGTTTCATACAGGCTTGATGATTCCAAACAAATTTTTTACGAGCGTCAATGATTCTTCCCCCTGCGTAAGGATATAATTTATTTTGTTGTCCGATAGAAATGATAACTTGGCATAGAGTGATTTAAAGTCCTCAAAAATCAGGCTTACCTCTTCATTGTTTGATGAATATGTACAGTGAGCCAGCTGTGAGACGGAATCAAACGATATTTTACCCTTGATGGTATTTAACAATGTACTTATTTCGCTGATATCGGGAAAGGATACCTTGCCGGTTTTTTTGTTTATGCTTGCCGCCCTCGGGTGTATCATGCAGCCGACATTTTGCGAGGCATATATCTTTGCAATATTCATAATATTACTTGAAAAGCTCTCGAAATCAAGTACGTTTCTCTCTACTATGTAGTAATACCTTCCGTCCTCATTTTTTATTCCGCCTTCCTTTAACACTCTGTAGGGAGCGCATATATCCGTTTGAATGTCGACTCCCTTAAGCGACTCTCGTATTTTTTTATAAGATGAAATTTTCTTCGGCTCGTCAACACTTACAAGGCAGCGCGTATACTCCTTAAAGGAAAGATCCACCAAAAGCTGTTCAAGTATATTGTCAGGCGCATATTTATCGGGATCGCTTAAATAAAAACAAGGCGATGTGTTTGCTATTTTGCAGGCATTGATAGCCGGATAATCGTTTGCAAGCTCAAGTACTTCCTCCTTAAGAGAATATGCGTCAATATAAAGCGAAGAAGCGTTCTGTAGTAAACTGTCTGCTCCCACAAAGCTCTCTGAATTGCTTGTCGGTTTGTATATGCACGATATTTTTGCATTCGGGTGTATAAAAAGCTCTTTATCGCTGCGTGCAAGGGTTACTTCGTCAAACGACACAATACCCCCCAGAGAGAGCCATACGCTCATTCCTTCAACCGGCGACATAGCAATACTACCGCTTACGTCCGTTATATCGCTTTTCTCACATGAAAATATCTGAGTAAGCTCATCAATGGTCTCGTTTTCTCTTAATGTATGTATCATATCAATTTTTATCCCTTCATATTATATTTATATATATGAAAGGCGGTAATAATTTTATCCTAAAGTTGTTTTATTTTTTCATTTTATATAGTATAATACCCACGTAGTGCGGATATGGCGGAATTGGCAGACGCGCACGGTTCAGGTCCGTGTGGGGGTAGCTCCATGCAGGTTCAACTCCTGTTATCCGCACCAACTATGTCGCAGAGAATTGATACAATGTTTGTATTCGTTCTCTGCGGCAT
>CAZTZO010000031.1:0-13078 GCA_964618075.1 uncultured Lachnospiraceae bacterium
TGCAGTTTTACTTGTACCTAATTTTTCTGCGCACTTTGCCAGACCTAAATCTTTAACACTAAATATGAAAACGCGAAAAAAAGCTTCGGTAAAAAGCTTAACAGCGAAGGATTTAAAAAAGATGCTTCCATAGAACAGCTTCCGTTTTCAAAGTTGGATTTTGATAGCAAAGCATTTAGCAAGGATAATATGCTCACGCCCTCCTTCGCTCTTAAAAGACTTGCAGTATACGACAAGGCATACTATAAATTTTACTTGAATCTACTTATATAAGTAAGGAGTATTCCATATGAATACCGCAACAATAAGCCTGATCATTATGGCTGTAGTGATAATACTATTCATAATAGACAAAATACCAAGCGCCACAGTTGCTCTTTTGGGAGTGGCGGCTATGTTGGCTTTCAAGGTCTGCAGCGCCTCGGAGGCGCTCTCCGGCTTTGCAAGCGACATATTCATCCTCGTACTCGGTATGCTTATAATCGGCATAGCACTCTTTGAATCGGGCGCGGCGGCGTTTATAGGGAACTTGGCGATAAGACTTTCCGCCAATAAGGAAAGACGCTTTATATTGATTTCGTGCATAATAGCGGCTGTACTTTCCGCTTTTCTTTCCAACACGGCAGTTATTGCCATGATGATGGCGATATGCTCGGCTGCAAGCACGTCTTCAAAGAATATGAAATACAAAAACCTTGTTATTCCCGTAGCGATAGCCGCAATTTACGGCGGACACTGCACGCTCGTCGGCTCCACCACTCAGATAACGGCGAGTACGCTGCTTACGCAGGCAACAGGCGCAGGCTTCGGTATGTGGGATCTGGCAAGCGTATGTATTCCGTGTACGGTCTTTATCATACTGTACATGACTTTTATCGGTTATCCCATAGGAAAGAAAATATGGGCTAAGCGCGTCGATAACGACAGCACCGAGCAAAATTCGATAGATACAAATGTGACAAAGCTTAATAAGCAGGGAATAAAGGTCTTGGTTATTTTCGCAGTTGTAATCGTGCTGTTTATTACAGGCTGGGTAAGTAACGGCTGTGCAGCCCTTATAGGGGCGATACTTTGTATAGTAACAGGCACAGTCAAACAAAAAAGCGTATTTCAAAAGCTGGACTGGAATTGTCTGGTATGGCTGTGTGCGTGCTTGGGACTCGGCAAGGCATTAAACGTAAGCGGAGGCGCCGCAATGGTCGCAAACGTATTCTTAAAGGCGTTTAACGCTTCAACTGCACCGCTGGCATTCTTTGCAGCCATGGTATTGGTCGCAATGCTTGTAAGTCAGTTTATGTCAAACATGGCATGTCTTCTGATAATAATGCCGGGTACGCTTTCGCTTGTAACAAGCTTAGGACTCAGCCCATATGCGTTTGCCTACGGAATGTGTCTGGGAGCGGCTCTTACCTTCCTGACGCCGCTTGCTAACGGTCATATAGGAATGACTATATCGGCGGGCTATAAATTCTCGGATTATGTGTTATACGGGCTTTTACCCACGATAGTGACCTACGCTATGATAGTATTCTTAACCCCCGTATTTTACCCGCTTGTCATCTAAAGGTTTTTAAGCATAAAAATATCGGTGAAAAATACACTTTATTTAACTATTAAAGGATACTAACTTATAGCTTATATAAATCTTCCTAACACTACGCACGTATCCTTTAAGGACAAAACCTTATCTAAATTTTCTTCTTTTACACTAACGAGAGCGGCGGTCGAAGGGCCACCGCTCTTTAAAATATCCCCGTTAAAGCTATCGGAAAATTCGAATTTCAAGTTGTGGAGCTTTGATAACAACAATGCCTCGTATTTTATGCCCTTTGAGCCGATAGGAACAATTTCCGCGGTTTTTTCTATATTACGAATCGCTTTTATGTCGTCGTAGCAGATTATTTCCTCGTCAATAACGCCCGGCGTATCTAAAATATCGCTGCCCGACTTTATTTTCCCGAACAATACGCCGAAATCTCCTGCGTTTACTTCAAATTGCCTTGGTTTATCGCATAAGCCTATTACGCTTACTCCTACGCCTGTCATTGTTGTAGTCATATTTTCTTCGGTTGAACCGTTAAGAAGGCTTTTGTCTATACCTGCCAGAGCCATTTCATCAATAACGCCTCGTATTATCTCTTTGCCCGTCGGGAGCATTTCGCAGCAGACGGTATCGCTCACGCTTACCACCTTACACCCGTAAGAAATGATCTCCATTAACGCTCCCCTCGCAGTATATCTGCCCGTAATATAGGCGGGATATTTTAAAACGTCCCCCTGCTTTTCACCTACTCCTCCGCAGCTGTCGCAAGCGCATACTATACATACGCCGTCAGTTGAGCAAACAGTAAGATCTCGGTACTTCAAAACCTTCATTATAACGATTCTTCTCCTTAGTAACTCTTTCTTACTTGATCTGTGACTTGTACTTTTGCGGTATAAGCGCAAATACTATTAATGCCAATACCACGTTTGCAGCAGCTGCCGGAAGCAAAACCGGTATAAGAGATATCGCCACAGCCTTTCCCATTAAAGGGATAAGCACAAAAAGGCTTACAGGCACGTTTAGGATAAGTGCGACAATTCCCCCGCACACATAGGATATTATCTTATTGAGCTTTGTCTTTTGCATTAATTTTATAGTAAAGTAGAAGCCAAGCATAGTAACAGCCATCATTAATGCTGTGATAAGATGTACGGGCAGCGAAAGGGGAAAGCCCGAAAGCAGTGCGCTCAGTAAGTGCGCCAAAGCGCCGATAGCAGCACCGAAGTAAGGTCCGAGCAGCAAGGTACCGACGAATGCGAAAAGAGAATCAAAGGCTATAGAGCCCATAATTTTTATGTTCCCTCCCACAAAGCAAAGTGCAATAAACATTGCCGCCATGATGATTTTTGTTGTTTTTTTCATTTTTTTCTCCCGTTTGTTTTTTTTAGATGCAAACAAAAAAGTCCGCATCCTTTAAGATGGAACTTTACCTTTGTTCACTATCAATGTAATTTCGGCAGGTCTTCTGGCTTTGCTTCATTGCTTATTTAGCGCGCCTTCCCCTTTTTTTTAAGAGTGGCCTAATGCGCTTAAGCTCGGCATTACAGCGGCGGGTCCGCACGGGTATCTCACCCGTTTGTCTATTCTCCGAATAATCGGCACCGAATCACAAAAGTCATTGTATATTATTTTAAAAAAGAGGTCAAGCCTTTTAATAAAAGTCCCTTAAACTGTAAATTGCAACATTAACTTTTACTTCTGTATTTTATTAGATAGCAGAACTTTTTTAATAGCTATAGCTTCTTATTTTGTTGATTCATACGATTTAAACGGCAAGCTAACTTTGTCATTAATGTTATCTTTTAACTTTTTCGTACGTTTAATTCTCTTTTACACTCGATTAAAAATCTATACCGTCGATACATTTCTCATACAGAAATTCTTTTATTGTGTTCATGTCGTTACTTTCGTAATATGCTGTAAGCAGTCTGTTAAATTCCTGCGTATTGTCTTGATTAATCGAGATAACGCCACACCCGTTTTGAATCATTATTTTGTTTGCAGCAAATGTTGATGTTCTTTTATTTCCGTCCCAAAACAGTTGCGAACGCATGCCCCAAAGCATAAGAGTCAAAGCTCGTGAAGTAGGATTATCTATCTTTAGTATATCCGTTAACTCTCTTTCGACATTTTCTTTTACAGGAATGCTCGGAACGTAATCGGTTCCTGCAATTCCGACTTTGCCGTATCTGAGCTTCCCCCACTCTAAGGATTCCGAGCGTGCAACATAATCATTGAGCCTAAATAAAAATTCTATGTTAAGTTCTTTGTTGATATTTGCAAATAAGAATTTCCATGTATTTTTAAGATTCATGATAGTCACTATATCATCGGCGCTTACGCCGTTTACTACAGCTCCTTCATAAATTGTATAAGTCTGCGGAAAGGTTACGTTTATTCCTTCGAGGTTGGCGCTTTTCCAAATATAATCGACAATATTGCGTTTGGCGACGAATATATTCTGCTCTAAGGTCATATTGTATTTATTCTTCATTTTCTTTTCCTCTTAAGTCACCCGCACTTTTTTTTATCACTTTTTTATTCTTCATATTGCGCTTATTAAGCGCAAACTTACCAAAAGTCCCTTAAACCACGTTTATTATTTCTACCTTTGTGATATCGCCGTTATCTGTCAAAATTATTGCGTAGGAGGGAAAGCGTCTGGCATTATAAGGGTTTATGCTGCCGGGATTAAGTAAAAACGAGCCGAACACGTTTGCCCTGAACGCTTCATGGGTATGTCCGAACACGGCTATGTCTGCGCCAAGCTCATTTGCTTTTTTTGCGTAAGACTCTACGTTTCCCTTTACATGATAATTATTGCCGTGAGAAAGTAATATCTTAACGCCGTCCTCGTTTATTATCATTTCTTCTTCAAAGCTGTCGTAATAGTCGCAGTTGCCCTTTACCGCATATATATGCCTTTGTTTATCGCAAAGAAAATTTATATCTCTTGCATAATCCCCTGCGTGAAGTATAACTTGCGCGTCCTCGTTAGCTTTAACAGCCTTTTTTATCAGAGATGTATTGCCGTGAGAGTCTGAAAAAACAAGTATTTTCATTTTTTAGCTTTCTTTACCTTCAAAATATTCGTCAAGCTCCTCTTTAAGCAGCTCAAACGCTTTTTTCCTGTGGCTGATCTCGTTTTTTTCCTCCTCGCTCATCTGTGCGTACGTCCTTTGCTTTTCGTCGACGTAAAACACGGGGTCGTAGCCAAAGCCGTCATTTCCTGTAAGAGCGCTTGTGATATGCCCGTAAACCCTTGCAGTATAAACGCTTGTTGACGAATCAGGATAAACCGCTGCCGCACAGCAAACAAAGCTTGCCGTTCTTTTCTCATTCGAAAGACCATGTAGTTCGTTGATAAGCTTAATATTATTGTCGTAATAGCTGCCGGAGGAATATCTTGCGGAATATATACCGGGTGCGCCGTTAAGTGCATCTACGCACAGCCCCGAATCGTCCGATATACACACATAATCACAAGCTTCGTGCGCTGCCAAAGCCTTAATAAGCGCATTTTCTTCAAAGCTTGAGCCGTTTTCCTCTATTTCATTTGTGAAGCCGATATCATCTAAGGTGAGGATAGTATAATCCGACAATATTTTCTTTAATTCAACTGCCTTATGAGGGTTATGAGTTGAAAAAACCACTTTCTTTTTCATCAGATACCGAGAACCTTCTTTTGGATTTCGATTATATCCATTATTCCCTGCGTAGCAAGCATAATAAGAGAGTCCATCTCGTACTCCTTTACGCTTCTTCCCTCCGCCGTTGCCTGCAATTCAACAAAATCGCCCTCGTCTGTCATAACTACGTTCATGTCACACTGAGCGCGCGAATCCTCCTCGTAGCACAAGTCAAGTATGCATTCGTCATCCACTATTCCGACGCTTACGGCTCCTATAAAATTCTTTATCGGATTTTCGCTTACCAAGCCTCTTTGCATAAGATAATTCACAGCGTCGTACATAGCGACAAAGCCGCCTGTAATAGAGGCTGTCCTGCTTCCGCCGTCAGCCTGAATCACGTCGCAGTCTACCCATATAGTGCGTTCCCCGAGTTTTTTTGTATCAACGGCACATCTTAAGGAGCGTCCTATGAGCCTTTGAATTTCAGCGCTTCGCCCGTCAAGCTTCAATCGTGAGATGTCGCGCTGCTTTCTTGTGGCGTTTGCCGCAGGAAGCATACTGTATTCCGCACTCACCCAGCCCTTTCCCGTTCCTTTTAAAAAAGGCGGAACCTTTTCTTCGACAAATGCCGTGCATATAACCTTTGTGTCCCCAAATTCGCACAGAGCGGAGCCCTGCGGATATTTTATGTAGTCCCTTGTGATTTTAATCTCCCTATGCATATCGTTCTGTCTTGAGTCTTTTCTCATATTGCCCCCGTTATATTCTGTTTGTTTTTTTTTTACGTCAAGCCTTAAATATATATTCAAATATTCTCTTAGCGTTGTGGCGCAGTCCGTTTTGAGTAATGTCCGCTATATCCATACCCTTAAAGGAGTAGCTTCTTTTATGCTTTGAGGTTATATCCGCCTTTACAGGATATTGGTTTTCCCTCATGTAGCGCTCAAGCACATCGCGCGGCAGAGAAGAATCGTTATATATGACCTCGTCGAATACCTTGTTGTTGTCTGTATGCTTTTCTATTGCCGCTATGTGATCCGACAAGCTATAGTCCGTCGTTTCTCCGTACTCTGTCATGATATTTGCAAGATAGTACCTTTTCGCTTTTGTATCCTTAAGAGCCTTTAGCATTCCGTCTACCAAAAGATTCGGTATAAGAGAGGTATAAAGGCTTCCCGGCGAAAAGATTATTATATCTGCTTCGTTTATAGCCAGTGCGCAATCCTCAAAAAGAGGCGGGTTTTGGGGTATAAGCTGTATTTGCGATATTTCAAGAGAGTGCCTTGAAGCGTACAGCGCTATTTTTGATTCTCCCTTTATACTCTTGCCGTTATTGTAGCGCGCACAAAGCTGTATGTTTTCGCATGTCACAGGAAGCACCACGCCCGAAATGGCAAGCACCTCGGATATCTGCTTTATAGCCATGGGAAAGCTGCCGCTCATTTCGTAAAGGGCGGTAAGTATGATATTGCCCAAATTTTGTTTTTTCAAGCTCCCCTTTGTAAAGCGCCTATTCATAACGCTTGCCATAACGCTTTCCTCGTCTGCCAGAGCGACAAGACAGTTTCTTATATCTCCCGGAGGTATAACGCCAAGCTCTCTTCTAAGTATGCCTGAAGAGCCTCCGTCATCGCCCACGGTCACAATAACCGTGATGTTCGGCGTATAGCGTTTAAGCGTTTTAAGAAGTACGGAGTTGCCTGTGCCTCCGCCTATCAAAACGACCTTTTTATTATTTACGTAAGACTCGCTCATTTCAGCTTATCCTTATTAATATCTCTGTTCTCCACGCTCACCTCATATTCCTGCGTTTTATAATTATCAAACAGAAGCTGTGCAAAGCTGACCGAGCGGTGTCTGCCTCCCGAACAGCCTATCCCCACAACAAGCTGACTCTTTCCCTCGCGCTTGTAGTAGGGCAGCAGAAAATTAAGCATATCTATTATCTTTTTTAAAAACTCCTTGGATTCCTCAAAGCCCATGACATACTCTCGTACAGGCTCATCTAAGCCGCTTAACTCCTTAAGAGAATCAATATAATACGGGTTGGGCGCAAAACGTGCGTCAAATACAAAGTCGCAGTCCTGTGGGATACCGTATTTAAAGCCGAAGGACACAAAATTTATCATGAAGCGGCGTTCTTCGTTTGTGACTCCTCCGAATATATCGTGCAGCCTTTTTTTAAACTGAGCCTCGTTGATATCCGTCGTGTCTATAACATAGTCGGCTATTTCCTTTAAGGGAGATAATTTTTCTCTCTCATGCAGGAGGGTTTGTTCTATCCTCTCATTCTCAAACATAAGATGTCGCCGTCTTGATAGCTTGTAGCGCGAAAGCAGCACCTCATCGTCGGCGTCTATAAATAATATATCAAACTGAGTGTTCTCCTTCAGGTAGCCAATCGCCTTGTCAATATCCGAAAAGAAGCCCTCTGTACGAACGTCTATGACGAAGGATACCTTGTCTATAGGCGGGTTGCTTTTTTGCGCAAGCGACAAAAACGGCTTTACCATGGCGGGAGGAAGGTTGTCTATAACGTAATAATCGAGATCCTGCAATACCTGCAGAGCTATAGTCTTGCCGGAGGCAAGCATTCCCGTTATGAGTACGACTCTCATGATTTATCTCCGTATCACTTTTCTTGTAATTATACTATGAAGGAAAGACAATTACAAACAAAACAGAGATACACAAGCTTACCGCAGCGCAAAGAAGCTTAATAGCTATGAATACCATATATGAGATACCCGCTTTTTTTAAATATCCCGTACACTGTGAAATAATGCATACACCTCCAAAGCCGCACGCACAGGAGGCTATGATAAAAAGGATATCCTTGTTAAAACAAGACGCCGTACTAAGTAAATGAAGCCCGTTTGTAACTTCAAGCGCGCATGAAATAAAGGACTTCACTTCAAAAGGCGCCTTGTTTAAAATTATATCCACACCCGAAGAAATAAGCCCGAAGAAAGCCATATATCCGCCGATATTAAGGCAGATATCAACTGCATACCTGACAGGGTTAGTATATGTTGTATTTTCGTAATAGTCTGCATTTACTTTAGGTATGCCCTTATACTCCTTGATATTAAAAGCGCATACGATTATATATGTGACGATACATGATACATAGTTGATTATAACAAGCTTTAAACCGAAAGAAAAAGAGTGAAAAAAGAAGCTGCCTACTGTGACGTACATAAATATCGGGCTCATGTTGGATAAAAGGGCCAAAAGGCGAATAGCTTGAGGGAGTGATATTTTCTTTTCGCTGTACAACGAAGAAATATTAGCTATGCTTGCCGGGGAAGCGATGATAAGTCCCGTAAGGTATAAGGTGATAAAAAAACCTTTGTCAATTGCCCTTTTCGAGCTTTTTTTATTGGATAAAAGCATATTTGAAGCTATAAGAAACGTAAGACTTACAGGCATTACCTTAAAAGCCCACATAGACACGCTTTCGAATACCGCGTTTGCCGCCTGCTCGGGACGAAGCAAAAAAAACAAACACACCAATATAAAAAACACATACAAAGCGAACCTGCCCGTTTTTGAGAAAACGCTTTTTAAGACCCTCATGCTTATATATATAAATTGTGTTTAAAAAATATACACCTTGAACCGACAGAACACCGTTAAAGGAGAAAAAACGACCGCTTTATACTATGTAAAGTGCTTTGTCTATTTTGAGGCACTCTTAAATTTTTGTGCCTTTTTGCTGATGAAGATGCTCCTTTTTTCGCTGATGATCATATCAACGGGAGTATCGAAAAAGCCCGTGGGGATATCCTCTATGATAAAGTTGTCAAAGCAGGGACATATTTTCAGGCAGTCCTTTCTTGTCTTTTCGAAAAGCCTGTCATAGTAGCCGCCGCCGTAGCCGAGCCGATCGCCGTTTGGACTGAAGGCAAGCCCCGGAGTTATTATGATATCAATCTCACTCTCCTCTGCACCGATAGCATCCTCAGAGGGTATCTCAAGTATACCCATTTTAGTGGGTTTAAAGCCCTTGGGGAATTGTGTTGTCACGGCAAGCGTCATACTGTGGTCTTTGTTGCATATCGGCGTTAAGACCTTCTTGCCCTCGTTTATCATCTCGTTGATAAAATCGTGCGTATATATTTCGTTTTGATAGCTGACGTATATCATTATGCACTTTGCTTTTTCGTAGCATTCAAGAGAGCGTATTTTTTCAAACATCACAAAGCTTGACTGCTTTATATAATCCTCGCTCAATTCCGAACGTCTTTTTAAAAGCTCTGCGCGCAAAAGAGATTTTGCCTGCTTAATATTTGACTTTGAGTTGTTGTTATCGTTATTTTTCTTCATCTGCCTTCTCATATACTTTTTGATATTCCTTCATGTCAAGCTCAATAGGATTGATAAGCCCTTCTGAGGTCATGATGTTTTCCATAGCGGATATTTCCGTGGAAATATCCATAGCCTTTGCCTGCATTATCTGCTCATAAAGCGTTGCAAAGGCTGTCTTTATTTTGCCGAGCATATCTGCTATTTCCTTTTTTGTGTCGATAACCTGTTGAGTCTGCAAGGGTATCTTTTCTAAGTCGACATATGACTGAAGCAGCTTTAAAGTCACCGGAAGATAGTACGAGAAAAATCGTCTTAAGGTCTGCTTGTCGTTTTTATTCTCGATAGCATAGTTGAATATTTCGCCCGTAAGCTTTTCTATTTCGTCTATATCGGAAGAAAGCTCCTCTGAGGGTATCTCGTCGTTCGCTTTTTTTATTATCTGGATATATTGCTTCGCCTGCTTTTCAAGGGAGTCTACAGAGCCGGTAGGTTCTATCTTGGGTACTGGCTTTGCTCCGCTCTGCGCTTTATTAAAGAGAGATTTATACTTTTTCGCTTTCGCACAAAACAAGAGCGATATACCGGAAAATATAAGTATTATAGCTATGATATCGCTCGATATCATACTTAAGACAGAGCCCGAAATAAGAAGCACAACTGAGAATAAAGCAAACAAGACAGCCCATACTATGCTGTTGTGGCGCTTTGTCGAAAATTGCTGAGTCATTCTCTTCATGCGGGCGTCCTGCGGCAAAGAAGATGTGTTATTGTCGTTTTGTTTTTGTGTTGTTTGGTTTAGCTTGTCGTATTGCCCCTGAGAATAAATACGAACAGGCGGCTTGTCCTTTTGATAATATAACTTACTTGCCATAATTTCTCCGATACGCTTAATTTTTTAATAAGCGCCTTATAAAAACATTATACAATACAAATGCCGATATTAAAACTATTCTTTACTCAAATTTAAGCAGCATATCCCCGTCCTTCACCCAGCCTATTTTTCTTAAGATGAAGTCGAAAAAGAGCGACAACACCGCAGGAAGGATAAAGCACATCAAGGCTATGATAACGATAAGCTCAAATGTGGTGCTAGAGGAGGACATAGAGGATATAACGCCTATCGGCCCGACAAGACCGCTTGTACCCATTCCCGCACCGACGGGTGTATTTGTCATTTTAAACAGGAGAGTAGACACGGGGCCCAAAACCGCCGAGGCAAGCGTCGGAGCTATCCATATGGCAGGATTTCTTATTATATTTGAGAATTGCAGCATACTCGTACCTATACCCTGAGAAATAAAACCACCCATTTTATTGTCGCGGTAGCTCGTCACGGCAAAGCCTATCATCTGAGCGCAGCAGCCTGCCGTTGCAGCGCCTGCCGCAAGTCCGTTAAGACCGAGCATAATGCATATAGCAGCAGAGGATATCGGCGCAGTCAGGGCAAGACCGACCAAAACCGACACCGCTATGCCCATGGGAAACGGAGTAAGCTCGGTTGCGGAGTTTATCAGGGAACCGAAGCCCGTCATAAAAGCGCTTACGCCGGGGCCGACGAACTTTCCTGCAAGACAGCCTGCTACTATCGTTAAAAGAGGAGCTAAAATTATATCTATTTTAGTTTTGCCTGCGACGATAGAGGCGATCTGAGAGCCGAAAACGCTTGCGAGATACGCTCCGACAGGCCCTCCAAGACTGTAACCGAAGGCTCCCGTTGCCGCAGAAGAAAATAAAACCAGCGGCTTGGATTTAAGCCCCCATGCACAGCTGACGCCTATTGCCGCGCCTACCACATAGTCTGATTTGACAATAACGGCAAATTCGCTTAAAAATGAAAGAAAAGGTATAAGCGAGAGCTGCGATATGATAAGTCCTATTATCAGTGAAGAGAAAAGACCGAGCGCCATTGCCCCAAGCGCGTCGATAAAGTATAGCTTTAAATATTTTTTTACGACTTCCCAAGCCTTGTTCATGATCAACCATCCTTTTTTATATATTAAAAAATAAATGAGTTAAGTATATAATTGTACGCTATTCTATCATATTTTCCTTATCATGTGGTATAATCTTAAAAAATAAAAGGTATTTTGGAATGCATAACGATATTATAACTATAGGTAATTTAACAATTCACGGCTACGGGCTTATGATAGCTCTGGGCATAATAGCTGCTCTTTTCTTAGCGGACAGGAGGGCAAAACGATTTTCTCTTAATTCGGACTACGTCTGGAGCATAGCTATATGGGCGATACTTGCGGGTATACTCGGCGCTAAGCTGCTCTACATAATTACAGATATCAAAAACATAATAGCCGATCCCTCTCTTTTAGGCGATATCGGCAACGGTTTTGTGTTTTACGGCTGCATAATAGGCGGCGTTGCGGCGGTGTATATTTATTGCAGAGTAAAAAAGCTGTCGTTTTCTTCATATTTCGATTTGATAATGCCGAGCGTTGCACTTGCGCAGGGATTTGGGCGCATAGGTTGCTTTCTTGCGGGCTGTTGCTACGGTAAAGCTACGAGCTCACCGTTTTCGATCGTATTTACTTCTTCGGACTTTGCACCGAACTTAATCCCCCTTATACCAACGCAGCTTATAATGAGCTTTTCGGACTTTGCGCTTGCCGCAATACTGCTTGTTGTCGCTAAGAAAAACAAAGTGAGCGGCAGGATATCGGCTCTCTATATGATTTTATATTCAATCGGGCGATTTTTAGTTGAATTTTTAAGGGCAGATCCGAGAGGAAGCGTGGGAGCCCTTTCAACATCGCAGTTTATTTCGATATTTATTTTTATAGCAGGCGCAGCGTTGTACTATTTTTCGGGCAAAAAAGCAAGCAAATTACAAACAGAAGAGGATATATCCGTCGATAATAATAAATAATCTGAATTGATGATAAATATGGTATAACAAATACAAAATTTTAATATAAACAACTTGAGAAAGGCATAAAAATGAAAACTCTTGATAAGATCCAATCGGTAGTAAAGGTATTTAAAATTTTGACAAAGGTTGCTTTTGTTTGCGTGATAGTAGGCACAATTCTTGCCTTTGTGGCATCTTTGACCCTTTTCATACCGCAGCTGCAAATGTTACAAAAATACTTTATAAGCTTTTCTTCAAACAATGCTTCAATGAGCGATGTTCAGCATGGTGCTGTTATTATTGCCATAGCATTAGAGCTTATGCTTACTGCAATTTTGCTTTCCGGAGCCTCAAGTACATTTAAATGTGAACTCGAAGCAGGAACTCCGTTTAATGAGCTGGTAATAAAGAAAGTCAGAGTACTCGGTATACTTTGCTTAGTATTCCCGATAGTATCAATCGCCGCAACAAAGGGCATATATGCTTCCGTCGCACTTACTTATCCCAATGATTATTCAGTTGTGGGAAGCGCCTCCTTCGGTATAGGTCTGATTCTTTTTTCGCTGATTCTCAAATACGGAAGCGAGCTTGAAGAAAAGCTTTTTGCAGAGTGACCGGGTCAGCCTGCAAAAGGCTGTTGCCTGTGCCTAGACTTTCGTATTTTTTTGCAGAGTGACCGGGTCAGAATGAAAAAAAGCAAAAAACAGACAAAAAAAAGAAGGA
>CAZTZO010000032.1:0-12928 GCA_964618075.1 uncultured Lachnospiraceae bacterium
AGACACAAAGGAAATGGAATATCTCTATAACGACGGAGAATTATACTATTTCATGGATCCCGAAAGCTTTGAGCAGGTTCCTCTCGAAAACGATTTGGTAGAGGACGCAATGATATATATGAAGGAAAATATGCCTGCAACCATTAAGTTCTACAAGGGCAAACCCTTCAGCGTGGCGGCGCCAAACTTCGTAACGCTTCTTATAACGCACTGCGAGCCGGGAGTAAAGGGAGATACGGCAACAGGAGCCTCAAAACCTGCAACTCTCGAAACCGGAGCAACAGTGAACGTACCGCTGTTCGTAAACGAGGGTGAAACGATACGTATTGATACCCGCACGGGCGAATATATGGAAAGAGTTAAATAAGCTTTTAACGCTTTAACCGTATAAATAGTTATTGAAATACTTACTATTAAAGGACAAGCTTCAACCGTTAAGGACTGAAGCTTGTCTTTATTAAGGCACAACTTTCCTTTTGTTAAAAATGCATTACGTATTCAACCGTCACTCATTTTATAAGTAGCGTCTATGTATTTTTTTACCCATTTATCATCAGCATATGCTTTATGTGTATCAAGGCTGGCTGCATAATACAGATCCTTCGCAATTTCCATAATAATATCCTCTGCTTCTATTTGCTCTGGACAAAAATCTTTTGATATTGCTTCAAGCCCCAAATATGCGCCAAGAATATTTCCTGTAACGGCACCCGTGGAATCGCTGTCACCGTCATGGTTTGTAGAACAAATTATTGCCTTTTTGAATTCACTTTGATATTTAACACTGCTGTAAACTGCAATGGCAAGCGTTTCTTCTGCAACCCAGCCCTCACCGAGCATATGTATCGCTTTATAATCTGAAATATCTGATTCGGCAAGCTTTATAGCCTTATTGATCAAGTCCTCAAAGTATGCCCATTCTCTTTTTTTACCGAATTGCTTTTCAGTTTGCTTCAAGGCTTCCATTGACGCCTCTTTTACGGATTTATCCGAAAAGAGAATAAGAAATAACATTGCACAAAGCATACCGGCAGGGATATATCCAAGAGGATGTCCGTGTGTAAGAGCAGCTGTTCTAGCAGCCAAGTCAATCGTATCTTCTATACTTTTTCCGCCGTTTATCAGACAAACAGGAGCAACTCGCATGATACCGCCGCAGCCCTTACTATTATTAAGCGGAGTATCTATCGAAGCGCCTTTTTCAGAGTTTGCGATAGTAAACATACAGGTTCTTCCCGGAGATCTGCTGTGATGCAACTCCGGCTCGTTATACAGCCACGTTTTTTGATGCTCTAATATCGGTTTTCTTTCCAGCTGTGTTTCTATCCATTCCTTATAAGCCGAATACACGAAAGCTTCAGGCAAAAGAA
This sequence comes from uncultured Lachnospiraceae bacterium, assembly GCA_964618075.1. Classification (GTDB taxonomy): domain Bacteria; phylum Bacillota; class Clostridia; order Eubacteriales; family Anaerofustaceae; genus CAYTMY01. The sequence continues at coordinate 1,371 of CAZTZO010000032.1, forward strand.
AAGAGCCTTTATTATCGTTTGCCGCCCACATCAACAAGCCGTTTGCGCTAAACAGAGTCATTTGCGTGTCGTCCGATATTCTTGCCTTGCCGTTTGTCAAAACAAGCTCTATTAAACCTTCTTTGCCGTAAATCTTGTGGATATGCTCCAAATCGAAAAACTCTATTTGATAGCCGAAAGCGTCCCCTATCGCCCCACCAAGTAAGCATCCCTTGTATGTATCCAACGATTTCACAAAATCACCTCCTTGGAATCAAACAGTCAGTTCATTGAAAAGTTAAGAAAAGAATTTATATACTTTTTGCCAAGGAACATATCTTTTCTGTAAGCAAAACTATCGCCGTATTAGGCTCGATAATACCGCGTTTTATACTTACGTCGGTATCGCTTAAAGCCTTAATAGCGCTAAGAGATGAGTTGTAGTCCATTAAATACTTACTCAACGCTACCTTAACGCTGTAGGGATGAGCCTTTGTCCTTGAGATTATCTGCGCCTCACTGTAGCCGTTATTTGCAAGGTATTTAAATATTGCGTTCATCTTAAGAGTTTTGTTTAATGAAGCCAGTATCATCTGGATAGGCACCTTACTATTTGTCAATTCGCCCATTCTGACAAAGGCTTCTGATAATCTTCCTGTCAAAACGCATTCAGTATACTTGAAAATATCCTTTGTTATGTTCACGGATACGGTCTTCTTTGCGTCTTCTATAGATATCTGATTGGCTTCGGGCACAAAGGCGATTATCTTTTGTATTTCATTTTCGAAATACCCCAAATCGGCAGCGCCTTCACGCGCGTTATAGTCAACTGCGTCTATCATATACTCGATAGCTTCTTTTGATATCTTCCTGCCTCTTTTTAAAAAGGCGCCCTCGATCCATTCGTACAATTCCTTATCTTTGAGCTTTTCAAACACGACAATCTTGGCATTTGAAGCAAATGCCTTATATATCTTGGTACGCTTATCGCATTTTTTTGTTGAAACTATCATAACGCTAGTCTCGCAGGTATCTTCAAGATATTTTACAAGCATATTGCATAAAGATGCTTCAGCTGAAATATCGTCAAGTTCCACTAAAACAAAACGTCTTTCGTTCATGATAGGCAAACTTTCAAGAGCGTTTTTCACATCACTCGCTGATATTAACTTATTCGAAAACGTATTTGTATTCACTTCCTCAAGCTGCCCGCTGACAACTCTTTGCTTTATAAGACGTATATATGAATCGGCAATATATTTATCCTCAGACACAAACAAATACGCCGGAGCTATAATTCTGTTATTCAATTCCCTTTGCAGCTGTCTGTAATTCATTATTCACCTATCGCTGTTTTAATTTTGTAGCTTTTGTTACCTGTAAAGACTACCCTTACACAACCGCAATCTTGCGTTAAATAAAGCGGTGAGCGAGAATAAATATTTGTCGCCTTGGTATTGGGAAGTCCGTAATAATTTTTGCCGACCGATATAACAGTATTCCTTACGTTAAATTTTTCAAAGAATTCCTCGGTATAGATACTGTAGCTGCCGTGATGCGCCGCCTTCATTATATCGACGTCAAATGGATAAATATCATTTAATAATTTATGCATGACGCTATCGGTCATATCCGCGCACATCAATATGCATACGTTATTTTCGTACACTGAGCATACTATCGATCTCTCGTTATCGTTAAGATCGGTATAATAAGCTTCTCTGTCAGGACTAATCACATAGGATTCAAATCCTTCAAAGCTTATTATATCACCACGGTAAGCGCTAAGCACGTTTATGCCATTTTTATATGCCTTCTCTTTTATTTGTGCATAGAGTTCACTGCCATCGTCGTTCATGACAATATTCCCTATACTCACTCTTTTTATAATTTCGCACAAGCCTCCGGCATGATCCGAATCAGAATGAGTGATAATCACATATTCAAGATTATGTATATCTTCACATTCAAGGTAATCAACTATTACATCGCTATAGTATTCCTTAGCGGTGTCTATCATTATGTGCTTTCCTTTTGATGTAGTTATCACGCAGCAATCTCCGAAGCCTACGTCAAGGAAGTCTATCTTTGCGGTGAAATTATTGATTATTGAATACCCTATAGAAAGAAGCATAGCAAAAAGCATGATAATAAGCGCCCTTTTCTGCCTTTTGTGCTTAAAGCCGAGATAACCGAAAACAGAAAATACTATTATGTAAAACGCTATAACCTCATATGGCCTCAAAGCTTTCATGTAACCACCTGCAAAGGAGATCGAAGAAAAGAATCCCGCACAATATCTCATATACGAAAGAAGCAAAGCGCATAGCTTAAAGACAAACGAGGATAACACAGGGGCAAATGAAAGGCACAGGCCCAAGCATACAAGCGTTATTATCACACCGACTAATGGTACGGTAAAGATGTTTGCAATCGGAGCTATATAGCTTACAGTGTTAAAATAACAGGCGTTTAACGGTATAAGCATAACGCTTACTACAAAGCAGCAGACGCCAAACGTACACACCGAGCGTATACGCTTGTTACTTACATATTTATAAATAATATTATTGACATACGGCATTATCAAGATAATTACCATGACCGAGAAAAAGGATAATACAAAGGAAACCGAATATATAGACAACGGATTTACAACGATAATCAACAAGCCCGCAAGGCAAACCGAGTTGAAACGGTCGCTTCTTTTACCCAAACAACTGCCTATCAGAACAAAGGATATCATTAAAGACGCTCTTATTACAGAAATTAAAAAGCCCGTGAGCGCACAGTAGCAAAACAAGACCAAAATCGTTGTTACACAGCGAGTCCTTTTATCAGCCTTGAATAAATTAAGTATATAAGAAAGTACCATAAACAATATACCTGTATGAAGTCCTGATACGGCAAGCATATGAGCTATTCCGACTACGCGAAAATCTTCTAATGTAAACTCGTCCAAATCATCACAGCCGAAAATTATGCTCTTCGCTACAGAGGCGTTTTGATTGTCCATATATTTGCTCATTACATCGGACAAGCTCTCCCTTATGTCATAAAGAACGCTGAAAAAAGTCGTTTGTCTTTCGATGAAAACGGCATTTGACGCCTCAGCGTAAGCGTATATGCTCTTCGTTTTAAGATACATTGAGTAATCAAATCCGCCCGGATTTCTTTTAACAGAGGGCATTAATATTAGACAGTCTGCTTCTATAACGCTTCCCGTAGAAAGATTTATATTATCCTCCTCGCTCTGATTATAGAAATTTACGAGTATCTTTTCATCTTTCGTATCGAACGGGCCGCCTTGTATAGAGCATACTGCGCTTTGTTTATCATCTGATATATCTGGGTAGCCTTCAACACGCAAGGTAAGTCTCACGCTCAATGAGTCATATCGGCTGATATTCGGTTTATAATCCATACGTATCATACAGTTTAGAGCAACAAACACCGATATAACAAAAAGACAAAGCGCAAATGCTCTGCGCTTTGTCTTAAAGAAAACATACACAATTATTCCCGCCATGAACGGGGACAAATATAAAAGAATATTGTTCGTGCCTGCGATTATAACTGCTATAGCGAATATGAGTATATATAACGAAGGTCGTTTCATGGTTTTCTCATTGCTGCAAAATAAGCTTTATTTTTTCATTTTACGCTTGATAATGGCTCTTTTTATCGCTTTGACAACTTCCATTACGGGGATTATCGTTGCGGCAAGTCCCATAGCAACGGCATACTCTACAAATGATATCTCTGTAAATTCAAACATCGTTGTGAAAAACGGAACATATATGACAACTGTGGTAAGCAGCAGAGTCAAAAGCGCTGCGCCGACAAGGTACCAGTTTTGATAGTGAAGCTGGAATATGCTTTGATTTTGCGAGCGCGAGTTGAAGGCATGAAATATTTCCGTCATCGAAAGCGTGAGGAACGCCATTGTCATACCATCAGCACTGTTCTCTATGACGAAATACCCGTATTCCATAAAATGACCGAGGAAATATGAAACGAGTACTATTATCGCCATATACAGACCCTGAATGGATATATGCAGTCCTGCTCCGTCCGAAAAGACGCTTTCATCCGCAGCACGGGGCTTTCTGAGCATGATATCATCCTCTGCTCTCTCCATACCTAAAGCAAGTCCCGGAGTACAGTCAGTTACCATATTGACCCAAAGCAAATGTGCGGGATTTAATATCGTGAAACCGAAAAGCGATGAAATGAACACGCTCACCACCTCGGCAAAATTCGTTGACAGCTGGAACTGAATGACCTTGCGGATATTATCGTAAATCCTTCGTCCCTCTTCGACTGCGCTTACTATCGTAGCAAAGTTATCGTCGGCAAGCACCATATCCGCTACGTTTTTCGTGACGTCCGTACCTGTGATACCCATGCCTAAGCCGATATCCGCAGCCTTTATCGAAGGAGCGTCGTTTACTCCGTCGCCTGTCATTGCTGTGACCATACCGTTGGCTCTCCAAGCGTTTACTATACGAGTTTTGTGCTCAGGCTGAACACGCGCATACACGGAATATTTCGTAACGTCGCGCTTAAAATCCTCATCGGATATTTTTTCAAGCTCAGCGCCCGTTATCGCTTCGGAGGCATCCTTGATAATGCCAAGCTGCTTTGCTATGGCAACGGCTGTATCTTTGTGATCTCCCGTTATCATTATCGGACGAATACCCGCTTGTCTGCACTCGCATATCGCGTCATATACCTCTGTACGGCATGGATCCATCATTCCCACAAGCCCGATAAAGACCATATCATTCTCAAGCGTTTCAGGCTCGTAGTCCTTCGGTTGATCTTTGTATTCCCTAAACGCTGCGGCAAGTACTCTGAGCGCTCCGTTTGCAAAGTCTTCATTCCTTTGAAGTATCTCTGAACGCTTATTATCTGTCAGCGCCAAAACCTTACCGTTCTCAAAGATAGAAGAGCATCGCATAAGGACTTCCTCGGGCGCTCCCTTTGTGTATTGGATAATTTTATTGTCGTCAGTCTTATGAACCGTAGACATCATTTTTCGCATAGAGTCGAAAGGAGCCTCGCCTATTCTTTCGTTTGTCTCTTTAAGCATTGGCTTTGGCATTTTCAAAGAATCGGCAAAGTTGACCAGAGCAGCTTCGGTCGGCTCTCCCACAGCCTCTTCACCAGGTTTGATCTCTGCATCATTGCAAAGAGCCATAGCCTTGGCAAGCAGGCGTTTGTTTGTTGTATAGGATTCAACGACAGTCATTTTATTTTGAGTAAGCGTGCCTGTCTTATCGGAGCATATTATCTGAGTGCAGCCCAAGGTTTCCACTGCGGTTAATTTTCTTATAAGAGCGTTACGCTTAGACATTGTCGTTACGCCCACTGAAAGAACTATCGTAACAACTGCGGGCAAGCCCTCAGGGATAGCAGCTACGGCAAGACTGACTGCCGTCATGAAGGTAGCAAGCAGCATACCAAAGGAGAAATCGCCGTTTCGTATAATAGTAAAGGCAAATATGAATATACATATGCCAAGTACGAGCTTTGTGAGCAGCTTGCTTATTTCGGCAAGCTTTATTTGCAGAGGCGTTTGACCGTCGGTCGCCTGCTCAAGGGCAGTGGCTATTTTACCCATTTCGGTATCCATGGCGGTAGCCGTAACAACGGCCTTACCTCTGCCGTAAACGACGGTGCTGCCGTTATAGACCATATTTTTTCTGTCGCCGAGAGTTATCATTTCGCCGTCTTTAACTCCGAGAACGTTCATCATCTTCGTTACGGGCACGCTCTCTCCGGTCAGTGCGGCTTCCTCTATTTTAAGGCTTGCAGCCTCTATTATGCGACAATCGGCAGGGACTGCGTCGCCCGCTTCAAGCAATATGACGTCGCCCTTGACGAGATCTTCGCTCTTGATTATCTTTATATCGTTATCGCGCAAAACTCTGCTTTCGGCAGCTGTCATTTCCTTGAGAGCGTCAATAGCCGCCTCCGCTTTGCTTTCCTGCACGACGCCGAGTACAGCGTTTATAATGACGACAAACAGAATAATAAACACATCGGCAAATGATTCACCTGCGTATGAGGCTGTCACAGTGTTTATTACCGCTGCCGCTAAAAGCATTATTATCATGGGATCAGTAAGCTGGCTGATAAATCTTTTTATTAGCGGAGTTTTTTTAGACTCCGTCAGCTTGTTTTTACCGTCGGAAGCCAGCCTTTTTTGTGCTTCCTCGCTGCTCAAACCGTTTTGGGTTGTATGCAGCTGTTCAAGAACTTCTTTAACTTCTTTGAGATAGTACTTCAATGTTTTCCTCCGAGGAATATATTTTTCCACTGCAGCGTATTATATATGCTGATTTTTTTATTTTAATAAAAAAACCTACGCAGGCAACAGAACCTACATAAGTCTCATTTTTTAATCCAAGCCAGACCATTAAAGGTCGCGCTGTTGACTTGAAACGCTTTTTAATGCGCAAACTACTCCCCTATGAATGGGTTAATTATAATATAAAGGACTTTTGATGTCAAGGATAAAGCCATTTATACAAAATATAATTATTGTTCAGCTAAACCGTCATATGTTGATAAAACTTCTTTTTTATTGTAAAATATAATAGTAGTCTAAGCTTAAATGAGGAATTAATCATGAAGAAAAAACTGCTCGCATCACTAAAAGAACAAAAAGTCAATCCCTCCCTTATCAAGGAGGCCGATAATTACGGCAAAGCTCACCGCACAAGTGAGGATGACGCTTCACGCATACCTTCCTTATCCTTCTTTTACTACGGAGCAGATATATGGGAAATGGCGATAGCTGCCATACTTGAAGGAGAAAACATCCTTTTGAGCGGCCCGAAGGCGACCGGCAAGAACGTGCTTGCCGACAATCTTGCCGTATTGTTTGAGCGCCCCACCTACACGATGTCGTTTAATACCAATACGGACAGCGCTTCACTTATAGGTGCGGATACCTTTGAGAATAATACGGTAACTATAAGAAAGGGCCCTGTTTATCAATGCGCCATACACGGCGGGTTCGGAATTTTCGATGAGATAAATATGGCAAAAAATGACGCGGTATCTGTACTGCACGCCACTCTTGACCACAGAAGGATAATAGATATACCCGGATATGAAAAAATAACGCTCAACGAGGCGACAAGGTTCATAGGCACCATGAATTACGGCTATGCGGGAACAAAAGAGCTGAACGAGGCTCTTGTTTCACGATTTCTTGTTATTGATATGCCCGCGGCAGACGAGACAACGTTAATGAAAATATTCCTCAGTGCATTTCCCGATGCAAGCAAGGAAAAATTAAAACAATTTGCACTGCTTTTTATTGATCTTCAATTAAAGGCTTTAAACGGTGAAATATCGACAAAGCCGGTAGATTTAAGAGGAATGCTTTCGTCGCTTCGCACGGTAAGAGCAGGCTTAAAGCCATCTGTTGCCATAAAAATGGGAGTGTCAAACAAAAGCTTTGATATCTTCGAGCGTGAAATAATAAACGATGTGATAATGACCAGAATCCCCGAGGAATGGGAAACTGCTGATATATTCGGTAAGTAGTATGGATATATACGCAGAAGATGATTTTTACGACGATTATACGCTTGAAGCCGAGAACAGAATAAAGAATCTTACATGGACGATATGTAAGGATTATTCTCTTACGGTAAAGCCCGATATAGAGGCTTACAGGGTATCGCACAGCATTGCTTTGTATGACGCAATCAAAAACGGCGCTTTTGCTTTGTTCTTCGACAGCGAAAAGCTTTCTATGTATCTGTTGAAAAAAATGTATTTGCAGGCAGACGCAGCGCTTTTAAGCAGTATTTCGTCACTTTGCACGGAATCGGCTTCGTATAAGAAAATAATCGCTCAAAGGGCGGGCATTGATAAAATGCGTAAAAGCGCACTGAACGATATAAGCGAATTGTACTTTAAAAAGCTCTCTTCCTCACTTATCGGACGCGCGGAGCTTGTTTTAATAAAATATTATCTTACAGGCGATATCTCAGCCGAAAAAAGGCTTAAAAGCATTGTTGAGCCGATAATCGCTCTTGAAAACAACGCTAATACCAATAATGTCATAGAAACTATAGATATGATTTATAACACATACTTCGATAAAGACTTCGAGCGTTTGCACGGCGGATTAAAAAACGTGTTGAATGTCAGTATCAAAGAGCTCCGCGAAAGCGAATGGCTTGATTATCTAAATGATGAAGCCTATGATAATATTGAAGAAGCGTCAAAGGCCGTAGCCTTGGCTGCCATGTCACTTTCAAATGCAGAGGAGAATAAAAAACTCACAAGCGCGGATAAAAGCGTTATATATTTAGACGAAAATATAGTCGCACGAATGGATAGTTATATAGACGCGACCTTCGGCAAAAGCTGCTTAAGTGAGAATGAGAATTGCAATTTAAACCATTATGCCTGTAAAGGAATACATGCGAACTGCTCGATACATATGACGCAGGGTGTAATGCAAAGTGTGCCGCACGACAATTATCGCTACAAGTACGCTCAAAAAAACAACTATAAAAACCGAATGGTATATTATGACAATCACAGGATAGTAAAAAGAAATATTTCCCAGCTGACGGACACTCTCAAGAAAGTTTTGGTGATGAGAGCTCAAAATGACATAGTAAGAGCTGACACGGGAAAACTGGCTGCGTCACGCTTGTGGAAGGTTGGTCGGACTAAGACAGATAAGCTGTTCGACAAGACAATAAAAAAGGATGACGCGGATTTTGTGGTGGATATACTCATAGACTCAAGCGGCTCTCAAAGCTCTCGTCAGGGAAAGGTCGCCTTGCAGGCATATATCATAAGCGAAGCATTGAGTAACGTCAATATACCTCACAGGATAATCGGCTTTTGCACCTTCTGGGAATATACCGTCTTGAACCGTTTCAGAGATTATGACGACGATCGCAAAAATAATTATAAAATATTCGAGTACATGACCTCATCCAACAACCGCGACGGACTTGCAATAAAAGCTGTTTGCTACGGGCTTAAAAAAAGAGATGAAGAGAATAAAATCCTTATAGTATTATCAGACGGAAGACCAAACGATGTGAATGTCGCACAAGCAGGCAGAAAGGTACCGTTTGCATATACAGGCAACGACGCTATTGCCGACACGGCTCATGAAATACGCAGCGCCAGAGCGTGCAATATAAGCGTTTTGGGCGTATTCGCAGGCACAACGGAGGATTTACAGGCGGAAAAAAAGATATTCGGAAGCGATTTTGCTTACATCAGAAATATAGCCAACTTCTCAAACGTAGTGGGCGTATATCTGAAAAAACAAATAAATAACGAAGAATAAATACACTTTAAAGGAGAAAACAATGGATCACGTAAAAAAAGCAAAGGAATTATTCACAGGCGGGTGTAACTGTGCGCAATCGGTTTTTTGCGCCTTCAGCGATGACTACGGCATCAATGCGGATACGGCTCTAAAAATTACCGGAGCAATGGGCGGAGGTATCGGAGGTACACGCGGCGTTTGCGGAGCGGTAAGCGGTATGGCTTTAGTAAGCGGACTTCAAAACGCAAGCACTGATATGAGCGACAAACAGGCAAAGAAGAAAACTTATGATTTAACAAAAGAAAGAATGAAAGCCTTTGAGGAGAAGTTCGGTTCTTTGAATTGTAAAGAGCTTCTTGTATTGTTAAAGAAGAACGATCTTATCAAAAATCCCGAAAGACCTTGCGATGTATTTGTGGAATATGCCGCGCAGTTAGCCGAAAAAGAAGAATAAATAAAAGCCGCCTTTTTGATGAATGCACCCTCTTTAAGGCTCTGACTTTTGGGACGTTATAAAAAAAGGCGGCTGATTTATTAGCCTTTTTTCTTTGCCTTCGGCAAGCTCCAGCCGAATTTCGCTGAAAGCATCCTTATCATAACGGTAAGTGCAATAGAGACAAAAATATCTATGGCATATCCGACAGAAGCGAGATTTAACAAATAATATACGATTGCACCCGCAAGCGAAGCCTGCGCATAAACCTTTTTATAGAGCACCTCCGGCATTTTATTTGCCATAATATCTCTTATTATTCCGCCGCCTATTCCTGTGACGACTCCGACAAATATTACAAGCAGCCAGTTGGTCTCACCTACGGTATTCATTGCGGTATTCATGCCGATAACCGTAAATATCCCCAAACCGAGCGCATCGAAAAGATTGAATATCTTTGAAACACTTTCCTGCTTATATTTCTTTTTGTTTTCGAAGAAATGGTCGAGCGTAAACAAGAGTATGCTTGATATAATGGCGAGAACAACATATATATAATTTCTGAACATCATCGGCGGAACATTTCCGATCATGGTGTCCCGAAGTACTCCCCCGCCCAATGCCGTTACGCAGCCCAATACGCATACGCCGAAAATATCCATTTCGTTCTGTATTGCTTTAAGCGCACCCGATATCGCAAACGCGATTACGCCTATAATCTCCGTTATATACATTATCTTTTCTATTAGCTCCATTTTTTTTCACGCACCTTTTTATTTGCAGTAATATTCACCCGATTTAATATATACCGCCTATATTAATTTTGCAACTCAACCAAATAATTTTTTACTTCGTTTATTTATTATAAATATGAAAGCTTAACCTTATTTATACAAAAAGAATGTTTGACATTATCATACAATAATTGTATAATAATAAACAAGATTATTTACATTAGAAAGGAAATATCAGTATGGGCAAATTTGTTATAAAAGAGACTAAAACAGGATATGTTTTCAATCTTAAAGCGGGCAACGGAGAAGTTATTGCCGTAAGCGAAGTCTACACCTCAAAAGCAGCGTGTGAAAAAGGCATACAAAGCGTCATGAAAAACGCACCGAAAGCAAATCTGGAAGATCAAACGAATGCCGAAGTTGCAGAACAGAAGAACCCCAAGTTCGAAGTATTTGTAGATAAAAAAGGTGAATTCCGTTTCAGGCTCAAAGCCAAAAACGGTGAGATAATTGCGGCGTCTGAGGGCTACACTGCCAAAGCAAGCTGCATGAACGGCATAGAAAGCGTAAAGAAAAATGCCGACTCAGAGACTGTGGAAGAATAGCTTTTGCTCCTAGTAAAAAAAGCATATAATTAAGCGTATCAAGCGGCTTTAATACACGTTTAGCGGTAGTGTTAAAGCCGTTTTTGTTGATTTTAAGCTTATTTAATTTTGCTTATAAAAAAAACTAAGTTTTACATCGTTTTCACAATCTCATATTCACTTTTAGCCTATTATAGGATATAATACCTTCATTAAATGATACGAGGATAAAAATGCAGCAAAACGAAGTTATCGTACTTGATTTCGGCGGTCAATACAACCAGCTTATAGCACGCCGTGTAAGAGAATGCAATGTTTATTGTGAGGTTATGCCATACACAACACCGTTAGACGAAATAAAGAAAATAAATCCTATCGGAATAATATTTACGGGGGGCCCAAACAGCGTTTACGCAAAGAACGCTCCTTTATACGACAAGGAAATATTTGAGCTCGGAATACCCATATTGGGTATATGCTACGGTCAACAGCTTATGGCGTATCTT
>CAZTZO010000033.1:0-9513 GCA_964618075.1 uncultured Lachnospiraceae bacterium
CGAGAGGACCGGAGCGGACGAACCTCTGGTGTACCGGTTGTCATGCCAATGGCATCGCTGGGTAGCTATGTTCGGATGGGATAAGCACTGAAGGCATCTAAGTGCGAAACCCACCCTAAGATGATATATCCCTCTGTTTTATACAGGAAAGGCCACAGATAGACTATCTGTTTGATAGGTCAGAGGTGTACGCACAGTAATGTGTTTAGCTGACTGATACTAATCGGCCGAGGGCTTTTAATAAGATTTACAAATGACGTTTACTTATGCAGTTTATAATCAGCTCTTCAATAAAAATGTAAAAATCCTCGTGATGATAGCGGTGGAGTCACACCTGTTCCCATACCGAACACAGAAGTTAAGCCCACTTGCGCCGAAGGTACTTGCTTGGAAACGAGCCGGGAGATTAGGGAATCGCGGGGTTTTTTTATTTTTTGTTATTTTTAATCTTTATGTATGTTATGATAAAATAATGGAATATAAGATAATCAAACAACGATCGAAGCATATAGTCGACAATAAAATCACAGAAGAACTGACAAAGCAATTTTCCATATCTTATTTGTGTGCGCAATATTTGGCTCAAAGGGGGATAATTGCATTTGACGATGTCGAGCAATATATGCACCCTAATAAAAAATATCTTAATGACCCGTTTATGTTTTCTGATATGCAGCGAAGCGTTGATAGAATAAACGACGCTATAGACAAGAAAGAAAAAATAGTTATATACGCAGATTACGACTGCGACGGAATATGCGCCGCAGTGATTTTATACAAAGCCTTACATGCTAAAACCGATAATGTTGAGAGTTTTATTCCGCACAGAATAGACGATGGTTATGGAATGAACATTAAGCGTATAGAGGAGATTGCCTCAAAAGGAGCAAGACTTATTATTACCGTGGATAACGGTATAACGGCATTGGAGGAAATTGAGGCGGCAAATAAAAACGGAATAGATGTTATAGTAACCGACCATCATGAGCCTCTTGAAAGCGTTCCAGAGGCGTACTCCATAATAGACCCGAAGCTTGAAAATGAAAGCTATCCCTTTAATGAATTATGCGGAGCGGGAATAGCTTTAAAATTATCACAGGCACTGGGTATAGAAAGGGATCTATACGATGAATTACTCAGCTTTGCCGCAATAGCCACAATATCAGATGTTATGCCACTCACAGATGAAAACAGAGTAATAGTATCAATAGGGATAAACAATCTTAAGCATAATTTAAATAAAGGACTTGTTACCCTTATAAATACAGCAAAGCTCCAGAGCGATAAAATAACAGCCGGAAATATTTCGTTTCAAATTGCTCCGCGTATCAATGCTTCGGGAAGAATGCAGGACGCATCAATTGCATTTAAGCTTTTCACGAGTAATGATGAAGAGGAGATAAAGGAGCTATCTGAAAAGCTTGATTTGCTCAATGAAGAAAGAAAAAATATCGAAACTGATATAGAAGATAAATGCGACGAAATAATAGATAAATATTCGCTGCTTGAAAATCAAAATGTAATTTTTGTTTCTATCCCCAACGCTCATCAGGGTGTTGTGGGGATTGCTGCGGGGAAAATAACGGAAAAATATCACAGACCGTCTGTCGTAGGAGGTCTGAAGGATGGAATAATTACAGCTTCGGCAAGAAGTATTCCGGGGTTTAATATTTTCGAAGCCCTCTATGTAGGAGAAGACCTTTTTATAAAGTTCGGAGGACATAATCAGGCGGCAGGCTTTACTATAAAAGAAAATGACTTTAACACGCTTGCCGATAGGGTAAACGAAAAAGCCATAAGCATGGGGATATCTTCATATCTGTTCAGAACGTGCGTCTATGACGTTATTATCACAGAATCCTCCATAACCGATAGAGCCGTAAAAGAAATTGAACAATTTGCACCGTTCGGTATAAAGAATCCAAGACCTGTTTTTAAGCTTGACGACGTTAGTATAAGGAATATTTCTTACAATGGCAGTAATTCTCAGCACGTAAGGTGCAATATATTAAGTAAGAGCAATAATATTTCGGCAATAGCATTTTTTGCAACGGATATGTTTGAAAACAGAGATTTCGATAATTGCACATACGATGTTATATTTACACTCTCCATGAATACGTTCAACTCAGCAAGCTATATTCAGGCGGAATTAAAGGATATAAGCGAGCACGTTTCATGTCCTGAAATGTATTATGAAAGCTTGTATAAGCATTTTAATGCAAATGCGAATACAGCGTTTTGTTATCGCCCCGAAGATGATGAAATAACCAAGGATTGTCCCGAAACGCTTTTATACCCTTCTGAAAAGCTGTTTATCGTTTACGGCGTTGATATGCTTATGCGAGTAATACGTTATTCATCATATCTATCACAGGAAATAAATATTAATTATTCGACTTTTACAAGCTTTGATAAAGCAAAAATAAATTTGCTTGTAAATCCGACAGAGAAAAATTTCGACAACATTTCCCAAGAAATAGTAGTTTTAGACGAACCGTGCTTCTGCGGTTACGAAAGCAGACTGTATAATGGTATAATGAACAAAAGATTTTTAAAGGCGTCGCGTTATATACCCGATATTTTCATAGACAGGGATTATATCGCTTTCATATACAAGAAGCTCAGGATTCTTGAATACCTAAAAAACGATTGGCGTGCGTTTATTGATTTTTTAAACAAAGACAGCGATATGCATGTTAATTATTTTACCTTCAGGATATGCTTTGATATTATGGTAGAAATGGATATATTAGAATACGAGATAATCGATGATAAAGTATACGTCGATTTTAAACCTATAGAGGGTAATATAGATATAAACAAATCCACTGTAATGACAAAAATAAACGGATTTGATTCTAAAAAGGGAGAATGATATGGATATTAAAAGTAAAATCAGAGTCATCGAGGATTTTCCCGAGCCTGGGATAAGCTATAAGGACATTACGACACTTATAAAGGACAAAGAAGCGTTTACCTATGCTGTTGATCTCATGGCAGGCGCAGTTCATGCAAAGCCGGATATGGTTGCAGGTATAGAAGCGAGGGGTTTTATCTTTGCTTCGGCGCTTGCATATAAATTAGGAGTTGGATTTGTGCCGCTTAGAAAAGCAGGCAAGCTGCCGGCCGAAACATTGGGCTGTAGATATAATACAGAGTATGGCGGTGATGAAATGCAAATACACACTGACGCGATAACCAAAGAGACAAAAGTGATTATAGTTGACGATTTGATAGCTACAGGGGGCACTCTTAAATGCGCCTGCGAGCTTATCGAAGGTCTTAAAGGAAGTGTAAAGCAAATATTGACTCTAATTGAGCTAACTGATTTTAATGCACGCTCACTTCTTTCTTCTTATGATATTACTACTTTTATTAAGTATAAACATTAATAAGTATGATGTCGTATAATACTCGAATGTATAATAGAGTTTCATCTAAATAAGAGCATACAAATATGTAAGCTCTTATTTTTGATATAAACAGCATTTTTTGGCGTTTTTTGCTTCAATTGCTAATCGACTTTATAATTGGTATGGCCTATCTCATTCTTTTCCGGCATAATGAAAGCGAGCACCACATAAATGATAACTCCCGGAAATACCGTTGTAAACATAGTCAACAACACGTAAATCAATCTGACGATATTAACGTTGAAACCAAAATATTCCGATAGTCCGCTGAGTACTCCGGTGATAACACCCGTTTCCTTATTTCTGTATAATTTCTTTTTCATTTACTTCAACTCTTTTCTCAATTAATAACTTTAGGTCATTGTATGCATGCTTTATTAACTCATAATTACCGTTATATTAAAGCATTGTTAAGTTTGCGAAAGTGTTGTCTTGTGTTATAATAAAAAATCAGAGGTCATTGTTTTGGAAGAAAAAATAAATGTTTTCAGCGAAATAGGTGTATTAAAAAGTGTAGTTCTGCACAGACCGTCATGGGAGCTTGCGACTATAACCCCCGACGTTTTACAGGAGGTTTTGTTTGAGGATATACCATGGATGAAAAAAATGCGTCTTGAGCATAACTGCTTTGCAAATACTTTGAGAGGCAACGGTGTAAACGTGGTATATCTCGAAGATATGCTTACAGAGCTTTTTAAAAAGGAAGAAGCAAAACGATTTGTGTGTGATTATATTTGCAATGAAGAGCTAAGCGGCTGTGACTATGCGATGCAGGTAAAGGAATTTCTTTATGATAAAAGCGGAAATGAATTTCTAAAATATGTACTCGGCGGAATAGATACCGAGGATATGAATCAGGCAAAAGAACCCTACAGAGTATATCTTAATTCAATACCCAACCTGTACTTTACGCGTGATATGGCAGCTGTCGCCGGCGAAAAAATGATTATAAGCGTTCCGTATACAAGGGTTCGTTTTAGAGAAAGTGTGCTTCAGCAAGCATTGTTATTAAACGCTTATTATGTAGATAAAGATGCGTATTATGACAGAAGCATTGCTTCCTATAATTTAGAATGCGGAGATGTTCTCGTTTTAAACGAAGAAACGTTGTGTGTAGGTGTTTCAGAACGCACATCTTTTGAGGCAGTAAAAGTGTTGGCACAAAGATTGTTTAAATCGGAATCGTCCTTCAAACAGGTTCTTGCGGTTGAAATTCCGCAGGTAAGAAGCTGTATGCATTTGGATACAGTTTTTACAATGATTGATTACAACAAATTTGTGGTTTATCCCGGTATCATAGACAGCCTTAAGCTTACATTGCTTTCAAAGGGGCAAAACGGTATTGATTACCACGCCGAGGACGATTTACATAAGGCCTTGGAAAAGGTAATGAAAGCGGATTATATAAAGCTTATTGCCAGCGGAGGAACAAACCCACGATATTCTGCCAGAGAACAGTGGAACGACAGCACAAATACTCTTGCACTTGCTCCGGGAAGTGTGATAACCTATGACAGAAATGAAATAACGAACGAGCTGTTGGATAAAGAGGGGATAAAGGTATCAACAATTCCAGGCAGTGAGCTTGTAAGAGGCAGAGGCGGTCCGAGATGTATGAGTATGCCTTTATATCGAGAAAGAGTAAAACAATAAGGAGAAATATAATGGGAATATTGACGAATCGCAGCTTTCTTACACTGCTTGATTATACACAGGAAGAAATAAAATATTTACTGGATTTTGCCTTTGAGCTTAAAGAAAAGAAGCATGCCGGTAAAAGAGACTTGCTTTTGAGCGGAAAAAACGTTGTTTTGTTGTTTGAGAAGACCTCCACACGTACTCGCTGCGCTTTTGAGGTCGCCGCATATGACGAGGGAGCGAATGTAACCTTTCTTACAAACAGTCAAATGGGAGAGAAGGAATCCTTAGAGGATACCGCCTGTGTGCTGGGTAGAATGTACGACGGTATAGAGTTCCGCGGATATAAGCAGGAAACGGTAGAGATGCTTTCGAAATACTCGAAAGTGCCTGTCTGGAACGGACTCACAGACAAATATCATCCTACACAGGCTCTTGCGGATATTATGACGATGCTTGAAAACAGCGATAAGCCCTTCAACGATATGAAGCTCACCTTTTTAGGAGACGCGCACAATAACGTGGCAAATTCGCTTATGATAATATGCGCAAAGCTGGGAATGCAATACTGCGCAATAGCCCCTAAGGAGCTTTTCCCCGACAAAGCATTGACAGAGCAAATGTCCTTGCTTGCCGATAATAACAATGGAAAAATAACAATTACCGACGATACTAACGCCGTTATCGGTTCAGACGCTTTGTATACGGACGTATGGGTGTCTATGGGAGAAGGCGATAAGTTCGCTGAAAGAATAAAAATGCTTGAAGGATATAGGGTTACAAGCGAGCTGATGAAGGCTACAGGAAATAAAGATGTTATTTTCCTCCACTGCCTGCCATCCTTCCACGACCTTAATACGACAACAGGCAAAAAGATATTCGAGCAATTTGGTATAAAAGAAATGGAAGTGTCAGACGAGGTCTTTAGAAGTGAGTCTTCAAAGGTTTTTGATGAAGCTGAAAACAGACTTCATACAATAAAGGCTGTGATGTGTGCTACACTTGTATAAACACAAATAAAGATGACGGCGTAAAAAGCGCCGTCATCTTTTTAACTTAAACGTCAGTCTATAGCATTTAATATCTCGTTTATACTCGGATCCTCTTGGGTCTCTTCGTACGTTTTGCAGTTGCCGATAAGTATGGCGCCCTCATCAATAATTATTGTTTTTATTTCGGGATTACCGACGACCTTCCCTGTTGATAGTATCTTGAGCTGCTCGCATTTAATATCGCCTTCCACTGTTCCGATAACGTGAACCGACTGAGCCTTTATCATGCCCGTGATAAGAGCGTTCCTGCCCACTATAAGGTTTCCTGATATGTTGATATTCCCCTTGAAATTACCCTCATACCTTATAGAACCGCCGGCAGTAATATCACCGATAAAAACGACCTCGCTGCTTACGATACTGTCTACCTGTTCATAATTTACTCTGTTAGCTGCCTGTACTTTGTTTTTCATAGTCTGTTTTCTACTCCGTTGGTAAATAATCTGATGGTAAAAATGGTTCTGGATCTATGTAAGTTCCGTTAAGAATTACCGAATAATGCAAGTGGTTGCCCGTTGAATAGCCTGTAGAACCGACGTAACCGATAAGATCACCGCCGTTAACTAAGTCTCCCACATTACAGGCGACCTGACTCATATGTCCGTAAAGAGTTTGATAGCCGTTTCCATGATTTATTATAACGCAGTTGCCGTATTCGCTGTACCATCCGGCTGTAGTAACCGTTCCTCTTGCTGAAGCGTATATATGCGTTCCGTAAGGAGCAGCCAAATCCATTCCGCTGTGAAATTCAACTCGTGGATATACCCTGTATCCGAAATAGTCTGATACATTATAGGTTCCTTTTTCTATCGGCAAGAGCTTTGGGGTACAGTTCATAGCGTCGTCGTATGCCTGTACGGTATTGCTTATCTCATTATACTTGTCCTGCTGCGCCTCAATGCTTGTATCGATTTTTGTGAGCGTTTGTTTTATAGACGCCAGATCCCCGGAAATATCGAAATCCTGCATATTGTTACTTGCAACGTAGTAGTTCATATACGCGTCGCCGTCTCCGCCTACCGAGCTGGTTTGAATATTCATTTCTTCAAGCTTAGCGTTTACTTCCTGAAGATACAAATCATTTTGCACATCTGAGGTATTGTTGTTGATTATAGTCATAATCTTCGTTTCGAGAAGATCCAGATATATCAATTTTTCCTCAACCTTTTTCGATAGCTCACTCATGTCATAAAGCTGAACCTGTTGTTGCTTGTTTATCGACTGAAGCGAGACCAAATCCTGCTTGCTTTTATTGTAAGCGGCAAGCAGACCTGCATACGAAACTACCAAAAGCACGACCGCAACAAGAAATATTCCGATGAGGAATATAAAATTCTTTACCCAAAAGTCCGATATTGTAAATCGTTTTGTTCTGCCTGAGGTATTGGGAGCAACGATAAATGTGTAACTTTTTTTGTAAGCGTCTTTTGCTTTATCAAAGCCGTTGACGTCTTTTTTCTTAAATACCAAAATCAAACACCTTCATCTTGTTCGCATATAGTATATTATACTATATGCTGCTATGTTTCTCAATGCATACAAGCCCAAAAAAATCAAAAATGTTACAATTTTGTTGAAAGTTTATTTCCTACTTGAAATATTCGTTAGCTATGAGCAACTCAGCTATCTGCACGGCGTTTGTCGCAGCGCCCTTTCTCAGGTTATCTGCCACTACCCATATATTCAGTCCGTTATCAAGCGAAAAATCTCTTCTTATTCTGCCGACATAAACATTATCAGTGTCTGAAGCGGCAAGCTGAGTGGGATATACGCCGTTTGCGGTATCGTCCTGAAGCACAATATCTTTATCTTTGTTGTACATATCGAATATGTCTTTTATTTCGAAAGGTTTCTTTGTCTGAATGTTTATTGATTCGCCGTGACAGAAAAATACAGGGACTCTTACCGTCGTAGCCGTAATCCTTAACGATGAATCGCCCATTATTTTGCGCGTTTCATTGACCATTTTCAATTCTTCCTTTGTATAACCGTTGTCGGTAAAATCGTCTATATGCGGTATACAGTTAAAGGCAATTGGGACGGGATAAAATTTAGGCTCTTTCCCCTTCACGCCGTCAGATAAGTCTGCTATTCCCTTGATACCGCTTCCTGAAACAGCCTGGTAGGTACTATATACTATTCTTTCAATTCCATATTTATCATAAATCGGCTTTAATGCTACGACAGCCTGTATGGTAGAGCAATTCGGGTTTGCAATGATTCCCTTTGTTTTAAGTGCATCGGCAGGGTTGACCTCAGGCACGACCAAAGGCACGTTCTCGTCCATTCTAAACGCAGATGAGTTGTCTATTACCACTACGCCATTATCGGCTGCTATGGGTGAAAACTTTAAGCTTGTTGAACCGCCTGCCGAAAAAAGCGCAAAATCAATGTCTTTATCAAAGGAATGCTCAGTAAGTTCCTCGACAGTATATTTTTTATTTAAAAATTCCACCTGTGTGCCTGCGGAACGCGCCGAAGCCATAGGGTAAAAATTGTTTACAGGAATTTTTCGTTCCTCTAACACCTGCATCATTTTTCTTCCAACTACTCCTGTCGCACCTACGACAGCTACATTATATGTTCTCATAATATTTCCTTGACCGCCTTTATAATATCATCCGCATTGGCAACGCTGTTGCTTTCAAGCTGTTTTGAGTAAGCAATGGGCATTTCACAGCCGCATACTCTTTTTATCTTGATATTTTGAGAAGCAATAGTGCTGTTTTCTATTATTTCAGAAAGGATCTGTGCGCCGAAACCACCGAATGCCGGTGCGGCATGTGCGATTATTACTCGCTTTGTTTTCATTGCCGAAGATAGTATCGCCTCTGTATCCAAAGGCTTAAGTGTCCTTAAATCAATAACCTCGGCGCTTATATTTTCATTCTTTAATTTTTCAGAGGCCTGTATGCATGTGTTGACCATATTTGAATAAGAAATTATGGTTACGTCGCTTCCCTCGCATTTAATATCTGCTTTACCTATCGGAATTGTATATTCACCTTCGGGAATGGGCATTTCACACTTGTATAGCAGCTTATGCTCCAAAAATATAACCGGTGCATCATCCCTGATAGCGCTTTTCAACAGTCCTTTTAAATCAGCGGAGCATGAAGGCGCAACGACCTTCAAGCCGGGAGTATTTAAAAACAAACTTTCAACAGACTGAGAATGCTGAGCAGCAGCTCCCGTGCCGTAGCATATCGGCGCACGCAGAACCATGGGTACCGTTATCTTGCCGCCGGACATAAAAGGAAGCTTTGCTGCATGGTTTACTATCGGGTCTATTGTAAGTGAAGTGAAATCTGCAAACATTATTTCTACAACAGGTCTTAAACCCATTATCGCCGCACCCACTGCCATACCCGTGAATGCAGTCTCGCTTATAGGAGTTTCAACGACGC
>CAZTZO010000033.1:9523-12768 GCA_964618075.1 uncultured Lachnospiraceae bacterium
CCGAACAGATTTATTAAGCCCTTAGTAACGCCGCAGCCGCCTCCGTATACGCCTACGTCCTCGCCGATTATCATGACGTTTTCGTCACGCGCCATCTCTTCTTTTAGGGCCTCGTTAAGCGCATTTACGCCTGCCATCATTTTCATTGTATGCCCCCTGAAAAAGGCAGTACGTAGCCAAGCGCAGTCTGAACGGATGTAAAATTGCTTTTATCCTTTGACTTGTTTATGCATATTTCGGCATTTTTGAGAGTTTCTTGTCTCTCATTTTCAAACATTTCATTTAGCTTTTCTTTTGTAATTATATCCTGTTCGATAAGCTTTTGGGAATACCTTGTTATAGGACAAGAGCTTCTTTGAAGCATTTCTTCGTTAATATCACGATAACATTTTTTATCGGAGCGGGAATGACCCGACAGACGATATGTTTTGACCTCGATAAAATACGGTTTGGTATTGTTTCTTATGTAATCGGCAGCCTCGCTTACGGCATTAAATACGCTTTCTATATCATTTCCGTCGACACTTACACTCTTTAAGCCGAACGCTTGTGCACGTTTTGCTATGCTTTGTGCGCCTACGAATTTTTGAGAAGAAGAGGATACGGCGTATTCGTTGTTTTCGCAGTAAAAAAGCATAGGAAGCTTAAGTACAACCGCTAAATTCATCGTTTCGAACGTCATGCCCTGATTGGAGGCTCCGTCGCCAAACACACTTACGGCAATATTGCTTTGATGCTTATATTTTATAGAAAGTGCAATACCTGCGGATATGGGAACTCCCGCGGCGACTACTCCGGTGCTGCACATATAATGCTTGTCCATATCGGCAAGATGCATCGATCCTCCAAGCCCCTTGCAGCAGCCGTCCTTTAAACCGAACATCTCAGCCCAAAACGCATACGGGCTGCACCCGCGCGCAAGGAAAAAGCCGTGTCCTCTGTGAGTTGCGGTTATCCAGTCGTTTTTATTTAAGGCGGCGCAAAGACCGACGTGCGAAGCCTCCTGCCCGATACACATATGGTTAGTACCGTGCAGAGCATTTATATTGTTTAATTGCTCGATTTTCTCTTCGCTCACGCGAGAAAGGATCATTGTTTTCAACAGAACAATCCTTTCGGCTGAAGATAAATCGCCGAATGTTTTCAAAATGCTTCCCCCCGACATTCTTTTCGTTTCGTATTATAGCATATGTATGTGATGTAACAAAAAGTTAGATAAAAATATGCTTTTTTTTACAATTTATTTTGATAAAATGATTTTATGCTCTATTCTAAAAGTGTGTTTTTATTCCTAATTATCATAATATGCGGAGACTTGAAAAAATGATAAATCTAAATAAAAAGCTAATTATGAGAAGCGAAAGCGGAAATACTATAAATGTAGCTGTAATAGGTATCGGACAAATGGGTAAGGGGCTTGTCAGTCAGATGAGTCTGATGAAGGGGATGAGACCCGCTATTTTGTGCGACCACACCGTCCAAAAGGCAATAGACGCATATATGCTTGCAAATATTTCAAAAGAGGATATTGTTACAGCAAATACCTACGATGAAGCTCAAAGGGCTGTAGAAAACGGAAAATTCGCTGTATGCGACGATTTTGAAACTGCAATAAAATGTTCGAGTATAGATGTTGTTGTAGACGCGACAGGATATACCGACGCAGGCGCGCTTATCGCTACTTGCGCCATACAAAACCATAAGCATATTGTGATGCTAAATGTCGAAACAGACGTTACAATAGGGCATATACTCAATTATAAGGCTAAAAAAGAGGGCGTGGTATATTCGGCTTCCTCCGGAGATGAGCCGGGCGCAGTAAAGGAATTGTATGATTTTGCAGAGGCGATAGGACTTGATATTCTTGTGATGGGAAAGGGCAAAAACAACAAGGTCGATATTGAGTGCAACCCGAATACCGTCTATAAGGAAGCTTTAAACAGGGGTATTGCGCCGAAAATGCTTGCAAGCTTCAAGGATGGAACCAAGACTATGGTGGAATTAACGTGTATGTCGAACTCCACGGGTTTCTTGCCTGATATACGTGGCGCGCACGGGGCGAAGGTCAATTTGGACAATGTATGCGATATATTGAGATTGAAGGATGAAGGCGGAATATTAAATAATTATAAGGTCGTGGAATATACTGACGGGCTTGCTCCGGGGGTATTTATCATAGTCACTACCGATTTACCTCAGATACATCACGAAATTCAATATCTTAAAATCGGAAAGGGCCCGAATTATATACTCTACAGACCATATCATTTAACAAGTCTTGAAACTCCCATAACCATTGCCAGAGCGGTCATATACAATGAAGCGAGTCTGTTTCAGCTTGACGGTGCGCCTGTCTCGGAAACGGTAACAATAGCTAAAAAAGACCTGCATAAGGGAGAAAAATTAGACGGAATTGGCGGCTTTTGCGTATACGGTACGATAGAAAAATATTCTATAGCAAAGAGCGAAAATTTTGTGCCGATAGGGCTTATAAATAAAAATACGACAGTTTTAAGGGATGTAAAAAAAGGACAGCTTATCACATATGCCGACATCAGCTTGGATGAAAGTTCGCCCGTGCTTCATTTAAGAAAACTACAGGAAAAAATAATAGGATAAAGGGCAGAATATATTGATATTATTTTTTCTTTAAGGTATAATACATAAGTATCGTTAGGAGGCTTAAACATGGATAATTGTGAAAAACATTCGGCTTGTTATATGGCTATTACTGTATCCGTCGTACTTATTACCACAGCATGTGCTTTGTGGATTCGCTCCAGAAACGATAAGAAAAAGCTGGGCGGACGACAGATCAGAGTGAATTATAAGTTCTCAAAAGAATTCGACGACTGAATAGACGCTTATCTTAAAAATGTGCTGATGTGGCTCAGTTGGTAGAGCAATTGATTCGTAATCAATAGGTCGGGTGTTCGAATCACCCCATCAGCACCATAAACAAGTTCATTTATGCCGTTTCCAATCGCGAAACGGCTTTTATTTTTTTTATCAGTTTCAATAAAGTATCAATAGTGATTAAATATTGTCAGCTTTTACATTCTGACCCGGTCACTTTGCAAAAAAAACAAAAATATAAGCGCTCGGTAAAGGATTTGCGCTGTGAATACAAATAGCTGATTGCTTATATAAAAAAACGGCATATTAAAAGCCGTTTTTTTTGTTATATATGATATATTATTTTTTTTCTTTCACGAACTTATCTATGGCATCGGCAGCTTTTTTAC
>CAZTZO010000034.1:0-12691 GCA_964618075.1 uncultured Lachnospiraceae bacterium
ATCGTTCCGATGTTTACATGCGGTTTCGTTCTCTCATAATGCTGTTTAGCCATTTCATTCTCCTTAAAACAAGATATAAATCTGTATTATTATCGGTAAAAGTTATTTTACTAAATATTGTTTGGCATGTCAATTGTAACCTATTGTTTGGTTAAATTTTCATAACAAGTTTGTGGAAGGTTTTTTTGCCTTTTTTGATGAGCAGATATCCCTGTTCGAAGTCGTACTGAATAAATACCGTAGCGATATCTTCTATCTTCGTTCCGTTTATGATAATCCCACCCTGCTCTACCAGTCTGCGGGCTTCGGATTTGCTAGGCGCCAAAGAGGTTTTAATTAATATATTCAATACGTCTATGCCCTCTTCGACCTCAGAAATATCTATTTGTGTAAATGGTGTGTTCTCGTCCTCACCGCTGCCTGTAAACAAACTTTTAGCGGCACTTTGTGCATTGCGCGCGTCTTCCTCTCCATGCACGAGCTTCGTAACCTCATAAGCAAGCTTTTCTTTTGCCGAATTTATCTTTTCGTCCTTCAGGGAAGCATATTCATTAATCTCTTCCATAGGCATAAAGGTAAGCAGTGACATGCACTTTTTAACGTCTTCATCATTTATATTACGCCAATACTGATAAAATTCGTAAGGTGATGTTTTGTTTGGATCTAACCACAATGCGCCCTTTTCCGTCTTGCCCATCTTCTTGCCTTCGCTGTTTTCAAGCAGCTTAAAGGTCATACCGTAAGCGCTTTTGCCTGTTTTCTTTCTTATCAGCTCAACTCCGCCGATAATGTTTGACCATTGGTCGTTGCCGCCGAATTGCATCTCGCAGCCATAAAGCTCGTTGAGCTTATAGAAGTCAAAGGACTGCATTATCATATAGTTAAACTCCAAAAATGATAAGCCCTTTTCCATTCTGTTCTTATAGCATTCCGCAGCAAGCATTTTATTAACGCTGAAGTGCGCTCCGACATCTCTTAAAAATTCTATATAATTAAGATCCATAAGCCAATCGGCATTATTTGCCATTATTGCCTTGTTGTCGGAAAAATCAATAAATCTTTCAAACACATTTTTGAAATTATCAGCGTTTTGCGCTATCGTCTCAGCAGAAAGCATCTTTCTCATATCGGTTCTGCCGGAAGGGTCTCCGACCATAGTAGTCCCCCCGCCTATCAGGGCTATGGGAACATGCCCGAATTTTTGCATATGGCTCATTACCATAATCTGAATATAGTGACCCACATGAAGGCTGTCTGCTGTCGGATCAAAGCCTATATAAAACGTAATTTTGCCGTTTTTAAGACGCTCCTTTATTTCTTCCTCGTGAGTATATTGTTCTATGTATCCTCTTTCATTTAAAACATCAAATGCGTTCAATTTGATTCCTCCGTCCTAATACGCTCTTGCAAAGTACGCTTCTTTATCTGCCGGCTTACCGCAAAACACACATTTATCGTCTATTTTTTCCTGTTCAAACGGTATGCACCTTAAAGAGGCTCCCGTCATATCCTTTATAGCATCCTCGCATTCTGCACATCCGCACCACATTGCTTTTATAAAACCGGGATTATCCTCCAGATTTTTCTTGAATTCATCCATAGTATGCGCTTCGCTCGTTTTTTCTTCTCGAAGTTTAAGAGCGTTATCATACATATTCTGTTGTATATCATCCAACAATAAAGCAAGTTTTTCTTTAACTTCGGTTATCTTTACAAATACCTTCTGAGAAGTATCGCGACGAACCATTACGCATTGTCCGTTTTCGATATCCTTCGGTCCGAGCTCGATTCTTACAGGCACACCCTTCATTTCGTACTGGCTGAATTTCCAACCGGGGCTGTTTGCCTGCGTAGCGTCAAGTTCTATTCTGAAATCATCCTTGAGAGAATCGTACAATTCAGAGCATGAGTCAAGCACGCCGTCCTTATGTTGTGCTATTGGGATTATAACAACCTGTACAGGCGCGATTTTCGGAGGAAATTTAAGTCCTCTGTTATCTCCGTGAACCATTATAATACCGCCAATAAGCCTTGTGGATACCCCCCAAGATGTCGAAAAAGCATATTGCTCCTTATTATCTCTTCCTAAAAATTTAATATCAAACGCCTTGGAAAAGTGATCGGTCAGGTTGTGGCTTGTACCGCTTTGAAGAGCCTGTCCGTCGTGCATAAGGGCTTCGATAGTATATGTTGCATACGCGCCCGCAAATTTTTCTTTTTCGCTCTTTTGCCCCGCTATTACAGGAATTGCAAGGTATTCCCTACATACTTTTTCATATATTCCGAGCATACGCAGTGTTTCTTCCTGTGCCTGTTCGAACGTTTCGTGGAGCGTATGCCCCTCCTGCCATAAGAACTCGGAGGTGCGAAGGAAAGGACGAGTGGTTTTCTCCCACCTTACTACATTGCACCACTGGTTATAAAGAAAAGGCAAATCCCTATAGGATTGGAGCCATTTGGCATACATGCTGCATATAATGGTTTCTGAAGTCGGACGAATACAGAGTCTTTCGCCAAGCTCGTTTTCGCCTCCCTTTGTTACCCAGGCGACCTCGGGAGCAAAGCCCTCGACATGTTCTTTTTCTTTATTTAAAAAGCTCTCCGGGATAAGCAGGGGAAAATATGTATTCTTGTGACCTGTTTTTTTGAATTCCGCATCAAAAATGTGCTGTATATTTTCCCAAAGGCCATATCCGTATGCTCTTATTACCATAAAACCTTTTACAGGCGAATAATCTACCATTTCGGTTTTTGTTATTACATCGGTATACCATTTGGCAAAATCCTCCTCCATAGGAGTTATCTCTTCCATCTGAAACGTTTTTGCCATTATTTCCTCCGTATATTTAAAATCGAGCTCCGCGTAACAACGAGAGCCCTCTTAATGGAATAATCTTTAAGCATTATACTATACAGCTCTTTTGTTTGTCAACGCGGGTATGTTTTTTTGTAATATTGTTTCACCAAAGTAAAAAGAGCTGCGTAATATGGAGTGAATATTCTCGAAACCTATTCGATTGAATAACATCACCGTTTCGGAGGTTTTTGATGTTTGAACTATTCAATGATTGCAGCTGCGACAGTCTGCTTATGTTCTTCTTGCTGCTCGTTGTACTTTTCGACAGTATAGGCATTTGCGGAGATGACGATTCCGGCACGCTGCTTTTCTTCTTTCTGCTGCTGATAATTATAGTTACGGCAGTTTAATATATCGTGCGAGCCTTATCAAAAAAAGGCTCGCACCATAAAAAAGTATCTTAAAGGATACATAAATTAGGAGGTTTTAATGCTTAACAATTTATTTGAGGATATCGACCTCACGTGGATAATCATCGGTTTGGTTGTATTGTTTCTTTTATTAGGAAATGACGATGAATGTGATGAGGGAGGATTTCTGGGCAACATCTCAGAGCTTTTCGAAGGCAATATGATCATTATTATTCTGCTGTTGGTCCTACTCTTTGTGGACATCTGATTATCCGCGGGCTTTTTTAAATAAAGCCCGCTAAAAAAATATACGGAGGTAATAATGAAAATAAAAAATATAAACCTTAAAATACCGAATGATAATATCATTCTCTTGGGTGCATTGGGATTAATAGTTTTGAACTCCGGATTTGTAACAACTGGGACAAACAGCGCTCTTCCGGTAATGTACGAGGTGGATTCACAGGGAAACCCTATTCAAAATGTACAAACATCATCAAACTACATAGACAAAGTATCGAAAGCTCTCAGCGTAAATAATTATTCCGCCATAAAAACACTTTATAAGCTTCAAAGTGTTCTGGATGATATCGGGGCAATTTCGTTTGCCGAAGAAGCACAATATGTCGCTCCTTCACTTAACATGACAGACGTTTTGTCTGAGATCACTCCTTTTTTATCCGATTCAAGAAAAGCAACGGTAAGCGGGATAGCAGATAACATTAAGAAAACAAGGAAAACTCTTGACCAAATCGGAAATGCAAAGAACAGAATAGCTTCGTTACCGCAGGATACTCCACGCTCTGAAAGAATCAAAGCCATAATAAATGAAATACCCGCAATAAGCGGAATACCTATATTGGATAATCTCAATAATATAAAATCACTCCTGTCATTGATAAAACCGGAAGGCAGTGAAACAAAAAACGCTTCAGAAAGTGAAACACAAAATTCAAGCGATTATGACGACATATACGAGCTCGTCGATCTGTTGGAAAAGGATAAATAAAAACAACAAACAACTTTTCATAGTTGTTTGTTGTCTGCTCTTATTGATTATTCCGTTTCCTTAAGAAAATGTTCCTGCTTGAGATTAGAATACATTACAACATAAGTCTCTGTGGCGCCGAAGCGTTGTATTTTTTCAAGTAATGTGGCAAGATGCTCGGTATCTCTTACGAAGGCTCTGACTATAAGAGAATGTCGTCCGGTAACATAATAAAACTCACTTATTTCATCCGTGTCATCGGCAAAATCCTTGAATTTATTATAGTCCTTCCCGGGAATATCAAGGTTGATAAAGACCGAAACATGCTGTCCCAATTTACTTCGGTCTATAATTGCCTTGTACTTGGTAATTATCCCGCTTTGTTCAAGCCTTTTAACCCGTTCGGCTGCCGCAGGGGCTGATAAATTGAGCATTGATGCAAGCTCTTTCATCGTGATCCTTCCGTCATTGCAAAGAACTTCAATGATTTTTTTATCGGTACTGTCCATATTTTGCACCCCCTTATGATACTTAGTATTATACTACAAAATAACTGAATGCGTATTTAATTAATTATCGGTGCCGTCTTTAAGCAACATCTTTTTTAAAAACATACCCGTGTAGCTTTCCTTAACGCCGGATACTTCTTCAGGCGTACCGCATGCTATGAGCTTGCCGCCATCTTTTCCTCCCTCGGGGCCAAGGTCAACTATATAATCAGCGGATTTAATTACATCAAGATTATGCTCTATTATTATGATAGTAGCGTTATTGTCGCGAAGCTTAAACAGAACATTCAAAAGCATCTGTATATCGGCGCTGTGAAGACCTGTAGTAGGCTCATCCAGCAAATAAAGAGTTTTGTCTGTGGCTCTTTTTGAAAGCTCCGTGGCAAGCTTTACCCTTTGAGCTTCACCACCGGACAATGTTGTGGATGGCTGACCGAGCTTGATATATCCCAGACCGACTTCATGAAGAGTCTTTATTTTATCATAAATCCTCGGTTGATTTTCGAAGAAATCGAGAGCCTCGTCAATGCTCATGTCCAAAACATCGGCAATGCTTTTACCTTTATATTTGACCTGCAAAGTCTCACTGTTATAGCGTTTCCCGTGGCATATTTCGCAAGGAACATATACATCAGGAAGAAAATGCATTTCAATCTTTATGATACCGTCGCCGTAGCAAGCTTCGCAGCGTCCGCCCTTAATATTGAAGCTGAAACGCCCCTTCTTGTAACCGCGCATCTTGGCTTCGGGAGTGTTTGCGTAAAGATCCCGTATTAAATCGAATACGCCGGTGTACGTTGCAGGATTGGAGCGCGGAGTTCTTCCTATGGGTGATTGATCGATATTTATCACCTTATCGATATTCTCAAGACCCTTTATCTGTTTATATTTGCCGGGTTTTGCATGGGATCTGTACAGTATTTTGCTTACGGCCTTATAAAGTATTTCGTTTATCAATGTACTTTTGCCCGAGCCTGATACGCCAGTCACGCACGTAATCAGTCCTATAGGGAAGGAAACGTCGATATCCTTTAAGTTATTGGCGCTCGCTTTTTTTATGGTTATTTGTTCTTTGCCGGCTTTTTTTCTTTCTTTAGGGATTTTTATCGCAAGCTCACCGCTTAGGTACTTGCCGGTTATTGAGCGTTCTTCTTTCATTATATCTTCGCAACTGCCACACGCCACTATCTCACCGCCGTTCACGCCCGCTAACGGACCGATATCTACAATATAATCAGCACTGCGTATGGTTTCTTCATCATGCTCGACAACAATAAGAGTATTGCCTATATCGGTTAAATCACGAAGAGCCTTCAAAAGCATTTCATTATCTCGCTGATGCAAGCCTATGCTCGGTTCATCCAAGACATACAAAACCCCCGTAAGTTGTGAGCCTATTTGCGTTGCAAGTCTGATGCGCTGGCTCTCACCTCCCGACAAGCTTGCTGCCGAACGGTTCAGCGTAAGGTATCCCAGTCCTACGTTTTTTAAAAAGCCCAAACGGTTTGTTATCTCCTTCAAGACAAGTCTGGCAACGGCAGTTTCTCTTTCATCAAGCTTCAGATTATTGACAAATTCAAGACATTCGATGACGGTTTTTTCAGAAAAATCAATAATGTTGATTCCGCCTACAGTAACTGCAAGACTGTTGGGATTGAGCTTTTTGCCATGACAGGTAGAGCAAGGAACATTTGACATATACTTCTCTATGCGTTCACGCATCATACCGGAAGCCGTTGATTTGTAACGGCGCTGCATATTGTTTACTATACCCTCAAACACAATGCTCTGTTCTTTATAGCCGGAAAAATAACTGTTAAAGGAAATATGAATTACTTTATCATCTCCGTAAAAAAGCGCTTTTATAAAATCCTTCGGAGCATATTTAATAGGAGTGTCAATATCAAAGGAATAATTCTGCGCCACCTTTTTTATTATATTGAAATAATACCCGTCTTCATCGTTCCCGAAAAAGCTCAGAGCGCCTTCTCGAAGTGAAAGCTCATCGTTTTCAATTAGTAGCTCCTCATCTATATGCTGATGATAGCCTATACCGTTACAATCCGGGCACATTCCAAAGGGTGAATTGAAAGAAAAATCGCGCGGTTCGGGCTTTGAAACGGATATTGCACAATCAAGACAGGCATAGCTTTCGCTGTATAGCCTATCCTGTCTGTCGGTTTTACATATTACAAGTCCGTTTGATATTTTTAATGCCGTTTCGACAGAATCAAACACGCGCGAACGATATTCGTTTTTTCCGATCAATCTGTCTACTACAATTTCTATATTATGCTTTATATTCTTCTCAAGCTCGGGGGGCTGGTCGAGCTCATATTGTTGCCCGTCAATATACGCTCTTAAATATCCTTCACGAGAAAAACTCTCCAAAGACTTTTTAAAGGTACCCTTCTCCCCGCGAGCGACGGGTGCGAGTATCTGAAACCTTTCATTTTGTGTATTACTCAGTATTTCATCAACGATACTGTCAATACTCTGCGCTTTAATTACCTTACCGCATTTAGGACAATGCGGTATACCGATGCGAGCATACAATAAGCGCATATAATCAAATATTTCAGTGACCGTACCTACTGTCGAGCGCGGATTTTTATTTGTTGTTTTCTGATCGATTGAGATAGCCGGGGACAACCCTAAAATGCTTTCTACGTCGGGCTTGTTTGTTTGTCCCAGAAATTGTCTTGCGTACGCGGACAGGCTCTCTACATATCTTCTTTGCCCCTCTGCGTATATAGTATCAAACGCCAAGCTGGATTTTCCGCTTCCGCTTAATCCCGTAAACACTACAAGCTCGTTACGCGGTATCTCGACATCTATATTTTTAAGATTGTTTTCTTTTGCGCCTTTTATTATTATTTTGTCTTTCATATAAACAGAGTTTGACCTTTCGTTGTCCATTTTATCACATTGGAAAACACTACCAACAAAAAAATAAAAAAGGCTCTCTTATAATCAGACAATTATTCCTTTATATTTACCTATAAGACTGAAATAATTCTTTTTATTGCATCATTTTTTTTACGTCGATCATTCCCCGTCCCTGCATATAGGCAGGCGCTCCAAGCGAATTTGTGCTTTTCATTATCCTTTTTTTCACTTCATTATTCGACATCTCGGGATATTTTTCCAATAACAGAAGACAACAGCCGCTTATTATTGGCGTAGACATTGACGTTCCACTCATAGCAACATAGCCTCCCGTATTGGATAAAGACGTTATATCCACGCCAGGTGCCACAAGATCGGGCTTTATACGAGCATATGGCGAAGGTCCTCTTGAGGAAAACTCAGCTATTGTATCGTCGTTTATGGAAACCGTATTTTTATCGTCTGAGCAACCGACCGTTATTATTTTGTTGCTAACTCCGGGAGAATTTATAGTATGCATTGCAGGACCTTCGTTGCCGGCTGCGGCTACGACGACAACTCCCTTATCCCACAATTTATTTACGGCGCTTACGAGAGGATCATATACCTTCTGTCCGTTCGACTGCGCTCCAAGCGAAAGCGATACAACTCGTATATTGTATTTACTTTTATATCTATTTACCCAATCAAGAGCCGCAAGTATATCCGAAGCGCTTCCCTCGCCGTATTGATTCATTACTTTTAAGGAAATTAAATTAGCGTTCGGCGCTATACCCTTATATCTTCCCTGTGATGAATAACCGTCCGAAGCTATGATACCGGCGCAATGAGTTCCGTGTCCGTTATCGTCATACGGTTTGTTACGTCCGTTTACGAAATCGACGCTCTCAATGATTCTGTTTTTTCGCGCAGTGAGATCCGCATGAGGATATATTCCGGTGTCTATGACCGCAGCGCACATATTATCTCCTGAAATAGCAAGCTCGCTCTCTCCAATACTCTGACGTGCAATATCAATACATGTTGAAACATCTATATCGCCTGCTATATAAAGTATTTTTTCTTCTTCGGCAAGCTCGTTTACTCTGCTCGGAAGTATCTCAACAGCAAATGCATTTATTAAATCAAGCTCATATTTTATACTGCAACCGCATTCGCCGAGTCTGCTTCTTAAATAAGGCTTGCATTCATCCTTTGCAAATATTATAGCTGAAACCCTTTCATTATTTTTAGCGCATTCACAAAGGGTTGATATGTTTGTATCGACCTTGTTAACCGTGTTTTTTCTCATTAAAAAACCTCCTTTACGCATTTATAATATGCGCTAAGGAAGTTTTAGGTTTATCGTTTTTGTTTGCTTATTTTTAGGTGAAGGCTCAGCTTAAAGACCCTTTGGGTTGCGCTTGATGTAGTTCCACCCGTCCTCACACATTTGCTTAAGACCTCGCTGTGCTACAAAGCCCAATTCAGCCTCAGCCTTCGAATTGTCTGCATAAAACATAGCAATATCTCCATCTCTTCTGGGACAAAACTCATAATCAATAGGTCTGCCGATAACCTCAGACATCGCATTGATCACATCCAGCACGCTGTAGCCCTTTCCTGTTGCAAGATTGTACGTAAACAAGCCACCCTGCTCTTCAAGCTGTTTTAAAGCAAGAACGTGTCCTTGTGCAAGGTCGCTGACATGTACATAGTCGCGTACTCCTGTTCCGTCGGGCGTATCGTAGTCGTTACCGTAAATATTTACATGAGAATACTCACCTATTGCCGTTTTCAGCACATACGGGAACAGATTATTCGGTATTCCCAACGGGTCTTCTCCCAAAAGCCCGCTGCTGTGCGCACCGATAGGATTGAAATATCGCAATATGGATACGTTCATACCTATCATTTTATATAGGTCCTTTAGTATCTGTTCTATAATTATTTTGGTACGAGCGTATGCGCTGGTAGGCGTGCCGTAGGGCATATTTTCCTTATAAGGTATGGGATTGTCTTCGCCGTATACAGTTGCAGATGAGCTGAATACGAAATTCTTAACATTATACTTCTGCATTAGCTCACAAAGCGCTATGGTCGATTCGATATTGTTGTTAAAATATTTCAAAGGATCTTTAACGGATTCTCCTACCGCCTTATAGCCTGCAAAATGAATGACTCCTTTAATATCATTCTCTTTAAATATACTTTCAGTCTCTTCTTTATCTCTCAAGTCGGTTTTATAAAACTTTATATTACTTGCGGTTATAAGCTCCGCCCGTCTGATCGCTTCAATTTTACTGTTGGACAGATCGTCAGCGACTGCCACGTCGTAGCCTGCATTTATAAGCTCTACGCATGTATTGCTTCCTATAAAACCCGCGCCTCCGGTTACCAGTATCATGTCTTTTTTTTCTTTGTTAGTATCCATGTATGCATTTTACCACTTCAAAGAATTAAAAACAATATAAAAGGTCTTTCGCGAATATATCCTATTTACTTCGTGAAAAGACCTTTTAATAATATCTCTATTTTTTTTCTTCGTTTGGCGCTTGCTCGGATTTGCCTTTACGACGGGCTCTTTGTTGCTGTTTTTTTATTTTTTTTGCGTTTTTACGTGCAGAGAGCTTTTCCTTTTTCTTCTCGCGTTTTGCCTTTGTCTGTTCGGGGTCACGTCCCAACAACTGAGAAATCATACTCATTTTGTTTATCACTTCCTTTTTAAATAGTTTTTCAAAGCGTTCATAACACTTTTGAATTGTTTTTGCTGTTCGCTTGTAAGCTTGCTTTGGATATCCATTACTGCCTTTGTCTTCTCTTCCTTGCTCATTCCTTCTCGAATATTTGCCGCTTTTAAATACTCACTTAAATCCTTTGAATACTTTTTTTGGAAATCCGCCACTTCACCCTGCAAACCTCTTTTTTCTATTTCATCTTTTAGGTTATCGGTTTGCTCGTCCGTCAGCTTAAGTTGTTTAAGTACCGTCTGAATATCGTCCAATTCCCTGTTCTCTATTTCCCATCACCTCACTTAACACTATATAATATGAATCCTATTTTATTTGTTTCCACTTTTCACACTTTTTCCTTTTCGTGCGTATTATATGACGAAGGGAATTTAAAATCTCTTTTTTAAAGAAAACACGGAGGATAATATATGTGTGATTTTTTCGGAGATTGCAGCTGTGACAGCCTTCTTATGTTCTTCCTTTTGCTTGTCGTACTCTTTGACAGCATCGGAATATGGGGAGACGACCCCGGCACATTGCTCTTCTTCTTCCTGTTGCTGATAATTCTGTTCGCATATTGAGGATTGCAATAAAAAAGAGGGTCGGTTTATCCGACCCTCTTTTGATGATACAACGTTTAATTTATCCCCAGGTATTACTGTTTATAACCTCTAAAAGTTTCGTTGAACGGTAACTCATAAGTATGAGCACTATTAACACGAAATGCACGCCAAGCTGTATAAATGCCGCAGTGCCTAAACATAGAAAAGCGTCAAATAAATAGATTATGGTAATAGCTATATAATGAAATGTAATATTAGTTTTTTTACGGTTAATAACTAAAACGCACGAAGCCACAAAGCCGAGTACTATCAAGGCAAAGGCTCCGTACAAACATATTGTAAAAATAATATTTCCCGTAAGGCTTACGTTATAACCCATCGAATAAAGCTTATCGAGAATTATTAAATTAATCGGCACAATCGAGAAATTCACTTTGCTTATGAGCAATGCCGCCTGCACCAGCGCAAAAAGGCTCACTATATATACGCTTATAGAAAAAATTGTAATTTTTTTCTCGCATGATTTTCTTGCACCGAGATAATCCTTATAGTTCATGCTAATCCCTTCCCACTATTTTCACTTCAGGCTCAAGCATAACCTGAAAAAGGTTAAATACTGTTTCCCTAACGTGTTCTATCAAGTTTATTATATCATTTGAAGTAGCGTTATCATAATTTATAATGAAACCCGCATGCTTTTCGCTGACCATTGCACCGCCTATTCTATAGCCTTTAAGCCCGCTGTCCTCAATGAGCTTTGCGGCATAATATCCCTCTGGACGTTTAAAGGTGCTGCCTGCGCTTGGATAATTGAGAGGCTGTTTTTCTCTTCTTGCCGCATTTAGACGTTTTATTTCTTCTTTTATATTCTCCTGTCTATCTTTACAAAGCTTAAATTTTGCCGACACTATTAAGTCTTGCATTTCACAAAAGACGCTTCTTCTGTATGCTAGCTTAAGCGCATTTTTATCAATGCTTCTTATATTTCCTTCCCTATCCATAGCCTCAACGCTGACGATGATGTCATTTATTTCGGATGAGTACGCCCCGGCGTTCATATAAACCCCGCCTCCGACGCTTCCCGGTATACCTGATAAAAACTCCATACCCGATTGTGATGTGTCATACGCTGCATAGGACGCTTCCGTAAGCAGTGCGCCGCAATACGCCAGTAAGCCTTCGGGAAGTATCTTTACGCCCTTGAACTTAGACGTATTTATCACCACGCCCGAAATGCCGCTGTCCTTTACGAGTAAATTTGATCCCCTTCCCATTATAAAATACGGTATTTTTTCTTCGTTCAATGCTTTTACAATGTATGACAGCTCCTCAGTGTTTGAAGGAAACGCCATGTAGTCCGCTCTTCCTCCGGTTCTAAAGGTTGTATATTTGCTCATATCAACGTCTTTAACTAATTTCTCGATAAGCTTATTATCTTCGATATGATATTTTTCCATTAATTCATTTCCCACAGTATATTTATTACTACTATAGTAACATATAAATGATATTTTTCTTTGTAGCGAATAAATTTTTACATTTTTTTGCCTTCATCTGAGTATATCTTATTAACAGCAAAAGGAGTACATATTTTAATGAACGAAGACATTACCGGAGCAGTAAGAATGCTGCCTGAATACTGCTCGAAAGTAATACATGATTATACTTCGAGTTTATCTTATTTAGAAGAAGTCAGAATGAGAGCAAACAAACCCTTAGAGGTGTTTCGAGAGGAGGGGATAGCTGTCAAAGATTAACAGCCTATAATTTTTAGTCTGAAATTCTCTCCGAGGGAACATATCCACTGAGGGCTTTCGTATGTGG
>CAZTZO010000035.1:0-11108 GCA_964618075.1 uncultured Lachnospiraceae bacterium
AAATCGCTTGGCGTCAGCGTCGGGTTATCCCACAAGATTGACTGGAGCAAAGGCAATGCTATAACAGAGCAAATAAGCGAGGCTCTTATAAAAATCAAGCTGTATGAACCGGATTTTGATGAAAAGACGGTTAAACAGTATTTTTCCACAATGGCAAATTCTCCTTTTAATAAAGAAGAGATTGACTGCATTAATAAAGATAAAACTTATACGGTATATTTTGACAGCGCAACGAGACCTGTCGCATGGCTTGATGATAAGACTCAGGCTATGACCGGAATTTTAGTCGATGTGTGCTTGGAGCTGGAGAAAACGACAAATCTTAAATTTGAGTTTAAGCCGTATTCGCAATATTCATTTGGCGACGAAGAAAACAGCGTTACTTATATAGTTATAGATACTGACTCAAGTAATGAGAATACCGACGCAAACACGACCGAACCAATCGGTGAGTTCAGCTTTTCTTTATATCATAAAACCGGAAACGATTATGACAGTAACGAATCATATTCGATAGCATACGTAAAAAACAGAAGTGATATACGCAAGTATCTTATGGAGCGCTATCCAAATTGTACCTTGACGGAGTACGACAATCCGCAGGAATGTCTTAAAGATGTAAATAAAAACAAATGCGATCTTGCGTTTATAAATACGAGTATCGCAGAGAATATTATAATAACAAATAATATGAATAATATTTCGTCATTGCCCACAACGGATAAGGATTTCGGGATCGGGCTGGTATTTAGCGGCGATGACGCTCATATCCTTGCGGGAATTATAAATAAGGGTATACGTCTTACGGATAACAATATAGTAAATAAATCTATGCTTAAATATGCGCTTGAAACCACGCCAAAGACGGATATATTGTATTACCTGCAGAATCATCCCGTGCTTTTTTTAATAATTACAATAGGGCTCATCGCTGTTATAGCTGTCATGATAACGCTCTTTTTATACGCGCGTATCATGAAAAAAGACAAACTGCGTACAGAAGCGATATCAAAGGAACGATCTGACTTCTTCTCGCGAATGAGCCACGATATGCGCACTCCCATGAACGGTATTTTGGGATTGACGAATCTATCTAAGGATGAATATGACGTAGAAAGCCTTAAGGATACCATACAGAAAATAGACGAATCCGGACAATATCTGCTTGGCTTGATAAACGACTCGTTGGATTATCAAAAAATCGAATCGGGCAGTATGGAATTGGTAAAGGAGATAGTGTCGACGGAGGATTTGATAAGCTCTACCGTTCAAATGGTGCGAATCTCTGCACAGGAAAAGAACGTCTCCTTCAGCGTAGTAAATAAAAACGCAGATTTGAATGGATATATACGCACTGATCCGATGAAGGTGAAGCAGTTGTTTGCCAATCTCATTTCAAACGCTGTGAAATTCACTCCGTCGGGAGGCTCTGTTGAGCTTTGCATTGAGGTTATTTACAGAGGGGAAGGCTTTGTAAAGGATCGCATCAGCGTATCGGATAGCGGCGTTGGAATGAGCGAAGACTTTATTCAAAACAAATTGTATAAGCCCTTTGCGCAGGAGCGAAATACTGTGACCTCTCAGTATGAGGGTACAGGACTCGGGCTTTCCATAGTAAAGCAGATAGCGGATTTGATGGGCGCGGATATTAGCGTGGAAAGTCATATCGGAGAAGGAACAAAATTTACAGTGGATATCAGCTTTGAAACAGTCAGCAAGAAAAAAGCGGAAGAGTATTTAAAGCAAAACAATCACAGCAACGCCGATAAACTGGAAATCTTGAAGAATAGAACTATCTTGCTTGCTGAGGATCACCCTCTGAATGCTGAAATAGCCGAAAGACTGCTCAATAAAGAGGGCTGCACTGTCATATGGGCGAAGGACGGTAATGAGTGCATGGACATTTTTACCGGCAGTAAAAGCGGTGATATAGACGCGATATTGATGGATATACGTATGCCTGTCATGGACGGACTTGAAGCGGCGTATGCCATTCGTGCTCTTGACAGGAATGATGCAAAAACAATACCTATCATCGCAATGTCAGCAAACGCATACGCACAGGATATACAAAAATCTCTTGACGCGGGAATGAACGATCATTTGGCAAAGCCGATACAGCCCGAAAAGCTGTATGCCGCACTTGCAGAAGAGCTTTTTAAAGTAAAGCAGTAAGCTTATATTTTGTACAATTTAAAGAAGTACCCAAAAAACGATACTCTTCTTTATAATACCGCAGATGAATAATTTATACTGCGCTTTATTAATTGGTGTTCTTTTGATTATATTTGTTTTTTTGTTTACGAAGCAGATAGCGCCTTTGCTCACTAAAATTATGTGATTTCAAGCGATTTTTTAACTGTATTTCTTTATTGAGCGATCACCCGTTGTTTTATCAGAAGCTTTAATAGTAAGCTTATTTCTCTTATACTTTAATATTGCGCAGCATATTAATATTCTTATAATTTGATGAAAAAATAAAAAATGCGAAAATATATGTTATTATCATCTTGAAATTATAAAATTGTGTTTGCGCCTGTTCTTACTTAAGCAAAACAATAATGCATTTGGGTGCATTCTAAAGACCGAACGATTGTTGTATTTGATTTTATAATGGGTGTTGTAAGCTAATGATATGTAATAAAAAGCTATAAGATTGCTAGAATTGTTCGTAAGTATATCAGCGGAGGGAAAAAGAGTTGAAGCAAGAAAAGTTAAAGCAAATGCTGCTGCTCACAGATGCCAAAGCTACCAACGAGCTGTTTACTCAAATGTTTGAAGATGATTTTAATATTTTTGCGACTCCGTATGTGAAAGAAGCTGCGCAATTATTGAAAAATACTGATGCGGATATTTCCGTAGTCATACTTGATGTGACAGATTCGCCTAATGATGCATTTGGTGTGCTTGAGATGATGCGTAGCGACGAATACCTTTCGGCAATACCCGTAATCGTGGCAATTCCTTCAGAGGACGTCAAGGCAATGACGCGGGCGCTTGAACTGGGTGCGGTTGATATTTTAACAAAGCCGTTTTCCATTGACGCAAGCATTATCCGTCAGCGTATAAACAACTTTCTTTCCCTGAAACGAGCGAACCTGCTTAGTGAGCAAAACAGGATATATGCGCTGATTGCAAGCAAAGCGGACAAAGACGAGCTGACTGGTTTATTGAATCAAAGCGGCTTTTACCGCAAGGCGCATGAAACGCTTGTAAGCGAGCCGGATAAAAAATTTATACTCGTCCGCTGGGACTTAAATCGTTTTAAAGTATTTAACGAGCTTTACGGAATGAAGGCGGGCGACGAGCTATTAAAGGCTATAGGAGAATACGAGAGCAAAATCAGCACAGACGAGCTTTGCTGCGCGCGCCTGGAAAACGACCATTTTGTCTACATCAAGCCTAAGAGCGATATGGATATCGAAGGTAAAATACACAAGATGAAAGAGTGGTTCCGTGAATATCCCGTGCATTTCGATTTTTCTCCGTGTATTGGAATATATGAGATAGAGGATCCAAGTGTTGATGTGGCGATTATGTGTGACCGTGCTTTGCTGGCGATGCAAACGGTTAAAGGTCAGCATGAGCGCCAGCTTGCGTTTTATGACGACGCTTTGCGCAGGAAAATGCTTTTTGAGCAGAGGATAATTGATGAGATGGCCCCGCGCTTGCCTCAGGTCAGTTTACTGTGTATTTACAGCCGCAGATTGACTATTCTACGGGAGATGTCGTCGGCGCCGAATCCCTCGTGCGTTGGATACACCCCGAAAGAGGGCTTATTTTTCCTTCTACATTTATACCCATATTCGAGGAAAACGGTTTTATAACCAAATTAGATAAATATATATGGGAGCAAACGTGTATATTGCTTCGTAAATGGATAGATGAAGGCAAAAGATATGTGCCGCTAAGTGTGAATCTTTCAAGGATAGACCTTTACGAACCGCGCCTGTGCGATATTCTGACAGAGCTGATGAAAAAATATAACCTTCCTAAAGGACTTCTTAAGCTTGAGATAACCGAAACGGCTTATATGGAAAGTCCCAATACGCTTATTGATGTCGCTCATAAGCTGAGAGAAGCAGGTTTTTTGCTTGAAATGGACGACTTCGGGTCGGGCTATTCTTCATTAAATACTCTCAAGGACATGCCTGTGGATATCATAAAGCTTGACTTAAAATTCCTTGAAAACAGGAACAACAGCGAGCGAGGAGCTTTAATACTCAACTCGGTCGTGCGTATGGCGGAGTGGCTCAAGCTGCCGATGATTGCCGAAGGAGTTGAAACAACAAGACAGGCAGAATACTTAAAAAGCATCGGATGCCGTTTTATGCAGGGCTATTTATTTTCCAAGCCTATGTCTGTGGAAGAATTCGAAAAATTTATTGAAAGCTTCACTCTCGGCGATATGCTTAACAAAGCGCATAATGATGACCTTGTGAACATGACTCAGCTATTGGACCCGCAGGCACAAACGGCGTTATTATTCAACGCTTATGTCGGTGCAGCGGTGATATTGGAATATTCAGCGGGCATTTTAGAGGCTCTTCGAGTTAACGACAGATACTATAAGGAGATAGGTATATCCTACGAGCAGTTCAGAGATTTTCGCGTCGATTTTTTGCGTAGATTTATCCCCGAGAGCAGAGAGAAGCTAAAGGCTGTTCTCAACAAAGCTGTCGTAAGCGCAGAAGAGCAGGACTGTGAACTGATATCATATGACCCGAACGACCATAACAAAATATTATACACACGTAACAGGATAAGAATGATTGCTCATACTCAGGGACGAAGCGTCTTTTTCTGTATTATTGAAAATACAACTGAGAAAAAAGAGCTTGAAGCTGTATCAAAAAAGCAGCGTGAATTTCTGAATAATACGTATCAGACGTTCCCTTACGGTATAGTGCATTATACGATGCCTGATGAAAAAAACGGTAATATCAAGGTAATCAACGTAAATAACACCGCCGTTGAAATGCTTGGGTTTGAAAGCGAAGACCAATATAAAATACATTTTGATGAAATGTTTAATAAACAAGCGAATAAAGAAACCGAACAGGCTCTTTACGCAATAAAAGAGGCTATACGCACCGGTAAAAGAATAGAGCAGACAAACAGGGTGACGCGCGCAGACGGAAAGGCACTTTGGATTATTTCTCTTGTGGAAGTAATAAAGGATATAGACGGAAACGATATCTTGCAGTACTGTATCAGGGACATTACCAACCAGTATTACAGACAAGAGGAATATAAC
The DNA here is from genome assembly GCA_964618075.1 of uncultured Lachnospiraceae bacterium. GTDB lineage: Bacteria > Bacillota > Clostridia > Eubacteriales > Anaerofustaceae > CAYTMY01. The sequence goes on from CAZTZO010000035.1 coordinate 5,258, forward strand.
GCCCTAATGGATTCCGTACCCGGAGGCTTGGGACTTTATAAATGGATTGACGGCTTTACTCAGTGTATTTATTTTAATGATGGGCTGGCTCAAATGCTCGGCTATACACGGGAAGAATACCAAATAGTATGTGATAATGATTGCGCTGGTCCTATTTTATCGGAGGACAGAAAAAAGCTTCATGTTGTTTTAGCTGAGGGAATAGAAAAAAGAAAGAATATAGATTTTACTTACCGTTTATATAAGAAAAACGGTGATATCGTGTGGTTTCGAATCTGTTCTTCAGTATTCATTCGTGACGACAATATTCCGATGTTTTACGCTATGTTTACCGACGTAACGCAACAGGAGAATATAATGAGTCGCCTAAAAGAAACCTCTGCTTTGCTTAGTGCGTGTATGGACAACATCTACGGCGGAATCATTGTTATGTCTATGACGCACAACTCGGATATAAAACATATATTTGCCAATGAAAGATATTACTCCATATTCGGATATGATAAAAGCGATATATCGCCCGATATGAATCTCATGGAGCATAACACGCATCCAGATGATATTGAATTTGTCAGAAAAAAAGTAAACGATATTGTAAAAAGCGGGATACCTGATAGTTTTGAATGCCGCTGCATGAAAAAGGACGGCAGCGTTATTTTCGTTCGCATAAACGCTTCGGTGATCAAGTTAGAGAGTGAACAGGATCGCTCTGTGGTCATCTCGGTATTATCCGATATAACACAAGAAAAAAGAGCTTCCGACAGGCTTAAAGAAAGTAACGAGCGTATGCAGACCATTATGGATAACGTTAACTGCAGTGTATGTGCCTTTGAGGTGGAAAACAATGTAAGCCGTCTTGTGTTTGCAAACGACAACTACTTTACCATGCTTGGCTATACTCGCAGCGAGATGAAAGCGGAAAATATCAACACATTCGATTTGATATATGAAAAGGATCGCGACGAATTGATGAGGCTTTCAAGTAAGGCTTGTATTTCCTCCCAAAGCTTTGAATACGAATATCGTTGTCATCGCAAAGACGGCAATATTATATGGCTGCATTGCAATGCTTCTATCGTAAAAGACGCTAATTACAGTCATCCGATTCTGCTTTGTGTGATATATGATATCAGCGCAGCGCGAAAAAAAGAACGGGTATATATGGACGTTTTAGAAAAACAGCGTATGCAAAGTATGCTTGATATTGCCATATCGGATGTATTTGAATATATTTGTCTTATAAATACGGATGAAGGAACTTACAAAACGTATGCAAATGAATTTCTGAATACTCACAATATTCCGAAGGAAGGCAATTTCGATGATATTGCGAGATATATACGCGATATCCACGTCGTAGAAAACGAGCGTGAGGAATACTATAAAAACGCCGTATTGGAAAATGTTATACTTCAAATGAAGCAGACCGGCGGTAATTACAGCTATTCATATAATATAGATATCGGTCGTTACGAGGCGAAATTCTATTACAGCGACGCCTTCGAGAATGAACTGCTTATGACAGTCAAAAGGCTTTTTTAAGGAAGGCTTAAAGGCACAGAGGCTTTTATACATTAAAAAAAGGACAGCAATATAAATGCAGACAATAATGAATAAATAAATGTATATATAATATAAAGTAGCTACTATCATTAAAATCAACAAATATGACAGTTATCTATTGAAATGAGACAGCGAATATAATATTATAACCTTGCAACGGATATAACGGAATACGGTGAAAATCCGTAACAGCGCCCTTGCTGCTGTAAACAGACATATGCGCCGAAACCACTGTGATTTTATCTACGGGAAGGAATCGGCAATAATGCAGTCTGTAAGTCAGAAAACGTTTTTCTGTTTTATGCTTCAGGGGTAGCAGTCAAATCTGATTTGTTCCAATTTGTATTTTTCAGAGCTTTCCCTTTGAGGCCGGCTCTTTTTATTTTACTTTTCAAGGAGCCGCAAACAAAATAAGGAGTATTTATATGAAAAAAATCATCACATTTATGTTGTCACTGGTGCTTGTGTTTTCGCTGTGCGCCTGCTCTGGCACTACGGGTTCATCCCCCGACACCTTCCCCATGAGCGTGAAAGACGCCAACGGCAACGAGGTCAAGATTGAAAAGGAACCGCAAAAAATAGTATCACTCGCTCCCAACTGCACCGAAATACTTTTCGCAATAGGCGCAGGCGATAAGGTGGTCGGCGTTTCCTCATGGTGCACATACCCCGAAGAAGCAACTCAGATAGAGGCAGTAGGCGATACCTACAGTGTAAATATTGAGCGCATAACCGAGCTCGGGGCGGATATAGTGTTTGTTTCAAGCTCATTCTCTGTTGAATCGCTTTCAAACCTTAATATACCTGTTGTCGCTGTGGACGCGTCTACGCTTGACGAGCTTTATGAAGAAATCGAGCTTGTCGGCAAAATAGTCGGTAAAAAGAACGAAGCTAAAGATCTAACGAAGGATATGAAAAAGCAGATGGACGAGTTAAGCTCAAAGCTGAAAAATGCGAAATCACGAAAGGTATTTCTTGACTGGGGAATGCAATACTCGTCGAGCAAGAAGGATCTTATCGGAAATGCGCTTGAACTTATTAAAGCAGACAATATCGCATATGATTACGACTACACATCTCCGCAGCTTTCTACCGAAACTATAATCGAGAAAGATCCGGACGTTTATATTGTAGCTTCGTCCAAGGAAGACTTCTTGATGCCTGTGGGCTTTGATGAGATAAGCGCGTTTAAAAACGATGAAGTATACTATATAGATTATTCTGATCCTTTAACGGACAAAATAACGAGAAGCGGCCCGAGATTTATTGAAGGACTAACTGAGCTTGCGAAAATGATACATCCCGAAATATCATTTTAATTTACGGTAAAAACAATAATAATGTATAAATCGCATGATAAAGTAATCTGTGAAGTAAAAAATCAGATTACTTTATCTCTATAAAATGGAATAATCCACAACATTTTTAAAAAAAGACGGTCGTACCATGAAAAAACAATATATATATATACTGGCTGGAATAATACTTGCTGTGTTTGTTATAATAGGCTGTACGTTTTTCGGCTCGGCAAATATAGGCTTTGTCGAATGCTGTAAGATATTGCTTAATAAAATCTTCGGTCTTTATGCTAAAGACGTCGAATCACTTGGCAGCAAGGCAACTATAATATGGCAGATACGTTTTCCGAGAGTGCTGCTTGCCTTTCTTGTAGGAGGAAGTCTCGCCATATGCGGCGCTGTCTATCAGGCTGTTTTCAAAAACGCTATGGCAGATCCATACGTTTTGGGCATCTCCTCGGGAGCCGCTTTCGGAGCAACTATGGGAATGATACTCAAGATACCCTCAACACTGCTGGGAACAAACGCCGTGTCAATAATGGCGTTTGCCTCTGCCGTACTTACCGTTTTGCTTGTTTATAATCTTGCCAAGACGGGAAGGAATACGAACATCACCTCTCTTTTACTTTCGGGTATCGCAATAAGCCAATTTTTAACAGCTATTATTTCTCTTGTAATGCTTATGAGTGCGCATGAAATGAGAAAAATATATTTTTGGACTATGGGAAGCTTTTCGGCAAAGGGCTGGAGTCAGGTGTTGACGATCCTTCCTTACGCAATTATCGGTTATATATTAATAAGTATATTTTCACGAGACCTTGATATCATTATGCTCGGCGACGACAACGCTATACGTCTGGGCGTCGAAAGTGAAAAGATAAAAAGATATATGTTTCTTATCACGGCGTTTTTAATGGCGGCTTGCGTATCGGTCAGCGGTATAATCGGCTTTGTCGGTCTTGTCGCTCCCCATATTGTGCGTTTGTTTTCGGGCCCGAAGCATAAGTGGCTTCTTCCGCTGTCGTTTTTACTCGGAGCAGTTTTGCTTGTTATATGCGATACCGTATCAAGAAGCATAATAGATTCCGAAATACCCGTAGGCATAGTAACTGCAATCATCGGCGCTCCCTTCTTTATATATCTGCTTCGCAAGAAAAAGACGGAGGTGATGTGATTATGGAACAGAGCATGATACGCTTTGAAAATGTCAGTATCTCCTATGATAAGCATATTGCAGTCAATGGTTTCAGCGATGAGATAAAAAAAGGTGAATTTGTTGCCCTGATAGGGCCGAACGGCAGTGGTAAATCAACCTTAATAAATGCCGTAATGGGGACTATACCTTTAAAAGAAGGTAATATATATATAAAAGGAAAGAACAATATAAAATATACAAGCAAGGAACGTGCTCGCATTGTGGCTGTCGTGCCGCAGCGTTTTTCCACGTCCTTCGCTTTTACTGTACGAGATATAGTTTCCTTTGGACGAAATCCATATTTAAAGCGTATGAAAAACGAGACAGTGGAGGACTTGGATATCGTTAATGAGGCTATGCGCATGACGGGCGTTTTGCATTTGGCTAACAGGAGAATAACAGAGCTTTCCGGAGGGGAGTGCCAGCGTGTGGTAATAGCAGAGGCTCTTGCACAGAAACCTGAACTGATAATTTTAGATGAACCTACGAATCATTTGGATATCCATCACAATCTCGATATTATGGAGATACTTAAGAATCTAAACGAAGAAGAGGGCATAACAGTGCTGGCAGTCCTGCACGACATAAACAACGCCGCGCGCTACGCCAAGCGTATTGTAGTTATGAACGAAGCTAACCGTATAGCCTCGGGAAGCGCTGAAGATATAATAAAGGAAGAAATACTAAAGCCAATATACAAAATAGATCTCGTTGTACGATATAATCGTCTGATATCGTCTCCTGAAATAACACCCATTAGAAAAAATACCAATGATACAATCGAAACAAACGGCCTTAAGGTTCATGTGGTATGCGGAGGCGGTAGCGGGCAGTATCTTTTACAGGAGCTTAGAAGTTTAGGTTACACCGTCAGCTGCGGAGTATTATGTGTTGGAGATTCTGATTGCGAGGTGGCTCTCAGCTTAGGTATTCCGACTGTAATAGACGCTCCTTATTCTTCTATAAGTAAAAGAGCTTATAATGATAATATGAAGTATATTAATGAAGCAGATGCCATAATCCTCACAGATGTTTCCGTTGGAGAAGGAAATTTGGATAATCTGAGGGCAATACTAACGGTAAATGACGTACCTGTCATAATAATACGCAATGAAAACAGGGATTACGTAAAGGGTAAAGCAGACGAAATAATGAATGAAATATCAGCTAAAAAAAATACAGTGTTTACAGACGTTAAAGAAACGTCCCATATATTGAATAAAATGCTTGCTACTAAGTAAAATATATAGGAATAATGCCAAAAAAGCGCTATTTTAGGTCATTGCTGAAAATTAGGTCTTTATTCGACAAAAAAAACTTAAAAAAACGAAACATTTTAGTTGACAAGGATTAGGCTCGGTGGTATTATATAAAAGCTGACCGCGAGAATGACTGCGGACAGCGAGCTACTTGAGAAATGAATAGAGAGAATTTAAGGACGAATTAAAACTATAACGTCAAGTATAGTAATTTGAAGCCGGATTGAACAACGAAAAGTTTTAAAAACGAATGTTTTAAAAAATAATTTTTTAAGAGTTTGATCCTGGCTCAGGACGAACGCTGGCGGCGTGCTTAACACATGCAAGTCGAACGAGAAGTTTCCAGTCAGCTTGCTGACCGGAAATAGACAGTGGCGAACGGGTGAGTAACGCGTAGGTAACCAACCTTTCACTGGGGAATAGCCCCGAGAAATTGGGAGTAATACCGCATAAGACCACACTACCGCATGGTAGAGTGGTAAAAGATTTATCGGTGATTGACGGACCTGCGTCCCATTAGTTAGTTGGTGAGGTAA
>CAZTZO010000036.1:0-11034 GCA_964618075.1 uncultured Lachnospiraceae bacterium
ACTTCATGAAAGTACCCCCTATACTGGGTGTCCAGATTTCGGGGTACATATCAAAAAAGACAGAAGCTCTTTTATTATTTAGACTTGTTAAAAATTATTTAAACTCTATATTCTCTTTATCCTGAATACCGTTATAAAAGGAATAAGCGTCGATCTCGTTTTTACCCTCGGGCTTTACTGTCTTTATCATCACGTTGTCGTTGCCGCAGGCTATAATGATTCCCTTTTTCCCGGCTGAAACTATACTTCCCGGGCGCTGTGAAATGCTTGCCGCTATATACTGCGCATCAAAGAGCTTTATTTCTTTATTATTCAGTGTGGCAAAAGCCGCAGGGTATCTGTCAAGCGAACGTATCTTATTAAACACGCTTCTGCCCTCACAAGTAAAATCGACCTTTTTATCCGCCCTTGTTATCTTGTGGGCATAAGAGGAATTCTCTTCGTTTTGCGCTTCTCTGGGTATATAGCCGCGCTTTATGGAGTCCATAGCCTTGATGATGCACTCTGCGCCCATTTTGCTTAGCTTCTGCGACAAGCTGGAGAAGGTGTCGTCCTCCGTAATGGGGCATTTCTCTCTAAGCATAACATCTCCCGTGTCTAGCCCCGTATCCATAAACATTATACTGATTCCCGTATACTGCTCGTCGTTCATTATACAGCGTGTTATGGGAGATGCGCCTCTGTAGGAAGGAAGGATAGAAGCGTGTATGTTGATTGCACCGTGCGGGCAAAGCTTTAAAATATTATCCTTAAGCAGCTGACCGTATGAACAGACAATTATAATATCTGCTCCGAGACTTTTTAAATATTCACAGCTTTCCTCTGAGGATACCCTTTCAGGCTGATAAATGTTTAATCCATTATCCAGCGCACACTGCTTTACAGGAGAAAACACGACTTTTTTGCCGCGTCTTGAGGAAGGCTTATCGGTTTGGGTGACCACGCAAAGTGCCTTATGAGATGACTTTAGCAGATGCTCAAGCGGTGAAACTGCAAACTGCCCCGTTCCCATATATATATATTTCATTTATTCCTCCGAGCTTTTAGATGTGCTTACTTCATTTACATCCGTTACATTTTTGGCAATATCCGTAAAAACTATGCCGTTTAAGTGGTCTATCTCGTGGCAAAACGCCTTTTTAAGCATACCTGTCGCCTCGTATATCACCTCTTGAGAGTTTTCATCGAGAGCCTTGACAGTTACCTTGACGGGTCTTACTACGTCTCCTTTTTTGCCCGGAACCGAAAGGCAGCCCTCCACATCCGTTTCCTCGCCCTGTGATGATATTATTTCGGGATTTATAAGCTTGATGAGCGTTTTGCTCGCCTTTAAGCGCTCCTCGCTCGTCATTTTTTCAAGCTCCTCTTCTCTTTGAACCTGCTTAAATTCTTCGCACGTTTCCTTATCAAGGCAGCCTTCGCACGTTTCCTTTTGGCAGTCCTTGTTTTCTATATCTTCTTCTCCTATATCTATAACGACAAGCCTTCTTAATACTCCCACCTGTACGCCGGCAAGTCCGACTCCGTTCTTCTCGTACATTGTCTGAGCCATATCGTCCAATAGCTGCTTTATCCTGTCGTTGATATCATTGACCTCGCGTGATGTCTTTGTAAGTATTTCGTCGCCCTTATACCTTAGTTGTCGAATTGCCATATCGTTTTCCTTCTTAATGTTATTTAAAGTAATGTTATCGGATTTACTTCCGTGTAAACGTATGATTTTAAGTTCTTTTGTATCTTAACGTAGTCCTCGCGCAAATCTGCTTGAAAGCCGCTTTTTTCCTCAAAGCGTATTATTACATGAAAAATGTATTTGTTTTTGAGCTTCTGTATAAATGCGGGAGCGACCTCGTAGAGCTTAATATTACCATAATCCTTTTTATTTATCAATTCCTGCACACGCTCATAAATGGTCTGCGTATCTTTTTTTGCCTGCTTTTCATCTTCGAAAGCGCAAAATATACCTATGAGCTTTGTAAAGGGCGGATAGTCCATCTTTTGGCGAAACTCGATATCGTAAGCAAAAAAGCCCTCGTAATCATGGTTGGCGCAGTATATTAAGGTTGGGTTGTCGGGCTTGTATGTCTGAAGTATCACATGAGCGCCTTCAGTACGTCTGCCTGCTCGACCGGAAGCCTGAGAAACAAGCTGGAAGGTACGAAGTGAAGCGTTAATATCGGGGAAATTCAGCGAAGCGTCCGCCAGAAGCACCCCGACTAAACTTACATTGTCAAAGTCCAGACCCTTTACTATCATCTGCGTACCAATGAGTATATCTGTCTTTCCCGAATAAAAGTCGTCTAAGACCTTTTGGTACATATTTTTATTTGCGGCTACGTCCGAATCCAGACGCGCTGTAATAGCCTCGGGAAACATCTTCTCAACGATACGCTGTATTTTTTCCGTGCCTGAGCCCATAAATTTTATCTTGTCGCTTTTGCACTCGGGACAGATATGCGGTATCTCTTTTTGATATCCGCAGTAGTGACAGACCAATGAAGAGGACGACATATGGCTCGTAAGAGATACCTCGCAGTTCGGGCACATCTCAATATGTCCGCAGTTCCTGCAAAAAACGTATGTATTGTAGCCTCTCCTGTTTAAAAACAGAAGCGTCTGCTTGGCGGAAAGTAAATTTTGTCTTATCCTTTCTGCCAAAGCGGCGCTTATCGGAGAACGGTTACCCTCCTTAAGCTCTTTACGCATATCCGTTATGGAAACGCTCGGAAGAGGTATATTGTTTACCCTGTGCTTTAATGTAAGCATCTTATATATACCGAGCGAAGCCTTTAAATAAGTATCCGCCGACGGAGTTGCACTTGATAAAACAAGCGTGGCGTTTGTTCTTTCGCTTATAAAGTTTGCCACCTCGATTGTATCGTATCGGGGTGAAGAAGAGGACTTGTAGCTCGTTTCGTGTTCCTCGTCCACCACGATAATACCCAAATTGGAAAAGGGCATAAACAGAGCGCTCCTCGCTCCCAATACTATCTTTGCTTCGCCGCTTCGTATCTTTACAAAGGCTGCATTTCTCTCTGATACAGTCAGCTTCGAATGTACTACAGCGACAGCGCTGCCAAAGCGCTCCTTTACAAGACGCATCATCTGAGGAGTAAGCGAAATTTCGGGAACAAGCAGCAGACATTGTTCGTTTCTGTCAAGGCACATTTCAAACATTTCAAAAAACACTCTCGTCTTGCCGCTGCCGGTCACTCCGTAAAGAAGTATTTTTTCGCCCTTCTTCATCTTTTTATATTCGTTTAAAGCCTCCTGCTGTTCGCTCGTTAATGGTTTAAGAGGCTTTTTTATTTCGTTATTCTCTACTTGATGTGATGATATTTTCTTTTCGTATGTTAATAAAAGCCCCTGCTCGACAAGTGAGTTTATCACTTGATAGGAAGCCTTGGTTTCATCTTTTAAGCGCTTCATGGAAATTTCACATTCCATATTAAACATATACTCGATAACCTCGCGCTTCTTTTTCGCGCGGTTTCCTATTATCATCAAATAATCCTCTATGGGATTATCCTCCATGGGAAGTCTTACATATGTTTCGGTGCGCTGCATATTGTCAAGGGTGAAATCCTCACACGAGATCACAGCGCCGTTTTTTATAAGCAGCGCCAATGCCGAAATGATCTTTTCACCCGATAAATGAGTTTGATTTTTTATGTAGCCCTCGCCGCTTGCCGGTTTTTTTACAAGGGCGTCATATACGCTTATTACGTCCTTTATATCAGCAATACTCTTTTTTGTTATATTTTCCTTGGTATTGGCTATAATATCATCCCGGGATATATCTGCGGGAGAATATGTGACTGTTCTTTTGATTTTGTCCGATGAAGGTAATATGACCTTGAGAGCCTCTGCGTACGTGCAAAAATAATTGTCACGCAAAAAAACCGCCGTGTCTGCCAAATATGAGGTGACGGCGGGAGAAGTATCCAATAGGCGTACGATAGGTTTTATCTTTGCAGGGTCGTAATCGGTATATTCGGAAAGGGAAACCACAAACGCTCTTTTTAAGGCTTTGGAATTTCCGAAATAAACGGCTACTCTCATCATGGGCTTTACTATTTTTGAAAGCTCCTCGTTGAGTGAATATTCGTATATTTTGTCCGCGGCTACCGATACTGTATCAATGTATACTTTTGCGTACATGGCGTTTTTTTAAATAAATGTACCTATTGCTTTGACGAAAAGTCCGATATCCAGACCTTGTCTTGATATACCTCGTCTATGGCTGTTGTGACCTTGTTGATGTGAAACTCATCGACAAGAGGCGCTTCTCCGTCGAAAAGCTCTCTCGAACGCTTTGCCACGAGTATCGAAAGTATATATTTGTTATCGACCTTCTCAAGCAGCTGGTCTATGGACGGTGAAATAAGAGTGTTCTCTTTCTTGCGTCTTAAGGTTTTCATAAAATCAAAACTCCCTTCGGTATTAACGATTTTACAACCGAAAGACGACAATGTCAAGCACTCAAACCGACCCATAATGCTCTTAAGAGCAAAATATCTTGAATGGCGGTAAAAAAAAGACTTTACAAACCGTAAAAAAAGTGTATAATGGTTTCGAATAGGAGTGATATTTATGACAAAATGTCCGAATTGCGGATATAAATTCGTGGGTAAAATCGGAAGAAGGAAGTACTTCTGCAGTAATTGTTTCTCCGAAATTTTCATATCCAACAACAAATGCAAAGTCATGAGTCTGAACGAAAAGGGGATCCCGACGGTAATAAACGTCACATCTTCTTCCAAAGACGCCTAACGATATAATTATTCGCCGACACTAAAAGTTAAAATAAAATTCCCGCGGTTTATTTATGCTGTGGGAATTTTATTGTTTTAAAAAGCTCAGCTTATATAATACAAATACAACAGCTTTTTTAAATTATCCGTATTCGTTTTTTCGTAAACCGACGCCAGAAGAGCGTATACTTTTCTTTCCGATAAATACATTTCGAAAGCTATTCTTTTTATACTTTTCTCACCGCATATCAATTCGCCCGCAACTCTTTTTTCGTTTAAGTCAAGGCTGTATTTATTGGCAAAATCAGAGATGCATATCTGCTTAAACTCGTTATAAGCGTCGTCCGTTCTGTCAATCACGTCATGCTTTATTTTTGAGCTTAAATACATACCTACCGAGCAAATCACAACCAAAATGAGATCCATTACCATTATCCATACGCTCGGAATAACATCATTTAGAAACATAAGCGGTACAGCAAACAGAGCTATGCAGATATTTTTCCCATACGCTCCCACGCTTGCCCATAGAGAGGAATAATCCGTATATTGAGCTGTCTGTATAGGAGAAGCGCCAATATAGACCATGCACAGACCTGCCGCAGCGTACTGAATAGATAATCCGAGGTACATGGTGATTGTGTTTATGCCGGAATACAAAAATCCAAGAGCGCAAAGCGTCATAGATACCATGCAGCTCACGGCAAGAGCAGGCTTGTTTTTGTCGCCTATCATTCCGCCTATAAGCATAAACAGCGCATACAATAGCTTCGGCCAATCGTTTGGCGTTATGGCAAACTTCGTTATATCGGTTATCATTGCATTTTGCCCGATGCTTAAAAGAAGAGATATGCTTGCCACTATGATTATCAGATAAGTACACTTTTTATCAAGCAGCACCGCCGAATAACGCATTTTACGCGGTACGCTGTAATTTAAGGGAAACGAATACACAAAACAAGCGTATAGGATACAGGCGGGGAAAAGTATAAATAACACAGTGGAAGCCTGCGTGCAAAGGTAGCGTATAACGTACAAGCCCATCACGGCGATAAAAAGACTTATTCCCATGATACGGAAAAGATACTTGCTTCCCGCAAGTGCCAGACACATATAATAAAAGGTCAGTGCACCGATATAACCTATGCACATCATGGACAATGACAAACTGATTAAAAATATGGCGGCGCTTTGCGTTTTCAACAAAATCATAAATATCAAAATATAGGCTGTAAGTATAACTATATGGATCCTGTTTTCCTTAAAGCCCGCAGTCAGCTTTTTAGTTATGGGAAATATAAGATACCCTGCCCCGCAGGCTAACAGGGACAAGGCGTAGACATATACGCATACGGAGTCGCGATAAAAGACGCCTGCACGCATATTTATACCCATTTCACTGAGAAGCATTATAAACATAAACAGTCCGAACATCATTATGAACTGCGCATACCTCAGAGCAGTGGCCATTCTTTCTCTGTTTTTTTCCTTTGTCAGCATACCCGATAATTTCCTTTTTTAAATATATTTATACTGTATTATTTCGCCTTAAAGCCCGTAACTCTTACACAGGCAACAAGCTTATCATCTTCATTTGTGATATCTATGTTATATACGCAGACGTTTTTTCCGTCCTTTATTAAAGAAGCCCTCGAGACCAGTTTTTTACAAGCTGCAGCTCTTAAAAAGCTTATATCCGCATTTAATGTGCTTACGCGCTCTTCGCTTTGTACATTTGCCGCTAGCGTAAAGGTGAAGTCTGCAAGAGTAAATATCGCCCCTCCCATTACAACGCCCAGCGCATTTAAATGCTTTTCTGTCACAAACAAAATACACTCTGCACTGCCCTTTGCCGCACTTATGATTTTTATGCCGGTGGTGTTTACGGCAAAGCGGTCGTTTTCATAAAATAATATATTCTTTTCTTCTATGGTTTTTTTGTTATCAGGCATTGTATTTCCTTAATATTAAGAAGAGTGATTCTTTCGTTTCATTTTTATATATAACAGTATAATATCATTTTCGAAGGAAAGATATCCCTTTTTGTCAAAAAAGTAACAATCCTTATCGTTTTTGTTACAACTTTGTGATATAATCTAACATGTATAGGTGCGTAAAAACCTGTATTCCACTTAAAAAAGGGAGAATTATAATGAAATTTATTCATTGCGCCGATTTTCATCTATGCACGGCTTTTACCTCGAGCAGCCTTCCCGCCGATGTTTTGTCCGAGCACAGAAAAGCCATGCTTGATACTTTTCTGAAGGTCGTCAAAACAGCAGACGATGAAAAAGTCGACGCTCTTCTTATCTCAGGAGATCTCATAGACGAAAGATATGCCGGTGCGCTGGATATGCGCCGTATATCCGACGCCTTTGCTTCGATACCGAATATAAGAGTATTTATTGCCTGCGGCAACCATGATCCGATCACTTACAACAGCTATTACATGACATACGACTTTCCAAAGAACGTAACTATATTTCCGAACGAGCTTACATGTATAGATATTCCGGAGTTAAACGCTGATATTTACGGCTACAGCTGGCAAAGAAACCGCTACGACATGATACCCTTCGATATGCCCAAAACGAATAAAGATAAAATAAATATTCTTTGTCTGCACTGTGATTGCACAGGCTCAGGCACATATATGCCCGCAAACGCAGACAGGCTGAACGACGCGGGCTTTGATTATGTTGCGCTTGGTCATATACATAAGCCCATGAGAGTAAAAGAAAGGGTATACTACCCCGGAAGCTGCGAACCGCTTGATTTTTCGGAAACAGGTCAGCACGGCTTCATACTCGGCGAAATAGACCCTCAGACAAAAATAACCTTTGCCAAATTCGTTTCCTGCGCAACAAAGCATTTTGAGAGCGTACACTTTGACCTAACTCGTATGGACAACTACAACGAGATAGAGGGAATGCTCAAAAGGGTGCTTCCTCAGGACAAAAACGCGGTCGTTCGAGTAATTTTCGAGGGTAGTAAAAACAGCGATATAAGCTTAGAGCAGGTCATAAGCGATCTTGCCCCGGGCTTTTACAGCCTGACATTTAAAGATTTGACATCGGCGGACTTCAACATAGAAAAGCTATATGACGAGAATGAAAACAATATTATAGGAAAATATATAGCATCACTTGTAAAGCAGGCAAAAACGAACGAAACCGCGGATATTGCACTTTACAGCGGAATAGAAGCCCTGCTAAAAAATAAACAATAACACAGGCTAATGCCATAGATTTGGGAGCAGCACCTATGAAAATACAAAAGACAATATTAAAGGCATTCGGAAAGTTCCAAGACGCACAGTTTGACTTTACCGACGGGATCAATATCATATACGGCGGAAACGAGGCGGGCAAAACCACTCTGCACAAGTTCCTTGAGGGAGTTTTCTTCGGCTTCTTTAAGCCGTATGCGAAAAATAAGCTGTATACCCCCGATTACGATAAATACTATCCGTGGAACGCTTCGGTTTATTCGGGAAGCATCCAATACGAATCAGACGGCAAGCAATACATAATTGAAAGAGGCTTCGACAAGAACAACGAGCATGTCAAGCTCTACGAGAGCGTAACGGGCGAGGATGTGACGGGACTGTTGGATTACGACAGCATCATAAAGCTCCCCTGTGCCAACAACCTTTTGGGCGTGAACTCGGTAATGTTTGAAAACACGGTAAGCATATCCCAGATGGGCAGCGTAACAAACGAAGCTCTGTCAAAAGAGGTCGGCGAGATGCTCGTAAACACCACAAATACGATGTCCTCTGACTTTTCTTATATGGGAAGCGTAAACGCATTAAAGGAAAAGCTCAACAAAATAGGCACGCCGAAGCAGTCAAAATCCCCCTACGGAATGAGCGTTATAAGACTTGAGCAGTTAAATAATGAATATGCCGAAGTAAAGAGCCTTTTGGAAGCAAACAGGCAGAAATACATAGAGATCACCGAGCTTGAAAAAGAGCTTATCCGTGCTAAAAAGGAAAGAGCGCGCCTTTTACATATTAGAGATCTCGAAAAATACATAAAGCTTATTCCTTTAAAGCAGGAGCTTTCAAGGCTTAAAAAAGAGCTTGAACGTCAGATAAAGGTTAGCGAGGAGGACTACGAAAAATACAATCGTCTGGAGGCTCTTTCTCAACAAACCGATATTTCCATTGCCGAAGCAAATAAAAAGCTCGAAGAAAAACAAAAAGAGCTTGCCGTTATTAAGGAGCAGGCAGACAAGGCGGGCGCAACCCTAAAAGAAGACAATACCGACGATATGCTAAAGGATAAGGTGATACTCGACAACGCTTTGAGTAAGTTAGTCAAGCTCAAAAAGCAGAGAGAAAGCGAAAGCTATAATGAGTTCAACACCGAATATGAAGACAGCAAAAAGAAGACCAAGCTGTTTTCGATTGTAATGATAATCTCATCCGTTCTCACTCTTTTATCGGCAGTGGGAGGATATTTGATAAGCGATATTTTTTACTACACAGGCGGAGCGTTTCTTTTGATAGCACTCTTATTCGGTTTTCTTTGGATAAGGGGAAATAGGAACACAAAAGAGCTTGAGCCGACATACGACAAGTACGACACGATGATGAGCCGCACTGTGAGTATGGAATTGATGTGCCGTACAGAAATAGCTCAGCTTAAGGATAAATACGGCAGTGAAACTCTTGCTCAGCTTAAAGAGGTGCTTGACACGGCGGAGGGCTACACTGCGCATCTAAAGCAGTTTTCCAACGCTTTGGATAAGATAGGCGCAATATGTTCTGAGCTTACCTCAGACATAGCAAAGCTAAACGAAAGAAAAGAAACGATAAATTCGCAAATGAATTCTCTGCTTACATCGGCAAACGTAATGAACGCCGAGGAATTAAAGGGCGAGATAGAAATAAACCGAGATAAGAATGTCGCCTTTGCAAAGCTGGAAGCAACGCAAAACGCCATAAAGGAGCTTTTGGGCACACAAAGCGAAAACGAGCTTAAACAAAAAGCGACCGACGCGCTTAATGCAGGCATAAAAAAAGAGGATATCGTAACCGACAGCGAAAACATGGCGCAGACCATAAATGTACAAATGACCGATATCGCCACAAGGATAGCTTCAATAAAGGCAGAGGTCGCTCAAAGCGAAAGCGAAAAAAGACCTTTAAGCGATATAGAGGAGGATATACAGCGTACGGAGGCTCAATCGGAGGAATGCAGAAAATATCATGTAGCCTACGAGATTGCCATATCGACTATAAACAGCGTATCAAAGGACATTCACTCAAGCTTTGCCATGCGCTTTAATAAATACGTTTCTTCTATTATGTCTACGGTAACAAACGGCAAATATGACGAGGTCAAGACAGATGAGAATATGAATATAAGGACCTTTGACAACGAAACAGGCAGACTTGTTAAAGTCGACGAGCTTTCAAGCGGCACTATAGATCAGATGTATTTTGCTCTTAGAATAGCTCTGGCAGATATGGTTGTGCAAAACAAAACGCTCCCGATCATACTAGACGACTGCTTCCTTCAATATGATACTAACAGGCTTGATAATATACTCTTAATGCTTCAAAAGATATCTCAAGAACGACAGATAATACTTTTTACCTGCCGAAATAACGAATATGAGGCAATGGACAGACTGGCTATACCTTACAATCTGATAAAAATACAATAGGCTCTTGAAAAGAAACTTATGAATAATTCACAAAAAGTGGTGTTGGGCATTTCGGGCGGAGTCGATTCCTCCGTTGCGGCGTATTTATTAAAGGAACAGGGATACGATGTGACGGGCGTATTCATGAATAACTGGCATGAAACCGACAACGACGTATGTACCTCTCACGAGGACTATCTCGACGCTAAAAGCGTTTGCCTGAAGCTTGACATACCCTTTTACAGCGTGGACTTTGCCGAGGAATACAAGGATAAAGTATTCTCATATTTTTTATCTGAATATTCACGCGGACGCACCCCGAACCCCGATATATTGTGCAACAGTTATATAAAGTTTGACTGCTTTTTAAAGTATGCGCGCGAGGTGTTTTCTGCTGAGAAAATAGCTACGGGTCATTATGTCAGAAACAAAATCGAAAAGGACAGAACGCTGCTTTTAAAGGGCAGCGATAAAAATAAAGACCAGAGCTATTTTTTATGCGCTCTCAAGGCCTATCAGATTAAAGACGCGCTCTTTCCCATAGGCGATATGCAAAAAAGCGAGGTAAGAAAAATTGCCGAAAAGCTTGAGCTGCGCACTGCCGAAAAAAAAGACTCCACAGGTA
>CAZTZO010000037.1:0-10792 GCA_964618075.1 uncultured Lachnospiraceae bacterium
CGTAAACGTCGGAGGTGAAATCTTCACGGATCACCACATCCCATTCGATGTTCTTGAGAAGAGCGTATCGTGTAATATTGGAGGAGCCAACAATCAGCTCACAGCAATCATCAAACTGGAACAAATATCCCTTCGAGTGATAGCCGAGTGTAGCGTAGCCTGTATCGTGAAAACACTCGTAGTCGAGATTACACTCAAAATTCTGGCATCTGTCCATGAGAGAATAGAAACTTTTCAGCGACTCGATGTCGGTGAAGTTTTGATATGTAGAAGTAATAATACGGCCCTTGCAGCCACGTTCAACCGCCGCCTCAATATCTTTAAAGAGCAAAATAAGTCCAGCCTTCTTGATAAAGCTGACCGAAAAATCAAAGGATTTACAATGACGCAAATTGTCTTTGATTTTTTCCAGAAAAGTTATTTCTGTATAGTTCGTTAAGAATTGATTTGGCATATTGTTACCTCTGATTATTTGCAATTTAATATTGCCGGCGAATTAGTGAAATAGCTAAATAAGCTTATTTCACTTCTTTCAGCTCATTTTTATGCTAAAGGATATAACTATCAAATTCTGGTTCGAAGAATTTATCCTGCGTAATGAAGCAGTTTTAAATTCAGTTTTAGCGCTGAACCTCGCTTATTCTGCAACGATTGTGCCAGAACCTGCTTATGAAATTGCACAATACACTCGTTATCAATCTTAAAACCGACGGGAATTATCATATGGAGGTTATTATGGATAACATCATAGCCCTTTCTTTCGGCAGAATATAACTACATAAAATATATTATACTACAATTTCTCTGCATTTTTAATATCTTTGCAGGTTTGTTCGGAATCGTTGTGATTTTGTATATTTCTTTCAAAAGTGTAAATAAAAAGAGACGATTTCTGCATAGCTTCCTCTCTCATATGTAAAACTTTATATATGTAAACTACCTCTGTGATTAGTATTGTCCTTGTTTAGTCCCTGATATTATTCATTTTATGTATCCACAGTATAGCATCAGTCGCTTTAAGCTGTTGCGTTACACATACTTTTTTTTAAGCAATGTCATCCACCGATACATAAATGCTTCTTCTCATGTTCGTTGATATTAAGCAAAATGAGCGTTTAAATTGCCGGAGGTAAACAGATTGTAATGCACCAACCTATGAGGCTCTTTTAGCTACCGCCTACGGCGCTGTCCCAAAACACCGATTGTTTGTCATTTTGAACATACTCTCCACGCTCGGACGTTAAATAATCACACGAAGCGATTATTGTTTTTATCATGGTTAAGACAACGAAACTCTGAAAAATAAAAAATGCAAAGGATGAGAAATATCATTCTTTAAGCTCGTTTAAAAGAATGATATTACGAAGAGTTTATATGGCGCCAAAATACATGAGCGAAGCGCTTTTAGCGCGAAGCGAAGAACCTTATAATAAAATTCTTTAAATACATATTTTGACGACATAAAAAAGCCTTTACAACTCATGCGTTAAGCTTTGCTTATAAGCAGGAGGTGGAAGGCTTTGCATTTCAAAAAATGGTGGAGACAAGGGGACTCGAACCCATGACCTCTCGCGTGTGAAGCGAACGCTCTAACCAGCTGAGCTATGCCTCCGATATTTATATTATACTTAATTCGAAAATAATAAGTCAATATTCATCATGACTGTTTTAGATTTATTTTCCTGTTAATATTTAAATCAAATCAAATATCATTCAATAAAGTTGTCCTTTATTGCGTTTTGGTCCAATACATCCTTGAGCATTGCATTATTGTTTCTCATTTTAACGGCTGCATTTTTGAGCATCATTCTCATCAATTTAACGCCTATAGCAGGATCATCGTCGATTATTTTTTTGCACACATCCTTTTTAATACCAATCAACTCAGTATATTCCGCAGCGCTGCAGGAAAGCATCATTCTGTCAAATATTAATGATGTTTCCCCCACCATTTCACCTTTTTTTATTCTGGCGACTTCAGTGGCGACTTTGTCGTCGTCAATATATGAAAGGACTATCTCACCTCTTATAACAATAAACATTCCATCGTTATCATCACCGGGAGCGAATATTATTTCGCCCTGCTCATGCTTCTTGATGGTCAGGTTGCCTATTACAAAATCTGTCTGCTCTTCATCCAAGTGAGCTTCTTTAAACAGCTGGTTTGTAATCTGTCTGATCTCAATTTTTGTATATTCAGTCTGGTGGTTCATGTTTTCATAGTTTGCCTGCTCAGCTATGTTGCATTTTTCAAAGCAATAGCGCAGCTCAAGGCGCATATCGGCAACCATACTTATAAGCTTATCCCATTGCTTTTGCGTCGTTCGATATCGCGAAAATGCGTCATACATGGGAATAGCGTCACGTTTGCTGATCATGATATTATTCATAGCCTCTT
This sequence comes from uncultured Lachnospiraceae bacterium, assembly GCA_964618075.1. Classification (GTDB taxonomy): domain Bacteria; phylum Bacillota; class Clostridia; order Eubacteriales; family Anaerofustaceae; genus CAYTMY01. Next base: position 2,399 of record CAZTZO010000037.1, read on the forward strand.
CAGCTGAAAGCATATCCCCCTCAGACAAATATCGCAGTGCCAGCATCAGGTTCGATCTGAATATTTTATCCTCCAAATCATCGTGAAGAAATTCTCCGGGATACGGATCAAAATCCTCTGCCGATACCAAGAGCATATTACTCGTCTTATACTGAGAAGTCAGCTTGGCTTTCTCATAAACAAAACGGTAAATATCCTCCCTAAGTCTTTTCCATTCGGGATGTTTTTTTGCCTCAGGCAAATGTTTTATGGATAAAGTATTGTCAAGGAAAAAACTAAAGCCGTACATTTTACTGTTTATAAGATAATCTATATCCTCTCCTCTTGTGATATTCGGATCAAACGGCACGCACCTGAAAAGATCCTTATGAAGAATCATAGCGCCGCCGAATGCAAACGGAGTCCTTTTAATTCGAGGCGAAGAACCTATTATTTCATCGAAAGCCTTCGATTTGCAGCCGAAGCGATCCCAATATGTCATCCATGACTCGAACTTTACGTCATCGTAATATCTTCCGTCCTTGTTTAAATAAAAGCCCGCTATTCCGTGTACGATATCTCCGTAAACTCGTTTGCCTATAAACTCAACTGATTTTGCTATAAAGTTTTCGTCCTCAAATATTTCATCATCGTCTATCAAAACAGCTACATCCGAGTGCAGAAGTTCCGCAGCCAATAAACACATATTGCGAACATTTGCGTAACCGCTCATATTCAGCAACTTTTTCTCCGATGCGCTCATATTCGCCTTTTCCAAAATCTCCGATATACGCAACAGATCTGAGGGTGCAAAAATATACGTCGGCACATCCAAACCGATTGCGGATATGCTTCTTTTAACATTGACAAGCGCCACCGTCTCAAGCTCAGGCGACGTAGGACATATAAGTATTACGAGTGAATAATCATCGTCCTTTAATAGGCGCATGCTGTCTAAAGTTCTTTCGAGAGTGCCGCACTCGTCTATAGGAGTCGCGTGGTCATAAACTGCGTCTCCTTCCTTCCAGCCGTCCTCTTTTTTTCTTCCCCAATATGTCGGTATAAGTACTGTTTTTTTCATTAATATACTCCGTTATATAGTACAAATTTGTTTCAATGCGTCTTCGTATATTGCTATAACGTCTGTGATTAGCTTATCCTGAGAATAATTATCAAATGCATATTTTGATACGTATTCCCTCGTTTTACTGTCATTTTTCGTCGTTATTACCTCGATTATACGCTCTGCCAGCTCGACAGCGTCATCTACCGCCACCAAACCGCCGACATCATCATTTATAAAATCTACAAGTCCCCCTTGTGCTGTGGCTACTACGGGAGAACCGCATGCAAGTGCTTCGATAGCAACAAGCCCGAAGGGTTCCCTTCTTGACGGAACCACACTTACGTCTGCGGCGCTGTAAAATTTTCTTAAAACGACCTGCGTCAGATTACCTAAAAAATGCACATTTTTAAGCTTATATTCTTCCCTGCGTGCTTTTAACGAAGCCGATAGCTCTCCGTCTCCGGCAATCACCGTAACAATTTTATTTTTATATTCTCCTTCGTATTGCTTAGCAGCCTCCAACAATACGTCTACACCTTTAAAATGCGCAAGCTTTCCCGCAAAAAACACAAGATATTGCTGAGGCAAAATACCAAACTCACTGAGCAGCGCATTTTTATCGACACTTTCAGGATAAAACACCGACGGATCATATCCGTTTTTTACAATAACGGATTTTTCGCGGCACTCGGGAAACCTTTCACCTACAAGAGCATCCGAATCCTTCGATATGGTTATTATAGCCAGTGCATTATCGGCGGCAGCCTCCGCATACTTTGCATATTGAGGGAATGCGTCGCACCCCATCAAATCTGTGCCGTGTGAAGTGATAACGTATGGAATATTTGTTTCTTTAACCAAATACGATAAAAGCCATATATGCTGAGCATGGATAATATCCGGCTTAAACTCATTAATTGCTTTATTCAATACATTCCTAAAGCTCTCCATATACTCGTTAAACTCTGTTTCACTCATTTCACCAAACGTAAAATTACTTCGCGGGTGTGATGTAAAGCAAGGGAAATTAAAGCTTAATGCGCCCTGTATTTTCTCTTTGTATGTGAAATAAACAGGATAGATATCTATGTTGTCATATCGTATATAGTCAGTTTCGTTTTCCGGCATTACCACACATACTTTGTGTCCTTTTTTTGCGAGGTTAATGGCAATGTTCTTAGTGTACGTTCCGCTGCCAGAGCCTTCAAGCGGGAAATGGTTTATCAACAGTACGTTCATATACACTCACATCCTTTCACAAATTCTTTCCATGCGTTTTTAAGCGCCATATATCTGGCTATATATGTATCTCTTGATAATGCGCTGTTGTAAAAAGCGTCATTGAGAAGTAAAAATTTATCATTTCCAGTATATCGGCATAGGGCTTTTACGCCTATATTTAAATTTACTTTCCTTATCCTTTTATTGCTGATGATCCTTTTTAGAAAATCATAAAAAGGATTTCTTCCTATCCACCCGGTACAAGCGTAAAAGAAACGCTCCTGTATTAACGGATCGTTCTTTAAATCAGGCTCCTCAGGGAAATTACCGTATGTATCGTGAAATATGTTCACATTTATATCGGTGCATTTAATACCAAGCCTTTTGATAGCCTCACTCAGGGTGGTATCCTCGCCTCTGCTAAGCAGGTATTCACCGTCCAGCTGATAATATGAAGAAAAAAACGGTGTAATGGAATAAAAGACCTCTGTTTTAAAAGCGCAGTTTCCTCCGAGAACCTTTATTACATCGCTTATGGGCTTGGTATCATTCTGTAAGTTAAGGCTTTTATGCTTTTCACTTGATAGCCAGTATTCGCGCATATTCTCCTTGCCCAGACCAATTAATAGCTCCTCCATACCGTCAAAACGCGCAGGAGGCAATATATTATACCCGCTGTACTCACTTGTCGTTATCACAGAACCGCTTCGCAAATATTTTAAATGAGAACCGATATAATCCACTTCTTTGAAAGTATAATCCTCACCGTTATTTATCAACACCTCAGGGCGCACGTCACTGTCGATAAATACAAGCTCGTCCTCTCCCGAAAGCATTGCCTCCATAACAATCAGATTGCGTGCATAGCCGTACGGGATAAGCTTTCTTTCACCCAACGGCTTCTGTCCCAATAATTCAATAATGCTGTTTTGGCTCATACCGAGCTTGTCTAAGCGGCTGTAGTAGTTGGTTAAATCGTTTGCGTCGATCATTATTATATCGGTCAGGCTTTTTAATAAGGCGAAATGTTTTTCATCGTATGAAGAGCATACCACAACTATGACCTTGTCGATTTCATGGTTATATTTTCTTGCGTTTTGTATGAATGATATCAAAGAATTGTTCTCATCAAGCGTTCTTGTTATCATCCCTATCGCTGTTTTAGGCAATCGGCACCTCTCAATCGTATTGAATTATTTAAATATACAGCCTTTTTCGTATTTCCTCCTGCAAATTTTTCTTTCTGTTTAATATAAGCATTATTATCGAGAATATAATAAATGTTATCATGGGATAAACAGACCAATTAACTATCGGACTTTTTTGTAAAAATTTATTAATAATAATCTCTATACCCATGCTAAGCAAGCCTGTTATCAAAAACTGTACTGCCCATTTTACATATATTGCTAATCTGCTCCTGCGAAAGGTGTATACCGAGGCGCAAACACAGCACCCTACAAGCAGCACTAATGGCAAGCCCAATGAAAAATACCAGTCAGATGTAGTATTACAGCTTATCAGCCAAAGGTATATCCCGAGAACAAAAGTATCTATCACAAGATATAGATAAGGTCGTTTACGTTTACATAATAACGGGAAAAGAGAGAAAAAGAATATTACCGTCGCTGCTCCCAACACCCAAAGCGACCAACCGACCTTATTGTCCGCTATCGTATCGGCAAACAAGGTTACACCCACGGGAATTATTAATAATAAGGACGCAAGTATCGCACCGTATTGAGTATCTACCTTTCGCACAATGTGTTCTACTCTTTTTGGATACGGCCCGACATTCGGTTCCTTCCACGGTTTGTTCGGATTGATGACCTCCGTGCCGCATAAGGGGCATTTCTTTTCGGAATCACTTAGCTTAACGCCGCAATTGACACAATATGACATCTTTAATCCCTTCTGTTACTTTCTATCGTTACAGGTATGCCCATTTTCACCATAGAAGTGAAAAATTCCCTTTCTATATCGCTCTGTTTGATGTTTCTGGTAAAATTGATTGCCATAAGATCGTTATAGGTTACGCATGCGCAGGTTACAGGGTTGAATTTCAAGGCTCCGAGCATAAAATCGAACCTGTCAACGTATTTCATCATTTCCTCAGGCAGCTTTATTACTCCGAGATTTGAAAGAGTCGTAGAGGACGTCCTGTCACCGTTGACCCAAAAGGCTATTTTCATTGTCGGATTTTTTATAAACAGCGGCACAACCCTAAGCAGAGGGTTCATCTCATCTCTGACATTTGTGCTTATTCGCGCATTTATCATTTTTTCACTGGTTTCCATGCCCATAAAGGATTTGACCTGTTTTATTGTTTCTTCAAGAGAATACTTTCCGAGCCTCGGATAAATGCCCGGATTTACAAACGAAGAAAAGTTACGCATTGTTTTGCTGTTGTAATACTTGCGCAGATTCACCGGTACGCATATCTTCACGGGTTTACGTCTTTGATTCTTTTTAATCTCCTTCTGCTGGAGCGTATAAACCGACATGATAAGAAGAGAGACTAAAAATTCCGTTACCGACGAATCATATTGCTTTGCTTTTGTATAAACGTCCTTTGAGGATACAAGACCCGTAACGATGTTGAGTAAATGCGCCGGCTCAGGCGTGCCCTTAATACGGTATGCCGCGGCTTCCGAGCGTGTTATCGTTTCTTTGCGGAAATACTTTTTAAAAGAATCCTCCATCTCCTCCCTTATGGGCGGTTTGGAACAATCAAGAATGCGCTCATCTCTGGGTATTTCTGCATTGCAGTGAAAAGATAGATATTCGGCAACAAGAGTTTCAAGAAAGCATATCCCGCCTGTTCCGTCGCATAGTACGTGAAACACCTCCAAAGCGATGCGTTTGTCGTGGTATCTGACTCTAAACATCATTCCGCCGTTATCATTCAGGTTCATTCTCACGCAAGGATTGGCAACGTCCGGCTGGATTAACGGCTCTTCGTCAATACTCTCGAGATAGTACCAGAACAAGCCTCTTCTGAGTTTGAAATTAAACCCCGGGAAACGCTTTAGTGTGGAGATAAGCGCTTTCTGAAGGCTTACAGGGTCTATAACTTCATTAAGAGTAGCACAGACTCTGAATATCGCCGTCCATTCTCCCGACATTGCCGCGGGGTATATCTTTGCGGCATTATCAAGAGGTATCCATTGCGTGCCTTTATCGGTCTGTTTCATGAGTTATTTTTTGACCTATATGAGAATATATAAACTTTTTCATCTGTCTGATAGCAGCTTTTGATTCGGGAGTATTAAATAGCGGGAATACGTGCCACATGTCGGGCACTATGTGACATTCACATGAAACTGAGGACGCCTTGAGCCTTCCCGAAAGAAGTATTGCATCGTCCATTAACAATTCATAGCCTCCCGCAAATATCAGGCTGGGCGGCAAGCCTTTTAACTCGCCATATACCGGAGAAACTAAGGGATTTTTATTATCTCCGAGAGAATATAAATCAGCGCTGAATTTCAAAGCCTCCTCGAATAATGAGGGGTCAACTTCTCTGTTTGTCACATACGAAGGATTTGTGCATGTAAGGTCAACCCAAGGAGACATTGCAACGGCACATGAAGGCATTGGTAAGCCCACTTCCTTTATTTTTAATAATAAAGCAAATACAAGACCACCACCTGCCGATTCACCGACTAAAGCAATATCCTCGGGAGAATATTCTTCTAATAGTCTTTTATATGCGCTCAATGCATCCTCTAGTGCGCAGGGAAACGGGAATTCGGGAGCCAGTCTGTAGCCCACGCATAATGAGGGTATATTTGTAAGCTCTGTCAATACACTCCCAAAGCCCTTTGAATAAGCCAATGTACCCGCCGTGTAGCTTCCGCCATGAAGATAAAGTATTGCACCGTGGTGGCAGTTGTTTTTATTTGGCTTTGCCCATGCCGCTTCAAAGCCCTCAAAGCTTTCATCAGAAAATACGACTCTCTTTGAAAAGGCTTTTGTGCCGAGAGCTCCCAGCGCATCCTGTATCATTCGCTCTGCCTCGATATCAAGCCCCTTTAAAATGGGCCGAACAAGTTTAATTTCTTTATATGTCACGTTGCCGAGTAAAGTCGCCATATATTCTCACCATCTTTTTTGTTTATTATACCATAAATTATTATTAAAAGATTATAAATAATAGCTTCATGACTTTTTATTCTTCGTATCGAATGATAAAATCATTTACATACAATAAATTCATTATAATTCGGAGTTATAGTATGCAAGAAGATAATAAAGCATTAAACAAAAAACCAACGCTATATACGTTTTCGGTTATATTATTTGTACTTATGAGCTTGTGCTTCGTCGTTTTTGCGATATACATAATAAGTCTTGCTTTGCTGCCTGTGAAGTACTCTGTTATTATGTGCGCCGCCTTTATAATAATTATCACAGTGGTATTCATTATTTTTGTCAGAAAACGTCCTGAGGGAAAAGAAACTCACCGAAAAGCAAAAAATATCGCTCTGATAATCATATCGGTTTTAATGACAGCGCTGTTATTGTTTGCTTCACGCTATATTATCTTATTTGCTTCATCACTCAATACAATCAATCAAAAAACTTCACACTCGGTATTGTCGGTACGTGTATTGAAGGACAGCGGATATATCAATACGCAGTCATTAAAGGGAGTTGCCATAGGAATAAATGAAGGTATAGATACAGACAATACGAATTATGTTATTGACGAGCTCAAGAAGAAAATGGGCGATGACTTAGTTATCGTATCGTATAAGGATTATAAATCCCAGATAGAAGCATTATATGATAATGAAGTCGGCGCTGTTATAACGAACGAATCGATCCTAAACACCTTAAACGACCTTTATGAGGGTTTCAGCGACAAAACAGATATCATTTTATCCGTAAAACGCGAAATTACCCAACAGGAGATTTCCTCGAAGGATTTGACGAAAAAAGCCTTCAACATATACTTGAGCGGCGGAGATAATTACGGTGAGATCGAAACAAACGGAAGAAGCGATGTCAATATGATTGCAAGCATTAATCCGCTGACAAAAACTGTGCTTTTGGTAAATGTTCCTCGTGATTATTATGTAGCTCTCGAAGGCGACGACAGTAAAATGGACAAGCTTACACATGCGGGAGTATACGGTATTGAGTGTTCAATGAATACTGTAAGCTATCTGTTGGATACGCCGATAGAATATTACGTAAAGGTGAACTTTTCTTCCGTTGCACAAATAATAGACGCTCTGGGAGGAATAAACGTATACAGTCCCATGACTTTTATTCTCGATGATGACGATTTATCAAGATACTTTTATTATGAAGGATATAACGAAATGAGCGGCAAAATGGCTGTCAGATTCTGCCGAGAACGAGAGCAAATGATGCAAGGCGATGTAGACAGAGGAAGAAATCAAGAAAATGTTATAAAAGCGGTAATAGAAAAAGCGACCTCTCCTGCTATCATCACGGCATTTGATAACGTGCTGACTGCTGTTACAAACAACTGCATTACGAATATCCCCACAGACTCAATAATGTCACTTATACAAATGCAGCTTTCTGATATGAGCGGCTGGAACGTAAGCATGTATACACTCACAGGCTATGACGACGCCGGATATACATACACAGGAGGTTATCAGGAGCTTTATATAATGGATCCGGACGAAAACACCGTCGCTGAGGCAAAGTTATTATTAAAGCATAATATGCAGATGCCTGACGATAAATCAATTGTTATTCCTGATACGCCTACTCTTGTTGAAAAGCAGAAAAAATCAGAATAAGAAAGCGGGTGCATTTCATCTAAAAAATGAGCTGCACCCGCTTTTATTTTTATACTTATTATTGGAAAACAAATAAAAAAATCCCCTTATACGGAGAAAAATATTGGTGCCGAAGACCGGAATCGAACCGGTACGGTGTCGCCACCGCAGGATTTTAAGTCCTGTGCGTCTGCCTATTCCGCCACTTCGGCATTTCTTTTTTGGAGGCGGCACCCAGAATCGAACTGGGGGTATAGGTGTTGCAGACCTTTGCCTTACCTCTTGGCCATGCCGCCACCTCTATCAGAAAAAATGGAGCGAAAGACGGGATTTGAACCCGCGACCCTCGCCTTGGCAAGGCGATGC
>CAZTZO010000038.1:0-10307 GCA_964618075.1 uncultured Lachnospiraceae bacterium
AGCCCCAGCCTTCCAAGCTGGTTGCGAGGGTTCGATCCCCTTCACCCGCTCCATTTATGCGCCAGTAGCTCAGTAGGATAGAGCAACGGCCTTCTAAGCCGTGTGTCGGAGGTTCGAATCCTCTCTGGCGCGCCATAATGCTATGGTGGGTTTAGCTTAGCTGGTTAAAGCGTCGGATTGTGGTTCCGAAGATCGTGGGTTCGAATCCCACACCCCACCCCATATTTATAGGGGTATCGCCAAGCGGTAAGGCAACGGACTCTGACTCCGTTATCGTAGGTTCGAATCCTGCTACCCCTGCCATTCTTTAGAAATGCAAAGCCTTCCACCTCCTGCTTATAAGCAAAGCTTATCGCATGAGTTCTAGAGGCTTTTTTTATGGTTCTAAGTCAATAGTTGGGGTAAAATAAAAACCCATAAACAAAGTACCGGCTCTTTAGTGGAGCATGAGGTTTAGCCTCGTGCTCCCTTTTATCTTCCCTTTATGTTGCGTGTATCATCATAATCCTTGTCCTGAAGTTCTCAAAACTGCGATATCCAAACCCCACTCTCTTTAACACTTTTATCGAATTATTAATTCCCTCTGTGAATCCGTTTGAGTAGCTTACATCAAAGCTCGCAAGTATATACTTTTCCCAGTTTCTAAGCATCGTAGCGCAGCTCTTGTATTCCTGCAAGTCTATTACGCTCATCTGACGTCTCAACCATGAGAGCTTTTCTTTGGCTTCACTTGAGCTTTTCGAAGCCATAAAATCGTAGAAATATTCCTTAAGTATGTAGGCGTTTGTCAGGTCTGTGGAAAAAGAAAGCATTCGCTCAACCGCAAGCTTGTCCTCATCATTTAAAGCCTTCATTCGGCATAGAAGCAGCTTTCTGCTTCGCTTAAAGTACTTTCGATCTGAGGGATATAATCCCTTTTGAACTCTCTTCCTTACATTCTCGAAAGCCCATGTGTTATAGCGTGCCACATGAAAGCGGTCTATGATTATCTGAGCATTCGGCATAGTGGTTCTCACAGCGTCACGGTATGCTCTGTTCATATCCATCACCACATACTTAACATTGCTTCTATCCTTAAAACCGCTTAAATAAGCGTAAATATCTTCCTGTTTGCGGCTTACAGTGACATCAAAAACCTGCCTTTTTCTTAAATCCGTAAGCACACAGTTAAACTTTTCACCTCCGCTGTTTCCCTTGAATTCATCTATTGAAAGCACCTTGGGCAGTGTTTTATGTTTAGGGAAGCTGACCAGCTTAAGCCAGCGGAATACACTTGAAGGAGATACTCCCAGCCTGTGTGCAATGCTCTTTACAGAGACCCTTTCTTTAGTACAGGATACAGCGTACATTGCCAAACGATTAGTTGTTCTGTGATACTTTGGCAGCATACCAATCTTTTCATAGAAGCTCTTATGGCAGCAGGGGCATTTATACCTGCGTTTTCTGTATACAAGAATAACAGGCTTCTCACGTATTGATATGTCCTTTACTTTCTGTATCCTGTAGTCGTGAACCTTGTTCGTTATGCTGTGACAGTGAGGACAAGTATGAGCTCTCCTTTGCATGCAAAGGTTTATGAGTATGTTTTTGTCCGTTTCTTCTATGTCTGTTACATCTGCTCCTTGTATATCTATGAGTTTTGTTATAATATTGTCTTGAAGCATAATCTTCCTCCTGTAGGTTGATTCTTGGTAGCTTTAGTTTACAGGATAGAAGCTCTTATGCTTCTCTTTTTTTATTCTTTTTCTTCACTTACCCCAATGTTTAGTGTAGAACCGTTTTTATTGCGTCTAAATATTCTTTTTAAAGATTCTTTTCATAATGTATTCGCTTCGCGCTATCAAGCGCTTCGCTCATGTATTTTGCCGCCATATAAAGTCCTCGTAATATCATTCCTTTTAAGCAAGCTTAAAAGTATGATATTACTCATACTTTGCATTTCTCGTTTTTCAGAATCCTGCTACCCCTGCCATTTTTATTTGTGCGAGGCACAAATAAAAATTCACAGGGGACACATTCCCCTTATGACGATAAAAATGCGCCGTTTCACTTTGCATTTTTATCTGTAACCCTTTGTAATATGTATGCGCGCGATGCTATAAGCCGCGCGCTTTCTTAAATGGTACCGTCATGTTTTTATAAGCAAAGCTTATCGCATGAGTTGTAACTTGTGATAAACTTTGGTAAATAATCAAATGTTAGATTAATATAGCAGTTCAAATCAAATATTGTTATTTTCGTTCTCCTTTATTCTGTTTTTAATACTTTAGTATAAGATTATTTTATAGTAAACAAGCGTTTTATGTAAGGCTTGAGATGATTCGCGAGCATTAGTGTTCCCACTGCGACAAATGCTTCGCTCCAACTTTGTCCGTGGTTCTCCTTTTCTCGTATTATGTTGTAACATTCAGGGCGGTAAGGTCTGCCATCTGGTGTAACTATTGCTTCCGTTCGATAGTATTCGCATATTTTATCTATATCTTCCTGCTCCGTATATGCTACTTGGAAACGGGTCAGATTAACTTTGTCGGGAGCTTTATAGAGTGCATCGCCGCGTCCTGTGAGCTTTTCAGCGCCCATTGTGTCAAGGATTGTTCTGCTATCCATGCCGCTTGCTGTGGTTAATGCTATCCGTGCCGGTATATTTGCTTTTATCCCACCTGTAATAACATCAACAGTCGGACGCTGAGTTGCAACAATTAGATGTATTCCTGCTGCTCTTCCGAGCTGAGCGATAGATTTGATAACTTCTTCCGTTTGCTTTGGTTTATAGAGCATTAGCTCCGAGAGTTCGTCGATAACAACAACAGTATGCGGTGGTATATATTCACCTTCTTCATAAAGGTCATCAATCTGTTTTATTCCCAATCTTTCCATTTCTTGGTAGCGATAGCGCATATTTCCCTGCGTTTGCAATAAAGCATTTAAGCAGGCTTCGGGCGTTGTTGCTATAGGGCAGAGTAATTGAGGTATATCTTTATATGCTGACAACTCAACACGCTTCGGGTCAAGCAGCACGAGCCTAAAATCCGGAACATTGTTACGCAATAGTAAACTTGTTATTATTGTATTAAGCAAAACCGATTTGCCGCTTCCAGTCGCTCCGGCAATAAGTAAATGCGGCAATTTTGTTATATCCAGCGATAAGCGTTGATTATTTGATGTGATACCTATTGTTGCGATTTTCTCCTTACAGCCACCTTCATAAGGCATTACATTTTGCAAATATAGCTTGTTTCGTTCGGATTTTGAGATAACGACTGCAAACGAGGCAAGGTCTGATTTCTCAATCGTTGCTGTAGTATGGAGCTGCATACTTATGTATTCTGCCGCTTTTGGTAATTTTGTCATGCATTTTGGGTCTGTAAGATTGTAAAGATAAGATGTTAATGCAGGACCGTCAATGCAAGTAGCATAGCTCGCCGATATACCGTACTCGGTTAGCAATTCGCTAATTCGGCTCTGTGGTATCTTTTCAACCTTTTCACTCTTTCTATACGGCAAAATCGAATTGTCAAACGGTATTCCGTAATATGTACGTCCTTCTCTTTTACACTCATTAATAAAGTCAATGACTTCTTGCGGAGCATTATATAGCAATTCTTTTTTTATCGGTTCTGTGTGGCTCTGGTCTTGTCTGGTGGCGTTATGCTTTTTTTGTGGTGGTACGTATACACGTTTTTGACCAAACATAATATATTCTCCTTTTTGTGGGCGATATCGCCGCCGCCCTCGGCTGTGTTTATCTAATTATATATCTTTATTACAAATCATTCAAGAATTATTTACATCGCCGCCTTGACGGGTGATATCTCTTCAACTAAATAATCATAAAGCGTTCTGACTTTGATTGCTTTGTATATCGACTCGCAGTAAGTTATGCCTAATTCGTGCATTTTGCTTTGTATGACGCCGCTTTTTCCTTGCGGACATCTAACGCTATACGGGTGTAGCTTTTGGCATTGTAGCGGGCTTTTACTTCGCTGCTGGTGTGTGTCTTGCGCTTTGGCTTTTCATTCATTGACTTTTCGCCTCCTTTATGATATATTGTAACCAATTGGGCGGCTGCTACGTGCGATAGCGGTCATCCCTCAACTCAATATGTTATGTAGGAATGCCGGCTTCTACGTTATGTAGGGACGGTTATTTCTTTTTCGTAGTGTTAACCACTCCGAAGATAACCACGGCTAACAGGTTAAATAGTGCAAGCACTTCTAATACCGCCATGCACGTTTAATGGCATAAGCTCCATAGGCGTGATATAGTCTCACGCTGCCGATTATGTTCCAGTCAGGCGATTTAATTCCTTTGCGCTCGTTCTCCTTTGCTATCATTGTGCGTATCTCGTTAATACTGTATTTCATGTTCTGCTCCTTTCCGCCGCTCTCGGGCTTGACGTGGGGCAAAATCTGCGTTAAGATACAATTGCCTCTTGATTTGATTGTTCTTTCTGGGTGGTACGCTCCGCTATCTAACGTGCTGGTAACACGGGCGGGGCGGTTTTTAATTGGTTATCTGGCAAGCCTATAAACTGCGTATTGGTTAAGGCTTACGCCGTTAGCTTTGGCAGATTCTGCTAATTCTTTGTGTAGCTCTTTCGGAACTCTTAACATAAGCTTTCCGCTGTATTCATATTGCGCCTTGAACTCTTCAAGGCTGATTGTGTCGTCTGGGTCTTCGGCATCTGCTGCCGCAAATGCAGCAAGGTCTTCTGTTGTTGGCTCTTCTGGTTCCATTGCGTCAATCACCGCGCGGCGTCTCTCCAGCTCTTCAAGTGTTAATTCTTTGCGTTTCATTTTGTTCACCTCCTTAATACTTAATGTTTGTTCGGGTGTTGATTTCAACTACCGTTATTATTATGTCGCCTTTTACCCATTCAAACAATATGCGATAGTGGGCGATTTTGTAACGGTATCTGTTCGGTTGCCCGTGAAGTGACTTTATATCGCCCTCCATGCGTGATACTTGGTCAAGCGCTTTCATCAGCTTACTTCGGGTGTTCTCGTCTACGCTTGCAAGATATTTTTGCGCACGCTTCTTTAGCTTTAATTCCACCGTATCAACCTCCTCTGCTTACTTATATGATATCATATACGCAAGCGTTTTGTCAATACCCATTTTCATTTTTTTATTGAGTTTTTCTCCTTCTGGGTGCTGCCCCTTTCTTTACCTTTATTATACCATAAATAACGCTTAAATAGTAAACAATATAAAATTATTTTACCGTTATAGCGTAAATAAATCAATTATATATATCATTTACTATATAAGCGCAATATATTTATGTATTAATTGTACATATAAGCGTATATACTGAAAGTTTATAAATGTATACAATTATTGACTGATTATTGAATATTGAATGAGGTGGTAAGGGGTATATTCAATATTGCATGGGGCGGGGTGGAGCCCGTAACCACCCTAAGAAAATAAAAGACCTATCTAAGCCATTTTTGAAGCATATAAAATAGAACCAAACACAAAAATTCATCTTTAAAAAATTCCGAAAAAAATAAAAAAGCCTCCTTAAAAACAACAAAGTTATTGATATACGCTTTATGTTATAAAATAATCCTTGACAAATTGCGTGTATGAGCGTAATATACTGATAGGAGGTACAGTATGAACGTAAGAGAAGGAATAAAAGCAGTATTAAAGGACAACCATAAGACGCAAGTATGGTTAATGGGAAAAATGGGATATACCACGCCGTCTGGAATAAATAGGCTGTTAAGTAGAAACAATCTAACGATAAAGACCCTATACCGCATTTGCGAGATACTTGACTATGAAATCACGATACAACCGAAGAGACGTGCCGGAACGAGACCGCAAGGACAGATAGTTTTTGATTTCCCTGAAATTAACGAGTGAATTACGCATATTTGCGTGTATCCGTTTAACTTTTCCTCCTTTGGGTAATATTCTGAAATTAGAAGGGCAACCGATGACGGTTAGCCGTTAGAAAGAAATTGTTAAATGAACAACCGCTTTGTTATCAGGCTTTGGCGGTTGTTTGCTTTTATGATTATAGTCACCGTATATCTTCCGATATGTAATATTATTCTTAATAAGCTTCACCCCCTTTCTTGCTGCTTAGTTCTGTATGATATTGGGAGTTCTAATCGCTTCGTCCTATCTGCAAATACTATTTATATTAATCAAACTTTTTTTATAAGGCTGTCACCCTTTCTATACTTTTATTTTAATAATTCAAGCGATAATTTACACGTAATCTTACCTTGGCTTTATTATGTGGAATATAAAACTAACTAAATCGTTACAAGACGAATTTATATATGTAAATAATTGTTGTAAAAATGTCTGCAAATTATCCTTGTAAAAATAAAAGAACGAAAGAAAATAAATGAATACAATCTTTCGTCTTTTAAAGAAGGGTCATTCATAAACTGAATGTATCTATAATATAACTTAAAATTTAGTGCATGTCAAATATTTTTTTAATAATATTTAATATTTATTTAGTCTAAAAGAAAACAGTATGATTTTCATTTGTGACTTGGGTAAAAAACTGTTTTTTCATCAACGGCTTTACTATGCAAATTGTGATACATAAGCAATTATATATGTAAATTTTTCTTACTTTATATTATTTGAATCATCGCATAAATTCATTATGGGAAAACAATGACCTATTGATACTTATTTGAAAATGATAAAACAAAGAAAAACCGCTTATTTAGCGCATAAACATTGACATCAAACAAGCTTTTGTGATATATTTAGTTGCTGTGCATAAGAAGCACGGCTTGCATCCGCATGCGTAAGGTAATAAAGCGATACAGCACCTTAACGCAGCGAGATTGGTTAGTGGAGGTAAAAGCAAGATATGTATGCAATTGTAAAGACAGGCGGTAAACAGTACCGTGTGCAAAAGGGTGACGTTATCAAGGTAGAAAAGATAACCCCCGAAAAAGAGAACCAGAAGACCTACAAGTTTAAGGAAGTGCTTTTTTTAAACGATGACAAAAAACTCTATGTCGGTGCTCCTTTTGTAAAGGACGCTCAAGTCGAAGCGAAAATAATCACAGACGGCAGAGATGACAAGGTAATCGTTTACAAGTATAAAGCAAAGAAGGATTACAGAAGAAAACAGGGACACAGACAACCTTTCACACAGCTTGAAATCACAAAGATCGCTTTAAAGAGTGCGGCAAGCGAGAAAACCGATCCTGAGGCAAAGCCGGCAGAAAAGAAAGAAGCGGCACCTAAAAAAGAAGCTGTGAAAAAAGAGACCGCCGTTAAGAAAGAAGCAGCACCGAAGAAAACGACTGAAAAAAAGGAAACGGTAAAGAAAGAAGCCACTAAAAAGGACGCGGCACCCAAGAAGGCTACTGAGAAAAAAGCGGCTCCCAAGAAAGCCGATAGTACAAAATCAACCGAAGAAAAGAAATAAGAGGAACAAGTAAGTGATAACGGCAGCATTTCGTTTCGACCCTGCGGACAAGATAACAAAAGTCAGTATATCAGGTCATGCGGAAATGGCGTCTTACGGATATGACACGGTTTGCGCAAGTGTTTCTTCCCTTCTGATAGCAACAATTAACGGACTTGAAGAATACGTAGGGATCAATACACACGCAAAGGTTAATGAGGGCTGCACTGAATTTACTATCGAAACAGAAAATACAATTCAAAGTACTCAGGCACAGGCTATAGTTCATACCTTATATATGGCTATGGAGGGCTTAGAGGACGAGTACGGAGATTACATACAAGTAACGGTAACGGAGGATTAAAATGATAAGATATACTCTTGAAAATTTACAGCTTTTCGCTCATAAAAAGGGTGTGGGAAGCTCGAAAAACGGTCGTGACAGTGCCGCCCAACGTCTTGGAGTAAAGCGCGGAGACGGACAGTTCGTTCTTGCGGGCAATATTTTGGTAAGACAGAGAGGAACGCACTTCCACCCCGGTATCAATGTCGGTAAAGGCGGAGATGATACTCTTTTTGCTACGGCAGACGGCGTTGTACGCTTTGAAAGGCTCGGCAGAGATAAAAAACAGGTCAGTATATATCCAAAAGCAAATTAATTGATCAAACAACAAAAGCGGCGCATGTTATAATGTGCCGCTTTTTGCGTTTTTTATTCGATACGAATCATTGACAGAGTACATGCATTATAGTATAATAGTAAAGCTGTCGCGGGGTGGAGCAATTGGCAGCTCGTCGGGCTCATAACCCGGAGGTTGGAGGTTCGAGTCCTCCCCCCGCAACCAAATTTAAATAAACGTTAACAGTGGGTTTTTTATCCGCTGTTTTTTTATTTTGCTTTCCTTGCTTAATTATTGATAATCTGAGCTTGACGATTTAAGCGAGCTTAAAGCAACCTAAGCTCATAAAACAGTGGTATCCAAATAAACCTAAAAAAGGTCAAAGGACTAAGACTAAAAAGAATTGATAGGTTTAAATCGTATACTATTACACATTTGGGTAGACAATATTTGACTATTATTTATTAAACCTATATATTCTTAACATTATCGGTTTCGTTTACCATATCTATGACATATTCGAGGAGCAAAAAGATTTAGACTCAAAAACCGCCCTACTACTTCATTTTCGGCACGGCGGATTGTTTATATGACACAACCTTACAGCATAAAGACAGTTGGCAAGAAAGCAAACAACCGCCGAGCCTGATAACAAAGCGGTTGTTCATTTAACAATTTCTTTCTAACGGCTGACCGTCAAACGATTGCCTTATCTGATAAAAATATAACATGAAAGGAACCAAAAATAAATAGCAAAAATATTAACTCGCACCAGTTGCGTTGCATAGCTCAGAAAGAAGCGAATATCTTCAACATACTTATCCTGTTTTCAGCCTTTGTCTTTTTGTAGAGTTTATTAATGTGTTTATTCAAAGTCGATGGGGTGATCGAAAAGTCTTCACATATTTCCGCGTCGCTTTTGCCCTTCCTTATCATCTCTGCAACCTCGGCTTCCCTTCTCGTTAGATCGAACTCTCTGCTTATTGCTTTGGTAAATTCACTCTTTGAATTCGCTCCAATCGAAGAGTCATTTTTCAGCTGAGAATAGAAACCAAAAGCAAGGTTGTCGGCAAACGTAGCAAGTACGAACTTATCTTTTTCGGAGAAATCTCCCTTTTGTTTAGAGTTCAGCAGCACTATATAACCCAAAAGTGAGCCGTTAAAAACAAGAGAAGCTCGCAGCCCGTAATAGACATTAGAAGGACGAAAAAAGTTTTTATAAATCTCAAGGTTCTCGAACTCATCCTCATTGCGCATTTCCGTATCACGAAAAACCGTTGTTTTGTTCAAGGGGTAAAAACATTTGTAATAATCATCATTATGATAACCTTGTTGTTCAAAATAACGGCACAGCTTCCATTCCGAGTTTACCTGCGCGACATGGCTGCCCGTAATGCCGTTGGTATCTCTCGAAGCGATCCCGACAAACCCCTGTTCATAGCCTATCAGTACTCCAAGATCTTTAAGCAGTTTTTCACCAAACTCGTTAATGTTCGCCGAACACTCGGCAGTATACAAAAGATCAAACATGAAAAGCCATTCTCGTTGTTCAATGGGAAAAATCATATGTTTACCTCTTTGTTTTGTATTCTTAAGATTAATTCCAATTATAACCCTTTTGGCTGTGTCAGTAAATAGAACTGTTATTCTATGATATAGATTTTTGTATCTATAAAAAGCTCTTTCTCAGATAAATTAATTATATTTTAGTATTTTTTTTCAATTGACCGCAAATTGGTTGACGATTATCATCAAATTATAAAATCGATTTTAAATCATGAACTTTAGAGGTCGTTTTGGGAAAGGATTATAAACCGGCATACAACAGAGTATACACGACATTGCGTCACGAAGAACCGGATATTGTTCCGGTATTTTGCGGAATGGGAACTTTTGCTATCGGATACGCCGGTTCTACACTCGAAGAAGTGGAATCATCGTGGGAAAAGGAAGCGGAGGTCTTCTTAAAACCATATGAAAGGCTGTATTGCGACGCCATACATTCAATAGGAGTAACATACGGTCCCAGGGGCGCAAAAATTATAGGAAGTCCTTCCAGATTTATTTCTCCTGACGGTTGTACTTTGCAGCATCTAGCCTGCACACCTATGAACGAAGATGAATATGACAAGCTTATCGCCGATCCTGAAGGGTTTATATGGAACAGCTGTGTCCCGCGAACTGCGGCAGACCTTGCGCTGGGTTATGAACAAAAGAAAAAATCAATAAGTGAGCTTATTCTCTGTTATACATAATTTGGGTTTCATTATTGAGATTCTACTCTAAGAGAA
>CAZTZO010000039.1:0-887 GCA_964618075.1 uncultured Lachnospiraceae bacterium
CTTCCTTCTCTTTCAAGACTTAAGGATAAGGGTATAGGCGAAGGCAAAACAAGAGGAGACCATGCGAACACGATGAACCAGCTCTTTGCGGCTTACGCAAGAGGTAAAGACGCAAACGAACTCAAGGTCATTTTGGGCGAAGCAGCTCTTACTGATATAGATAAGCTTTATGCTAAATTTGCGGACGAGTTCGAAAGAGAATATGTCTCGCAAGGGTACGATTCCGACAGAAGCATAGAAGAAACGCTCAACCTTGGCTGGAAGCTGCTCGGTATTTTGCCAAGAGCGGAGCTAAAGAGAATCAAAGACGAATATCTGGATACTTACTACGGCAAGTTCTGAAAGGGGTGAACATAATTGGCTAATACACAAGTCAATCCTACCCGAATGGAGCTGACGAGGCTCAAGAAAAAGCTTGTTACGGCGGTAAGAGGACACAAGCTTCTTAAGGACAAGCGCGACGAGCTTATGCGACAGTTCCTTGATGCGGTGCGCGAGAACAAGGCTCTGAGAGAAAAGGTTGAAAAGGGAATAACCAACGCAAACAAAAACTTCGTGCTCGCACGTGCAAACGTTGCCGAGGAAGTTATCTCAACGGCATTTATGTCACCGAAGCAGGAGATATATCTCGAAGTCGACGAGAAGAATGTTATGAGCGTGGAAATCCCCGTTTATCATTATTCAACGAGAACCTCAGATGCGAACGACGTATATTCCTACGGCCTTGCGTTTACTTCAAGCGATCTTGACGACGCCGTAAAAAGTCTGGCGGATATCCTTCCCGAAATGCTTAAGCTGGCGGAGCGCGAAAAAGCTTGTCAGCTGATGGCCTCTGAAATAGAAAAGACAAGAAGAAGAGTTAACGCATTGGAGCACGTTATGATCCC
>CAZTZO010000039.1:897-5487 GCA_964618075.1 uncultured Lachnospiraceae bacterium
TACATCACCATGAAGCTCGATGAAAACGAGCGTTCAACTCAAATTCGACTTATGAAGGTCAAGGATATGATGCTTGCAGAAGCACACGGGTATAATAAAGACAAAGAATAGATTCTTTAGTACGGGTATATACTTACTTAGGTATATGCCCGTGCTTTTTATTAAATATATTTAATATATTATTAAAATGTGAGAAACTGCTTATTTAATGCTATAATTGTTTTTTAAGGAGTCTAATTGCGATGGGATCGAGAAAAGTCTATAATTTCAATAATATTGTAATAAAGAGCTTAAATGCGTCGGAATCGGATATGAGTACGCCTTCAAATCGTCAGGGTTTAGGAATGCTACCCGGTATATTTTTATTCTACTTCTTTTTTAACAGTCCGGTAGTGTTTTTCTTTGGTATCATTAGCCTTGTGATATTTTCGATAATAAGGAAAGCAAGCGTTGTAAGAACCGATCGTATAAGAAAGTATCTGTCGGTGATGAGACAAAAGCGCAATTGGACGGCTTCGGAAATAGCTTCGTATGTAGGAGTAAGCCAGGATCAGGCAATACGAGATCTGACAATACTTTTTAATGAGGGTATTGTAAAGCTTGAGCCGGAAAGCTATGCGTACGAATACGACCCTTCTTTTATAAAGAAGCAAAACTATGTAAATGAGAATAAATTTTCATTCAACGTGGAAAAGGATGAAAAAAGCCGCAAGACCGATAAAACAAACAGCGTTAAAAAAGCAGCGGACAACGATGAAAAAAAATATGAACAGGGCTTAAAAAGACCGGCTGCGGGCACGCAGAATGAACAATTGTTCAACCAGGTCTTTGAGTATATAAAGAAAATAAGAAAAGCCAATGACAGAATTCCCGATAAACAGTTTACGCAGGAAATAAACGAAATAGAAAAAATCGCCACTCAAATATACGAAGGAGCAATGCAGCATCCAGAGGTGATGAGCGATATGAAAAAATTTGTCACATATTATCTACCCACGACTCTTAAGCTTTTGGAATCGTATGCGGATTTAAATGAGAGAAGCATAGTAACGCCGACTATGGATGAGACTATGAACAATATACGCTCTGCACTATCGGATATCAAAGCAGCCTTTTACAAAATGTACGAAAACATATTCAGCTATACCTCGATGGATATTTCCTCGGAAATAGGCGCATTGGAAAATGTTTTGGCATCTGAAGGTCTTTTAAATGACGGTCTGACATTAAAAACAGACGAGATAGATAAAGCCAGCGAAGAGGAGGAAGTCCATACCGGTGGCACGAATTAGCCGTATAGTCGAAAAAAGTTAAAAAATATGCAAAAAACCTCTTGTCATAAAGAGGTTTTTCATGTATTATTGAAAAGCTGCGAGCAAGCAGCGCATATTTTTGTGTTGTTTTGCAGCGGTAAATGCGATGAAGCGAGAGGTTGCCGTCCGTATGCGGCGGGTAATTTTCGCAGAGTAAGTTTCCATCAAAGAATGGGGCGGAAAACGGGAAAATTGTGCGAATTTTTGAAAAGGTGTTAATGGAACACCCGGCACAATGTTCGATGTTTAAACCGTCAGGTAACAGGAGGTTTAAATGGCAGCTCAGAAAATGAGGATCAGACTTAAGGCATTCGATCACCAAGTCATGGATCGGTCGGCGGCAAAGATCGTCGAGACCGCAAAGAGAAGCGGAGCCGAGGTAAGCGGCCCTATCCCTCTCCCGACGGAGAAGGAAGTAGTCACAATACTTCGTGCGGTACACAAGTACAAGGATTCCAGGGAACAGTTTGAAATGAGAACACACAAAAGGCTCATTGAAATAACGAATCCCACGCAGGAAACCATAAACGCTCTTATGCATCTCGATTTACCGGCAGGCGTAGATATAGAGATCAAATAGCAGAAAGTCAAAAAAATTATGACCGCACAAGCGGTCCGCTAATGGAGGAAAGAATGAAAAAGGCTATTATAGCTAAAAAGGTGGGAATGACTCAGATATTCAATTCCACAGGCGAAATAGTACCGGTAACGGTTCTTCAGGCAGGTCCCTGCAAGGTAGTGCAGATAAAGACAGCGCAAAAAGAAGGATATGATTCCATTCAGATATCGTTCGGTACTGTAAAAGAAAAAAACATAACCAAGCCCATGGCGGGACATTACGCAAATGCGAACGTCCCCGTAGGAAGAAATCTCAAGGAATTCAGACTTGAAAACGCTGAATACGCACTCGGTGATGAGGTCAAAGCCGACATATTCGCTCAGGGCGATAAAGTCGACGTTCACGGTGTGAGCAAGGGTAAAGGTTTTCAGGGTACGATCAAAAGACACGGTATGCACAGAGGCCCGATGGCGCACGGTTCAAAATATCACAGAGCCGTAGGTTCTATGGGAAGCTCCTCATATCCGGGAAGAGTATTCAAAGGCAAAAACATGCCGGGACACATGGGCAGTGTGAACTGTACGGTTCAAAACCTTACGATAGTTAAGGTAGACGCCGAAAACGATATGCTCCTTATAAAAGGTGCGATCCCCGGTTCAAACGGTTCTGTTGTATATATCACGGACACCGTGAAAGGGCAGTAGGGAGGAACGCAGATGAAAGCTGATGTTTATAACATTGAAGGTAAAGTAGTCGGCAGCGTTGAGCTTAAGGACGATATATTCGCCATAGAGCCAAACGAAGCAGCCGTACATCAGACAGTTGTCGCGTATTTGGCAAATCAGCGTCAGGGTACGCAGAGCGCCAAAACTCGCGCAGAGGTTTCCGGAGGAGGAAAAAAACCCTGGAGACAAAAAGGAACGGGCAGAGCAAGAGTCGGTTCGTCGAGAAATCCTGTATGGCATCACGGCGGCGTCGCATTCGCGCCCAAGCCCAGAGATTATTCTCAGCAGGTAAACAAAAAAGTGAGAAGACTCGCCATGAAGAGTGTTTTCTCTGCAAAGGCTGTAGATAAAGAGCTTTATATACTAGACGAGCTTAAGTTCGAAGAGCCTAAAACAAAATCGATGATAAAGGTTTTGGATAACCTCAACATCAAAAAGACATTGGTGATTATCGACGAAACAGATATCAACGTTGTCAAGTCGGTAAGCAATATACCAAATACAAGCTGTGCCGTAGTCGGAGCGCTGAGCGTGTACGATATGCTCAAGTACGACAATATGCTCCTTACAAAAGCATCGCTTGAAAAAATACAGGAGGTATATTCGTAAATGCAGCCTCATGATATTTTGATTAAACCGATCATAACGGAGCGTTCAATGACGCAGGCGGCCGCGAAAAGATATACTTTTAAAGTAGCGAAGGACGCAAATAAATACCAGATCAAAGATGCGGTCGAAAAGATATTCGAAGTTAAGGTTCTCAGAGTCAACACCATAAACATGAACGGAAAGCTCAAAAGAATGGGCAGAACTCAGGGAAAGAGAGCCGACTGGAAAAAAGCTGTCGTAACGGTATCCGCTGACAGCAAAGAGATTAAATTCTTTGAAGGCATGTAAGAAGGAGGCAAATAATAATGGGAATCAAAAAGTATAAACCGACTTCTCCCGGTATGAGAGGAATGACGGTTTCCACTTTTGAAGAAGTAACAAAGACGACTCCGGAAAAAGGCCTTGTTTCGAAAAAGAATGCGATGGCGGGCAGAAACAATACCGGAAGAATAACGGTACGTCACCGCGGCGGCGGAGTTAAAAAGAAATACAGAATCATAGATTTCAAACGAAATAAAGACGGAATACCCGCAAAAGTAAATGCTATCGAATATGACCCGAACAGAAGCGCATACATCGCTCTGTTGTTCTACAAGGACGGCGAAAAAGCGTACATACTCGCTCCGGTAGGTATGAACGTGGGCGATGAGATAGTAAGCGGCAAAGACGCCGATATCAGAGTAGGAAACGCACTTCCTATGGAAAATATCCCTGTAGGTACCATTATCCACAACATAGAGATGAAGGCAGGCAAGGGCGCTCAAATGGCAAGAAGCGCAGGCGCATTCGTTCAGCTCATGGCAAAGGACGGGGATTATGTGACGCTCAGACTTCCTTCGGGAGAGATGAGAATGGTTCGCAAGGAATGCAGAGCAACGATAGGTCAGGTCGGAAACTTAGACCATGAAAATATCAATTACGGTAAAGCAGGAAGAATAAGACACATAGGCTTCAGACCTACCGTAAGAGGTTCTGTCATGAACCCGAACGACCACCCGCACGGCGGCGGCGAAGGCAAAGCTCCTGTCGGACGAAGCGGACCGTGTACTCCTTGGGGTAAACCTGCACTCGGCTATAAAACGAGAAAGAAAAACAATCCTTCCGACAAGTACATTGTAAGAAGAAGAAACAAATAAAGAGGTAGTTGGAATATGAGCAGATCTACAAAAAAAGGTCCGTATGTCGATGAGCGACTTCTTAAAAGAATAGAAGACATGAACAGTGCCAACGAAAAGAAAGTCGTGAAAACATGGTCTCGTGATTGCACGATATTCCCTCAGTTCGTAGGTCATACGATCGCGGTACATGACGGAAGAAAACACGTTCCCGTATTCGTAACCGAAGATATGGTCGGTCACAAGCTCGGAGAATTTGCACCCACAAG
>CAZTZO010000039.1:5587-7604 GCA_964618075.1 uncultured Lachnospiraceae bacterium
TATTCGTAACCGAAGATATGGTCGGTCACAAGCTCGGAGAATTTGCACCCACAAGAACATTCAGAGGCCACGCCGGCGAAAAACGTACAGCCGGCAAATAGTTTGGGGAGGAATAGAAAATGGAAGCAAGAGCAATAGCAAAATATATTCGCGTTTCGCCTCTCAAAGCCAGAAGAGTGGCTGATCTGATTAGAGGCAAGAAGCTTAACGAAGCGCTTGCCATACTCAAGCTTACCGGGAACAAACCCGCGCAAGCATTCGAAAAGGTCGTTGCAAGTGCAGCGGCGAACGCACAGAATAACCACAGCATGGATCTCGAAAAGCTCTATGTCAGCGAAGTATATGCCAATCAGGGGCCTTCTCTGAAAAGAATGAAAGCATGTTCGCACGGCAGAGGTTCAATGCTTATGAAAAGAAGCTCACACTTGAGCGTAGTTTTAAAGGAAAAGGAATAGGAGGAGAGATCTGAAGAATGGGTCAAAAGGTAAATCCGCACGGTTTTAGAGTAGGCGTGATCAAAGACTGGTCATCAAGATGGTATGCAAAAGACAGAGACTTCGCAGATCTTCTCGTCGAAGACCATAAAATCCGCGAATATGTCAAGAAATCACAGTATTCAACAGGCGTTTCGAAGATAGATATCGAAAGAAGCGCAAACAAAGTGGTAATCTACATTTATTCGGGCAAGCCCGGCAGAATAATCGGCAGAAACGGCTCCGGTGTAGAGGCCATGAGAAAAGAGCTTCAGAAAATGACCGGCAAGCAAGTCAACATAAATATTATGGAAGTAAAAAATGTTGACTGTGATGCGCAGCTCGTCGCCGAGAATATCGCTCAGCAGCTTGAAAAGAGAATAGCCTTCAGAAGAGCGATGAAGCAGTCTATCACAAGAGCAATGCGAGGCGGAGCCGAAGGAATCAAAACAAAATGCGCAGGAAGACTTAACGGCGCTGAAATAGCACGAAGCGAGTCATACAGCGAGGGAAACGTTCCCCTTCAGACATTAAGAGCCGATATCGATTACGGTTGTGCAGAAGCTGATACAACATACGGCAAGATCGGCGTAAAGGTATGGATAAATAAGGGCGAGATACTTCCCGTAAAGCAGAAATAGCGGCGGTGATAGGAGGAAATTTATTATGTTAATGCCAAAAAGAGTCAAATACAGAAGAGTCCACCGCGGCAGAATGACGGGAAAAGCAACCAGGGGCACGACGATAACCTACGGCTCCTACGGTTTGCAGGCACTTGAGCCCGGATGGATAAAATCAAATCAGATAGAGGCCGCCCGTGTAGCCATGACAAGGTACATGAAGAGGGGCGGAAAAGTTTGGATAAAGATATTCCCGGATAAATCGGTAACGAAGAAACCCGCCGAGACCCGTATGGGAAGCGGAAAGGGCGCTCCGGAGTATTGGGTAGCGGTAGTCAAGCCCGGCAGAATCATGTTTGAGATCGGCGGAGTAGACGAAGCTATCGCAAGAGAAGCTATGCGCCTTGCACAGCACAAACTTCCGATAAAGACGAAGTTTATTATTAAAGAAGAAATTCAGGCAGGCGGTGAATCGTAATGAAGGCAAAGGAATTGAAAAACCAGTCTACACAGGAGTTGCTCAACGAGCTTACGAACTTAAAGGAAGAGCTCTTCAATCTTCGCTTTCAGCACGCAACGGGACAGCTCGACAATCCTTTGAGAATAAGAGAAGTAAAACGCGATTATGCGAGAGTCAAAACAGTATTGCGCGAAAGGGAAGATAACGCTGTAAACGCGTGATAAGGGTGATGATAATGGATAGAGCAAACAGAAAAGTGAGAGTCGGAAAAGTTGTTTCAAACAAAGCCGACAAGAGCATAGTGGTAGCAGTGGAAACGATGGTAAATCATCCGCTGTATATAAAGAGATTTAAAAAGACGACAAAGTTCATGGCGCATGATGAAGAAAATATCTGCGGCATGGGCGACACGGTAAAGATTATGGAAACGCGTCCTTTAAGCAAGAATAAGCGCTGGAGACTTG
>CAZTZO010000039.1:7704-10278 GCA_964618075.1 uncultured Lachnospiraceae bacterium
ACGGTAAAGATTATGGAAACGCGTCCTTTAAGCAAGAATAAGCGCTGGAGACTTGTGGAAGTAGTCGAAAAAGCCAAGTAATAACGGCTAACAAGGAGGAAAAGTAATGATACAGCAGGAAACTCGCTTGCGAGTAGCAGACAACACCGGCGCTAAAGAGCTATTATGTATCAAAGTACTTGGCGGTTCTAAAAGAAGATATGCCAATGTCGGTGATGTGATTGTTGCTGCCGTTAAAAGCGCGGCTCCGGGCGGCACCGTAAAAAAAGGTGAAGTCGTAAAAGCGGTAGTAGTAAGAACCGTAAAAGGAACCAGACGTATAGACGGAAGCTATATAAAATTTGATCAGAACGCGGCCGTTATTATCAAAGAAGACGGACAGCCGAGAGGCACGCGTATATTCGGGCCGGTAGCTCGTGAACTCAGAGAAAAACAGTTCATGAAAATAGTATCGCTGGCACCCGAAGTGCTTTAGGAGGTATCGGAATGCATGTAAAAACAGGCGATACGGTAATAGTGGTTTCGGGAGCCAAGGATAAAGACAAAAACAAAAAAGCAAAAGTAATAAAAGTATTCCCGAAAACAAACAGAATCATTGTTGAAGGCGTCAACATGAGGAAAAAACATATGAAGCCCACGCAGGAAATGCAGCAGGCGGGCATAATCGACCAGGAAGGTACGATAGATGCATCAAATGTCCTTTTGTACTGTGAAAAGTGCAAAAAAGGCGTAAGATGCGGACATAAGCTACTGACCGACGGTAAAAAAGTCCGATTCTGCAGAAGCTGCGGCGAGACTTTCGAAGAGTAAAGGAGACGGCGAATGGAATCAAGATTATATAAATTATACAACGAAAAGATAGCGCCGGCTCTTAGTGAAAAGTTCGGTTATAAAAACCCGATGATGATACCCAAGATGGAAAAAATTGTCATTAACATGCGCTTTGGCGACGTTAAAGATAATACGAAATCAATGGAATCCGCTATTAGCGAGTTAACGCTTCTTTCAGGACAAAAGCCGCTTGTTATAAAAGCTAAAAAGTCGGTTTCGAACTTCAAGCTTCGTAAAGGAATGGACATAGCCGCAAAGGTAACTCTTCGCGGAGACAGAATGTACGAATTCTTTGACAAGCTGGTAAATATAGCAATACCGAGAATCAGGGACTTCAGAGGAATACCCTCATCCTCCTTCGACGGACGCGGAAATTACTCCCTCGGACTTAAAGAACAGCTCGTATTCCCGGAGATCAATTATGATAAGATCGACAAGATCAGAGGAATGGATATTGTGTTCGTAACAACAGCGCATACCGATGAGCAGGCCTTGGAGCTTCTCAAACTTTTCGGAATGCCGTTTGAGAGGTCATAAGGAGGATAATATGGCAAAGAAATCAATGATAGCAAAACAGCAGCGCGAGCCGAAGTTTTCAACCAGATCATACAACAGATGCAAGATATGCGGCAGACCCCATGCATACTTGAGAAAATACGGAATTTGCAGGATTTGCTTCAGAAACCTCGCTTATAACGGTGAAATACCCGGAGTAAAAAAGGCGAGCTGGTAAAACAAAAGTTTAGTCAAGGAGGATAAAGCATAATGGTTATGACTGACCCTATCGCAGATATGCTTACGAGAATAAGAAATGCCAATAATGCAAAGCATCAGCAGGTAACGATGCCCTCTTCCAATATTAAAAAAGCAATTGCTGCAATATTGTTGGAGGAAGGTTATATAAAAGACGTTAAGTATGTTGAGGACGATAAGCAGGGTATAATAGAAATAACTCTTAAGTACGGCGAAGATAATTCAAAGGTCATTTCCGGTTTAAAGAGAATATCAAAGCCGGGACTCAGAATATATGCTTCGAAAGATGAAGTACCGAAGGTTTTAAACGGTCTTGGTGTGGCGATAATATCGACATCACGCGGGATCATGACGGATAAACAAGCAAGAAAGACAAATATCGGCGGAGAAGTTCTCTGCTATGTATGGTAAGGAGGCAATAAATGTCTAGAATCGGAAAAATGCCCATTACTGTCCCCGCCGGTGTTGATATTTCCGTAGAAGACGGTCTTGTAACCGTCAAGGGGCCTAAGGGCGAGATCAAACAGAATGTAGCAAAAAACATGACTTTCAATACACAGGACGGAGTGCTTACGGTATCACGTCCCTCCGATACGAAGCAAGACAAGTCGATGCACGGTCTTACAAGAAAGCTCATCTCAAATATGGTAATTGGAGTTACCGAGGGCTTCTCAAAAGACTTGGAAATAATCGGCGTCGGATACAGAGCTTCAAAGGAAGGCAAAAAGCTGGTGCTTAACGTAGGATACTCACATCCGGTTGAAATGCCGGATCCCGAAGGAATCGAAACTTCGGTAGAGGGCAATACGAAGATAACCGTTAAGGGTATTGACAAGCAGTTAGTCGGCGAACACGCTGCAAACATCAAAAAGGTAAGACCGCCCGAACCCTATAAAGGCAAGGGTATAAGATATCTCGGCGAGTACGTAAAAATCAAAGAAGGAAAGACCGGTAAATAGGAAAGGAGTGTAGTGTAGTGATAAGCAAACC
>CAZTZO010000040.1:0-10166 GCA_964618075.1 uncultured Lachnospiraceae bacterium
TACGCCTATACTTATATCTGTTTTTGCAAACTGACCCGGTCAGAATGTAAATACGTTGTAAATGAGATGTCCATACGCCTATACTTTTGCAATGTGACCCGGTCAGTTTGTAAAAAAATTAATTTATTATGCCAATCGCCTTGGCGTCGGCATAGCTCGCATTATGCCATTCGTCAATCTGTCCGCTTTCTATATATGCATCAAGTCGTCCGTTTACATATTCGGTAAGCACATCGTTACCCTTCATCAGTATTAAACCCATGCCCAAGTCCTCCTCTCCCTTAACTGTAATATTACTGGTATGAATCTTCTGCTCCTCACACGCTGCTGTAACGAAAGTGCTAAACTGGTTGTCGTACGGAGTGAACACGGCTGCGTCCGCTTTACCGCCGATCAGAGCCTCAAGCACGGCTGCGTTATCAGCAACAGACACGATTTGCGCCTGTGGATATTGCACAAGTGTGTTTTGAGCTTGTTGTGAACCTGAAACAGCCGCTATCTTTGCGGTTTTCAACTGTTCCTCATTCTCGATTACTGTTTTCTGCGAATTTTCAGGATTTACCCGCAGGTAAACGACCGTTCCGGCAGTAGCCCATACGGTAGCAAAGCTTTTAGTCATTGAATATTGTTCCAACCGCTCGGGCGTGATCGCCCAAACGCTTGCGGTAATATCCACATCACCGCTTCGTGCCGCGTCGCATTCCTTTTCCAGAGTGGAATATTCCGTATATTCAAGATTAACGCCCATGTCTGATGCGAGCTGTTCACATATCGACGGGATCATACCTGCATACGTTCCTGCCCGTTCGCCGTATTTATCCCGATCGTTAGGTACATGGTAGGCAGCCCAATTGTCGTTTTTGCTAGCGGATACCGTCAATACACCGCGCTTCTGAATAGCTTCAAGCGAGTGGTATTCCGGCTTGCCTTTGGAATTGGACGCTGCGCACGCAGTACACGCTAATGCCAATCCCACCGCAAGTAAGACAGATAATAATTTTTTCATGGAAAATCTCCTCCTTCTTTTTTTATATTCTCATTTTTTCATTTAGATAGTCCCGATTTATCATAGATAAAAAATTTGCACTTATATTGCCCACAGTGAAGCCAAAGCTCATGTGTTTTTATGTATAATTAATTATATACTGGGTTTTTAAATAAAAGCAAGTAAACAATAGAAAAATAAGGAGAAATGCAAAGATTGAGGGAAACAAAAGCGAATGCTTGCATAGAGGCTTTTGTTTCACGAAAGCTTTATATGACGACAAAAGGTATGAGCGAAGTCATAGACGAAGCGAATGAACCTTAAAAGGGTTTAAATATTTGTCGGCATAAAAAAGCCCTTCACACAAAGGCTCAAGCTTGCTTGAAAGACTTTGGGAAAAGGGTTTTTAGCATTTATAAGAAATGGCGGAGAGGGTGGGATTCGAACCCACGGGCGCTTTAGGCGCCAACGCATTTCGAGTGCGCCCCGTTATGACCACTTCGATACCTCTCCGTTTTTATGGGCAAAATCTTCTCCCACGGTTAATGATTATATCATATTTCATAATATGTGCAATGGAAAAAAGCCTTTTTATAATGCAGTCATATTTATATTTCAAGAAGTGAAATAATAGCCTTAACGTATACACGAAGAGCATTTATTAGATACTCTGTGGGCATTTTTTCGTTTGCCGTATGGATGTCGTGCTCGTATTCGGGATATTCTGGCCCAAAGGCGACAATGTTATCAAAGGCCTTTGCGTAAGTGCCTCCGCCAATAGTAATGGGCTTGTTCACGGTGTCCTTTGTAACAGATGTATAAGCATCACAAAGCGTTCTGACAAGCTTTGAATTTGGGTCGAAGAAGAGAGGCTTGCCTATTGTGTAACCGTCTATTTGTAAATTGTTTTTCAAGAATACCTCGACAAGCTTTTTTGCATAGGGTGTAAAATCAGATGTAGTTACAGGGTAGCGTATATCGATAGTTGCACCGGCGGTATATTCGTCTGAAGTTATTGTGCCGATATTCAGTGTAAGCGGGCCGTACTCGTCAGAGTAGCTTACCCCGGCAAGCTGTCCGTTGCTTTGAGTTGAAATAACATTGTTATACCCGGTTATAAAGGGACTGTTCGGCATAAGCATTTTAAGATAAGCCATCATATGGCTTGCCGCGTTAATGCCAAGCTCGGGCAAGGACGCATGGGCTGCTTTGCCTATAAAGGTAAGCGTGATAATACAGCCGTCTGTATTAAATTCACATTTAAGCGAATTTTCGCGTGCATATTTTTCGCTTCCATCTTTGATTTCGTTTATATCAAGAGAGCTTTTCATTTTGACCGTACATTTGCGGCAAACGGCATTTTTCGCATCTCCCCCCTCTATCGAAACAATGCTTGTCTTATCCTTTTCAGAGTTTATTTTTCCGCTGAAGCAGGCGGTGTAATTGCCCTTTTCACCAAAGACAAGCGGGAAGTTAGCGTCGGGAGTAAAGCCACAGTCAAAGTCTTCTTCCACCTGCTTGTAATGCTTTATGCAAGCAAAGCCGGACTCTTCGTTTGTGCCGAATACTATCCTTATGCGTTTATTAAGCTTTATTCCCATATCCTTTACTATCTTTGCGGCATACATCGCCGTCATGATAGGCCCTTTATCGTCGGTTATTCCTCTGGCGTATAAGACTCCGTCTTTTTCAGTCAGCTTGAAAGGGTCGCTGTCCCAGCCTTCACCTGATGGAACGACGTCAAGGTGCCCGACTATGCCTATAAGCTTTTCGCCTTCGCCTATTTGTGCGTATCCGGCATAGTTATCGAGATTCTTTGTTTCAAAGCCGAGCTCTTCGGCTATCTTCAATGCTTCATTTAATGCATGTGCCGTTTCTTCTCCGAAGGGCATACCCTCCTTAGGTGAGGAATACACGCTTTGTATGGATATTATCCTTGCTATTTTTGATAGCATATCATCCTTGTATTTGTTAATATATTCGTCTACTTTTTTAATTACGTCCATTTTTAACTCCTTTAATTGTTATATATATTATACCTTTAACGCTTGAAATATAAAAGCCTTTGTAATGTATAAAGAAAAGCTTATTTTAAATTTTTATTTATGGCACTTTTTGCCATTGTCGGACAGCTTAATAAAGTCTAATATGCTATCGTCGGACAAATATAAAGGAGGGAAAATAAAGAGTGAAGTGCAGTAAGGACGAAAAAGAAGCCCATGATATTGCCGATGTAACGGAGATAACCGAATTTTGGACTATCGTCATGCGAGACGAGCAAACGCCCTTAAAGGACAAGCTGAAGGTAAGCGAGCTTCTTGCAAAAGCGCAGGGAGCGTTTGAAAACAGCGACGAAGAGGACTTAAAAGAGGACAACGCTTACGATTTAATGACGCTTAAAGAAAAACTGAGGTTTATTGATGAGTACATCGAAAGACGAGAAAGAAACAACCCTTGATACGCTTTTAAAAACAGTTTCATGGGAGGACAAGCTCAAGAAAACGACGAATGAAACGTTTTATAAGCTCTACAAGGACGAAAAACGCTATCTTGTGCTAATGGGAGGAGCAGGCAGCGGGAAAAGCATATTTGCAGGCAGAAAGATACTCGAACGCATAGAAAGCGAGAAAAATCACCGCGTTTTGGTGGTAAGAAAAATAGCGAGAACTCTGCGTGAAAGCTGCTTTTCTCAGCTTACAGGACAAATAAACGATTACTACGATAAAGCCTCCTTCTCGATAAACAAGACGGATATGACCATTACCCACAAGAACGGCAACCGTATTCTTTTTGCAGGACTCGACGATGCGGACAAGCTCAAGAGCATCTACAATATCACAATGATATGGATAGAGGAGGCAAGCGAGATATCATTTTCGGACTTTAACCAGCTCGATATACGACTCAGAGGTTTAACGGATCAATATAAGCAGATCATCATATCCTTTAACCCCATAAGCGTGAACCACTGGCTCAAAAAAAGGTTTTTCGATACAACCGATAATAACGCCACGCTCCATAAAAGCACATATCGCGACAACAGATTTTTAGATGAACAGGCAAAGATTGTGCTTGAGGGATACAAACAAAGCGATCCGTATTATTACAGAGTGTATTGTTTGGGACAGTGGGGAGTTTACGGCAAAAGCGTGTTTGATACAAGGGCGATTTCAATTCGTTTGAATAAGGCACCAAAGCCAAAGCAAAGAGGCGTGTTCGAATATTTGTATGACGGCAGCGTGATAAGCGGCGTACGCTTCAGTAAACAAAATGACGGTTTTATACAAATATTTGACAATCCCCGACGCGACGTTTCATATCGTTTGAAAGAACCTCACCGGCTGCTCTTTTCGGCGGAACATGGACACAGTTAACAAATAGGTTTTTATATGCAGCGAATGGTTCGGGAGCAACGGGCGGCGAGAGTACAAATACCCTTGTTGATGCAAACTTGCCCGATCATTATTATGCAAACGCCTTATTAGCATGGCCTATCGCCTCCGGAAGTGGTGATGGTTATTGGGGTTTTAACGGAAGCAATGTTATCAGAGGTTTAAGTCGAGCATTTACCAACATGCCGCCATACATTACCTGCTATATGTGGAGGAGAACAGCATGATAGTAAAGGATTTAAACGGCAACACTTTAGACGAGTACGATTTAACTCTTGGCAAGCTAACAGCGCAAACAGAAACCGTACACCACGAGGCTGTTGCTGGCATACAAGAACAAGGGTATTGGCAGACTTTAGTTGAATATCCGAACGGCGGCAAGGACGTAGCATGGGTTGTCGAGGTTGAGGGCGTTAAGGCACAGGAGGCTTACGATGAGCAAGCAGACTATTACTTATACACACCGTACAGCGAAGAGGAGCTTAGCGAGTTGCAGGCAAACAGAACGCCCTCCCTTGAAGAAAGAATAGCCGACTTGCAGGAACAAATAGATTTATTACTTTCGGGGGTGAGCGAGTGACGAGCGATAAAAGAGCGATGATAATCGCATATAACAAAAAAAAGGCGAAATACAAAGAGGCTTATGACGATCTGATGATAATACTTGCGCCTTTAGAGAGTGTTTTAGCTTTGCTGCCGATGTCGGTAAGAATAATAATAAAAAAATACATGTAAAAGGTGCAAAGATGAATATATCTGTGATAGTGGGGATTGTGCAGACGATAGCAATATCGATGCTGCTTTTTTATTTTCAAGCAAAACTGAAAAAAAGGGAAAGCGAGAGCGAAAAAAGAGAAGAAGCACGAAAAACGGAAGCGCGTTTGTCTATGCGCCTTGAAATGGCATGCGGCAAGCTGGCTTTGGGGTGCGCTGTCGCTTTGGAGAGGGGAAGGGCGAACGGAGAAATAAAGGAAGCGAAAAAAGAATTTGAAGAGGTTAAGAAAGAATACCTTGAGTTTTTAAACAGTGAGGCATTCGATAATTTAAATAAAAAATAGGAGTAAAAAAATGCTATCAAACAGTGAAATACAGCGAAATTTAAACTTTCTTAATTATTACTGGGCTGATATAGACGGCGTAATCGGCCCCATAACCACGCAGGCAATAAAAGATTTTCAAAGCGATTACGGCTTGTATGTAGACGGAATATGGGGTAGTGAAACCGACGGTGAATGCAACAGGGTGATAAAGAACATACAGAGCATACTTAAAACACAGTGCGACGGTATCATCGGTGATATTACGCAGAATGCTTTAAAAAAATACCAAAGCGAAAATGCTTTGAGCGCAGACGGGATATGCGGCAAGCTTACCTTAGGCGTAATGAACAGTGTTGTAAGCGCACCGACTAACTGTGACTATTCTCTTATTAGCTATTTTACGAGAGAAGAAAACATGTGTCACTGCAACAAAGTTTACTGCGACGGTTACCCTAACGAAATGAAGCACGCTTTGATGAAGGCAGCCGACGAGGTGAGAAAAACAATAGGCGTACCGATAATATGCACCTCCGGAGTAAGATGTCCGCAGCACAATAAAAACGTAGGAGGCGTTGATAACTCAAAGCACCTTACAGGAAACGCTTTGGACTGCTACGCTCCCTCTGTAAGCGGTGAAGAGCTTCTCAATGTTTTTTATTCCAAGGGAATAAGCTGGGGATACATCATCACTGACGACGTTATCCATGTGGAAATATAAGTGAAATATAAAGGAGAAAATATGAAGGATATATTAAAAAATTTGCTTAAAATCAAGTCGATCATGACGATTTGTATAATGGTCGTATTCAGCGTATTAGCGCTTAACGGTTCTATTGAACCGGCTGTAACGGCAAGCGTAATAAGCTCGGTCATTACCTATTACTTTACAAAGGAGAACAATTCAAAAATAAGCGTGGAGGGCTCGTCAAGCTCTTTAAAAACTGTCGATAATAAGCTAATCGAACAGGAGACGAACGAAGCAAAACCCGTTTAGAAAAAAGAATTCATGCACTGAAATATGACAAGGGGCATAAAATACAGTAGCGAGAAAATTTTTTTATTTCGCAATACATAAAAGGCGGTTTCGTATTTTGGGAATTGTATTGACGCACGACCCGCTCGACGAGTTGTATTTAACGAGTTATTTCGGTATGAGAAATGGCGTAATGCACAAGGGGGCGGACTTCGGCTGGTGGGGCGATAATTGGGAGGATATAAATATATATGCTGCGGCATCCGGCGAGGTATGTTTTTGCGGTTACGGCGAAAACGGCTACGGTTACTACATCATATTACAGCACAACGGTTTTTGCACCCTTTATGCCCATATGTCGGCTTTTATCGTATCTGAAGGAGAGTCTGTCGCCTCGGGAGAAAGTATCGGAAAGATGGGACAAAGCGGCAATGCTGCCGGAGCACACCTTCATTTTGAAGTACGCTTGGGCTCTTACAGTGATTATTTTGATACGGAGCCTTCAGACCCCATGAATTTCCTTCCTGTTGTACAGAGCGGTGAATATGTGACATATACCGTACAAAGCGGCGATACCCTAAGCGCTATCGCCGCCCGCTACGGCGTAAGCGTTTCTTTGATAGTCGAAACAAACGCTATATCAAATCCAAACCTTATTTATCCCGGTCAGATACTTAAAATAACTCTTCTTCCCCAAAGCGAAGAGCCCCCCGTTATAAATGAGCCAAAGGAGGAAATTCCCCTTAGCGTAGGAGACATGGTCAGAATAACGGCAGCGTACGCTTCAAGCGCATATGCCGATCGCGCCGATAACACAGCGGCAATAGGCTGGGAGCGGCTTATACTGGGAGTAAACGAAGGTGCAAATTTCCCTTTTCGCGTTGGTAACGGGGGCGTAACGACAGGTTATTTTAAAAAAGAAGCACTCTTAGGAGCTTTCACATAGGGATTGAATAAAAATTTAAGTGACGGCTTTAAAGGTTAGCAAGATTAAGACCACATTGGAGACTAAATTCTCTGGTGTGGTCTTTTGATATTATTCTAAATAATCTATAGCATCTTCTATTTCTTGTTCTATATCTTTATAGTATTTTTCATTAGTTACCTTCTTTAATCTCTCTTTAATGGCGTTAATAAAATCCATACTTTGCACCTTTTGTACAATTTCTTCAAAAACTTCACTCATCCAATAGAATTCTTCATCAGGACAGTCATTTAAAATATAGCTAATGGTTTTATCTAAGTTCTCAGTTAAAATAGAAATTTCTTTTTCCCAAACTTCTTCAAGACCAAAGTCATCATTAATTTCCAAAGAAAGTCGTTTGGAAATCAGCTGTGCAAATTTTTCTTTAATCATTTTTTCTTCCTCCTATATATAGAATTTTGATTACTATCAGGAAATACCGTTCCTATTCTTCCGTGAGTCTTAATAACGCCAACCTTAACTCCTTTATAAATACCAAACATCGCTTTCCCGTTAGTGGTATGTTTATTTGTTTTTAGACTTGCAACATGTTCTCCTGCACGTCTTATATCCTTTTTTGTCCAAGATTTAGGAAACCAAGCTTGATTGATTCCTGACCTTTTTCTTTTATCTTTATGATTAGGAACATTTCCCACTCTAACACCATTTGAATAAGTTTTTACTATATTGTACTTGATTCCATACTTTTTAAGTTGGTTTATTCCCGTTTGTCCATGACCACCACTAACTAATCTTAATTTATCTTTCTTTTTTGATGGTTTTGTATATTTGCCTTCAGTAGAGTGTACTAATGCAAAATCACTAACACTCCTTGAAGCACCCTTGGTATTTAAATATCTGCCACTTCTACTTGTCCCCACTAAGCTACACCTGCTTTCTTTCTACTTATCCAGTCAGGTATATTAATGAACGTAGTCCTGTTTTCTAAATCTTTGAATATTTGTTTGGGCATTGAACCATAGACAAGTACAACTTCTGGTTCAAGTTCGTCTAACATTGCTAAAAGTCCTTCCCTGAAAAAATACTTATCTTCCTTGCTTTTAACACAACCATAGGTTCCAATTGAAACTATGCTATTTTTATCAATTCCTAAAAAGGCTACTTTCTCTGACAATTCCACTGTTGTGTAAGTTCTTTCATCACCCCACCTTATATTTGGAATTACGTAAATCCCTTTAGTTTGAAAATAGTGACCAACAGCACGACTCATATATATATTTGCTATTTGTAGGCATAAGGGCATATCCCTATATAAAGAGCAATCTGGAGATATAATCCCTTTAAACTTCTTTAAGTCATCAACATAATCATCTGTAGCTAGTAAAACATCAGAGAATTTTCTATCGTACTCATAAAAACCTACAAAATCCTCATATTCGATACTTTTACTCCTAATTGAGAAAGGTACAATACCTTTAGGAATTATTATTTTATCTGGTCTTTTTATATGGGGAATCTCCATTATTCCATCAAATAAAGCTGTTTCAACTAGATCTGCTCTAAAGCCATCATCTATTATATTTTTTTTCATCTAAAAATCCTTTCCGCCCATTACGGCATTTGTATTTTGGTTAATTTACCAGTAGACAATATGGAAAGGAATATGCTATGATAGATAGACATTAATATATGCTATAGCATATTCCAAGGAGAAACGCATTTGATAGCTGTTCCCGCAGCTAAAGAATGCGTTTTTTATTTACAATCAATTTAACCACCACCTTTCTAAATAACATCTTTAAATAAATTTAAAATACATAGTTCATAATTCGTAAAATCACTTTCCCCATATCTTAGCCACTTATTGTAATAAGATAAAGCATAGACAGCGGCTTCATAACTAATTTCAAATCTTGTTGCTATGTCTATCGCACTATCAAGTTCTAGCTTATGGATTAAAGGAGGGGGTGCAAGTGCATATTTAGCAAAGAAATTTACCTCTTTTTCTGCAAGTTGACTTTCTTCACTATGGTCTAAGACTATATGTCCTATTTCATGCATAATGGTATTATTTACTCGCCCATATCCTTTCTCATCGTTATAGTAAATGTACCATTCACCCTTGGTTTTTTCTATACTAAAGCCGTCTTCACTTTTCTTATGAAGTAAATATCGATTTTTAAGTGGGATAGAAGAGTAAGGAATAACTTTTACACCTAGCTTGGTAGCTATTTCAAAACCACTAATAGGCACACACGATATTTTACATTCTATAAATAAATTAGTAATTATTTGTTTAATTTCCTCATATCTCTCACCTGATAACCTAATTTTCAATATTTAATCACCTCCAAATAATGCATTTATTAATTCTCTTTTTTCTTCATCTGTCATAGCAGAAGCATTTCTTCCAATCATTCTTTTCACCTTCGGATAATCGAAATCATCATTCTCAATATCTAATAGATAATCAGATGTTGTGTTAAGTGCAGTAGCTATATTAGCTAGTACTTCTGGTTTTGGCTCTCTTTCTCCAGCAATATAACGTGAGATAGTTGCCTCAGTTACTCCAACCCTATCTGCCAAGTCTTTTTGTTTGATGTTTTTATTTCTCAAAATCTCAGCAATTCTTCCTCCTAAATTAGTAGTCATATAGATTCCTCCTTAATTTTACTTATTTATATAATATCATAATCTTTCCAATTTGGCAAGTCCCATTACCATATATAGATTGAAAAACCACACTATTACTAGATAGTGTGGTTTATAGTTAAGATTTATCTAAAATACTTCTATTAAAGCTACCCAACTATCATCTGCCATATCTATATTAAACTCTGTGTTGTTTATA
>CAZTZO010000041.1:0-7990 GCA_964618075.1 uncultured Lachnospiraceae bacterium
CTAAAAGACTATTCAAATTTCAAGTGTCCAGATTTCGGGGTACAGATCAAAAAAGGGGAAGTCTTTATTAATCAAAGGAGTAATTTGATTGAGTTTTACCGAATTTATTAGTGAGATGTCGGCAAATCCGATATTATTGGTAACGTCCTTATTGACCGTGGGAGTGATACTCGTTAATGGTTGGACTGATGCGCCAAACGCTATTGCAACGTGTATTTCTACGAGATGCCTAAGACCAAGAGCGGCAATAGCAATGGCGGCAGTTTTTAATTTTGCTGGTGTGTTTGTCATGACAATGCTTTCCAGAAGCGTTGCAGAAACTATTTATAATATGGTTGATTTTAATGGCGAAGCGCGCAGTGCGATAATAGCCTTATGTGCTGCGATGACGGCTATTGTTTTATGGGCTGTTTTAGCATGGAAATACGGTATACCTACGAGTGAATCCCATGCCTTGATAGCCGGTCTGTCGGGTGCTGCAATAGCCTTACAGGGAAATTTCAGCGGTATCAACGGTCATGAATGGATAAAGGTCATATACGGACTTATTTTATCTACGTTGCTGGGCTTTGCTTTGGGGTGGCTTATAGCAAAAATAACCGAATTCTTGTTTAAAAACGTAAAACGTTCAAGCGCAAATAAAATCTTTACGGGGGCTGAAACCTTCGGAGCCGCTTTTATGGCATTCATGCATGGAGCGCAGGACGGACAGAAGTTTATCGGCGTTTTCTTGTTAGGTTTAGCTCTTGCTAACGGTCAGGCAGAAGCAGGGGTTCAGACTATACCTATATGGCTTATGATAATGTGTTCGCTTATTATGGCATTAGGTACCTCAGTAGGAGGAATGAGAATAATAAAGGCAGTTGGAATGGATATGGTGAAGCTTGAGAAATACCAGGGGTTTTCAGCTGATATTGCAGGGGCTATATGTCTTTTAATTTCATCATTGGGTGGGATGCCCGTCAGCACGACTCATACAAAAACAACGGCAATGATGGGGGTCGGCGCGGCGAAAAGAGTATCCAGCGTCAATTGGTCTGTTGTAAAGGAAATGGTATTGACTTGGGTATTGACTTTCCCCGGTTGCGGATTGATAGGTTATTTAATGGCTAAGCTTTTCTTAGCAGTTTTATAAAAGGAGATAGATAAAATGGCAAAGAAATCTGTGAATTATTACGCATTGTTTATAGAAGCGGCAAGCTTTTCATGTGACGCGGCAAGAGAGTTGAAAAACGCAGTTGAAAAGTTCGATGCTGATTTACTCGCCGAGAATATACAGATGGTACACACTATTGAGCATACTGCAGATGAGAGAAAGCATTATCTTATGGAGAATCTTTCTCAGGAATTTATCACACCGATCGAAAGGGAGGATATAGTCGCGCTTGCTCAGGAGCTTGATGATGTGACGGATTCAATAGAAGAAATTTTTCAAAGTATATATATGTATAACGCAAAAGCAACAACTCAGTATGCTGTTGAGTTTTCTTATATCATATTAAAAAGCTGCGAATCCATACGAGAGCTTATGACCGAATTTGAGAATTTTAAGAAATCAAAGACGATCAAGGATAAAATAATTAAACTTAATGATTACGAAGATGAAGGCGACCGCTTGTATATGAAGGCTATGCGCGAGCTGTGTACCACGTCAAATGACCCAATAACAATAATCGTGTGGTCAAAATTGTATCAAAAGTTTGAAGATTGCTGCGACCATTGTGAAAATGTAGCTAAAGTGGTTGAGGGCGTCATCATGAAGAACTCATAATTCGAATAAAACACCTCTTTATATGTTGTTATACCGTATATCTGACGTATGCATGGCAACGATAAAACAGAGGTGGTATTGTGCGAGTCAAGTTAATCAAATATATAATTTCTGTTTTTATGCTTTCATGCTGCGTCGTGTGCATTTGGCG
Source organism: uncultured Lachnospiraceae bacterium (assembly GCA_964618075.1). GTDB lineage: Bacteria > Bacillota > Clostridia > Eubacteriales > Anaerofustaceae > CAYTMY01. The sequence goes on from CAZTZO010000041.1 coordinate 1,923, forward strand.
TATATGCTTTCCTGAGATATCAAAAAACCTTTCCGATCAGTATGCTAAGGATATAATAGTGTCTTATCCAAGAGGAACAATCTACGACAGAAACGCTATCGCGATGACTAACCGTCGTATCAAGGGTTATGAATTTTTAGATTTATCCGATAGTTCGCTTAATATCTCTCCTTACCTCACAGGTGAGATAAACTGCGACAAAGACAGCGTAAAATCACAACAATGTCATGGGGTGAGCGGACTGGAACAATGCTACGACGAGATATTGTCCGGAGGCAGCCCGATAACTGTCAGCGCATATGTCGACGCTAAGGGCAATATACTTGAGGACAGCGGTTACTATGTAGAAAATGCTCATCCGAACGAAGGAGGCAATATAACTCTTTGTCTGGATTGCATATTACAGCAGAATTGCGAACAGATAATGAAGGAATTTGCTTCAGAATATTCCTTTGAAAAAATGAGTGCAATAATAAGTGATGTGAATACCTCGGAGATATTGGCAATGCCCTCGTATGGAGGCTATATGAATAATGCCATGCTCACTTACCAGCCGGGCAGTGTGATGAAAATCATTACTGCAGCTGTTGCATATGAAATGGGTGTAATCGATGAAAACAGCACTTATGAGTGTACGGGAACCGTTTACGTGGACGGCGAACAGCGCCATTGCTGTGATAATGCCGTTCATGGGAATTTGACAATGGCAGAGGCTTTTGCAGTCTCGTGTAATTGCTGCTTTTATGAAATGGCAAAAAAACTGACATATACCGATGAGGAAGGCAACTTAAGATCGTATGTCCTTGATAGAGCTAAACAATGGGGCTTTAGCGAATACGAAACAATCCCCCAAAACAGATTTCTTCTTGAATATGACGATCATTACAGCTTTGTTTGCTCAGATATTTTTAATAACATGGATATTTTCAACGCTACGCTTGGACAAGGACGCATACAAGCGAGTGCATATACCATTCACGCAATTACCGCAGCTATAGCGGCAGGTGGTACGACAATCAAACCGTATATTGTAAGTAGTATCAAAGATGCTGCAAATAATGTAATAAAGACCGAAGAAAAGATACCATTATGTTTAAATTTAACTCCGAAGACCATATCTTGGCTTAAAGAGGCAATGGTTAAAACAGGGAGTGTGGGTACTGCTTCATCGAATACATTAGAAGAATACGGGGGACTTGCAGGCAAAACAGGTACTGCTGAAAACAATGAGGGATGTCCTGCACATGCATGGTTTACAGGGTATTTTCCGGCAAATGAAGCGAAATATGCCGTAACTGTGGTGATCGAACAGGGAATAAGCGGAGGAAATGCAGTCAAGCTCGCTGATAAATTAGCAAGGCTTACTATTGAAACATATCGCTAAATTACCACAGATTGATTAACGACATATTAATAGACTTGACAGTAATCTTTTCTCAATTTATAATTAACAAGCTTGAATAAAAGCGCTTACGATATGCTTCGGGGTTGAAATGACAAAAGAAGACAATAGAAAGGTTATTGCCAAAAACAAAGTAGCCGCACATGAGTATTTTATAGAAGATGTTTATGAGGCCGGTATTTCGTTATTCGGAACAGAGGTTAAATCCATAAGAGCAGGAAAAGTTAACTTAAAAGACAGTTACGCATATATAAAAAATGGTGAAGTCTTTGTTGCGAATATGCATGTGAGTCCGTATGAGCAAGGAAATATTATGAATAAAGATCCTCTCAGACACCGCAAGCTTCTTTTGAACAAACGAGAAATACGAAAGCTCAGAGAAAGCAGCCAAAAGGAAGGCTATACTCTTGTACCTCTTGATTTGCATTTTTCAGGAGCGTACGTTAAAATGGATTTGGCTGTGGGAAGAGGCAAAAAACTTTATGATAAGCGTGAATCAAGCGCAAAAAAGGACGCTCAAAGGAATATAGAACGTGCCTTGAAAAATCACTAAGGGGCCGCAATGGTTTCGACAGGGATATTTAAGTCAGAATAGCGGGTAGATGTGACGTCATCTTTAAAAATGTCAAATTAAATTTAAACGCAAAAGATAATAACAATTTTGCATTTGCTGCTTAGTAGCAGCATCGTGTCCTGTATATAACCTGCTGATATACAAAGACGCGTAAACTTTTAAGCAGGCTCCTGTATGCTTACGCCCTTATGTGTACAGTATAAAAGGGCTCGCGGTTTGTCAGATTTGTTCTTTGCCCTGATAAATCGTCAAATTTGAGCAAAGGACTGCACCCGGAGAATTTCTTTCAGCGGTATTTTTGGACGAGGGTTCGATTCCCTCCGGCTCCACCATTTTTTTTTGAAATGCTCAACAGCTTTTGAAACATCCATGAGGCAAGCCTCAGCCTTTTCAAACAGCTGTTTTTTTATCTTTTCATTTTCTATATACGGCACACATGTGTTGTTTAAGTTGCGAGTATTTTTTCGTAATGAAAACGGCGTCAGTTTAAAGAGCGTTTAAAATAGTATCTAAAAATTAAGTATAATTAAAATAATTCAATATAACAGAATGCAATGATATAATTTGTTCGTCGTACAGTGTAAAATCAATAAATTGCGTTTCCAACGATAACAATAAGCACTATAGAACGTTGACACACTGAGTCAATAATGATAATATTAACAAATATTGCTTTTATCCATGATTAATTAAACAATTATTACAGCTATTACAGCGAAGCTTTTTTTAGTAATGAAAGGGGTATTATTTATTTATGTTACACAGTGTAGTCGAAGAAATAACGAAAATAAACGATGCGGTAAATAACGTCGTTTGGGGAATTCCAATGCTTGTTCTTCTGTTAGGAGTCGGTATATACATGACAAGCGGAACGGGGTTCTTTCAGGTTCGATATTTTGGACACACTATGAAAGAAACTATACTTGCAATTTTTAAGAACGATAAAATTATTAAAACAAAAGATAAAAAGGCGATATCACAATTTCAAGCGTTGGCAACGGCGCTGGCTGCAACCGTCGGTACCGGAAATATCGTAGGAGTTGCAACGGCAATCGCAGCGGGCGGACCAGGTGCGGTGTTCTGGATGTGGGTATCTGCATTTTTCGGTATGATGACGAACTATTCGGAAAATGTTTTGGGAATTTATTACAGAAAAAAGAACTCAAAAGGCGAATGGACGAGCGGGCCCATGAGATATATTGAAGAGGGTTTGAAATTAAAATGGCTTGCGGTTTTATTTTCTGTCTTTTGTCTTTTTGCTTCCTTTGGAATAGGAAATATAGCTCAAATAAACGGTATAGCGACCTCACTGAATGGAGCCTTCGGCATTCCTGTATGGATTATCGGACTCGTTCTATCCATAGTCGTTGGATTTGTTATTTTGGGAGGATTAAAAAGAATAGTATCCGTTACCGAAAAGCTGGTTCCTTTCATGGCAGGTTTTTATATTATTGCCGCTTTGATAGTGATAATTGTTAACGGTGCGAATATTCCATCGGCTTTCGGTGAAATCTTCAGAGGAGCTTTCAATCTGCGTTCCGCGGGAAGCGGTATTATGGGATATATTATAGCAAAAGCGATAAGATTCGGTATGGCAAGAGGCGTATTTTCAAATGAAGCGGGATTAGGCTCGTCTGTAATGGTTCATTCCTCTTCAGACGTGAAGGAGCCTGTTACGCAGGGCATATGGGGTATATTTGAAGTATTTTTGGATACGATTGTTATATGCACTCTTACAGCGCTTGCAATACTTACAACAGGAGCCGATAAGGTTGCGGGGTTAGCCGGCGTTCAAATCACCACATACGCATTTAATCACACCTTAGGGAGTGTCGGAACATATATTATTACATTGAGCGTTTTGCTGTTTGCCTTTTCGACAATACTCGGCTGGAGCGTTTACGGCACCAGAGCAATAGAATATATTGGCGGTGAAAAGTCGGTCAAGTGGTATAAGCTGTTCTTTTCAATAGTTGTTTTTATAGGTAGTATTTCAAGCGTGCAGCTTGTTTGGGATATTTCGGATACGTTTAACGGACTTATGGCAATACCGAACTTGATAGCCGTATTTATACTTTCAAAACAGGTATTTGCGATTACAAAGAATTATAAAATGAGAAAGCTTTCAGATGTTCCTTTAGATGTCGAGCCGATGCTTTCCGTTTACCCCGACATACAAAAGCAGCAGCTTGATGCTCTCAGACAGGAAGAAAAACAGTAGAAAGTATTTATAAAACAATACTGATAATAAAAAGAGCGGTGAGATAAATACGGGTAGCCATAAAGACAACTTGTGAACCGAGGGTCAAGGCAAACTGAATACGAAAACACGCCTTAGATTGTAAAAATCTAAGGCGTGTTTTGAATTAATTCGTAAACCGCAGGTCAGGTGTTCGAGTCACCCCACCAGCTCCACGTCTCCGTCAAGGTATCTTGACGGAGATTTTTCTATGTCTGGAGGTGCCATCGTGGCGAAAAAGGATTATACTGTTTTCATAAAAAACGTGGAAGTGTCCGTCCGTATGGAGGGATATACAGTAACCCCCAAAATGCGCAATCGGTGCAAGCAGGTACTCAGCGGCAAAACCACAACAGACGAGTGCCTAAAGCAGTTTACGGCCGCAAAAGCGGCAAAGGTGGCCAAATAAATGGGATACAGCATTGCTCCAATTTCAGATAACTGCTATCCGGCCCGATCAATAAGCTGGATATCCGTGACGAGCAAACCCTGAAGGAAGCTGAAACTCTCGCCACATATATTAACGCCTCCAAGCTGGAAGAACAACCGCTTGAAGGCGCTTTTAACTTTGCCCACTACAAGGCGATCCATCATTTTCTTTTCTCTGACTTATACGAATGGGCGGGACAAATCTGCACGGTCAATATCAGTAAGTCATAATCGCCACCATCCAGGCGGCAAATGGCGTGATAGATTTGCTGAAAGACGTGCTGGATAAGGGTATTGTCACCTCAGTAAAGGCGAGTGCTCATGTTTTTTGAATATAATTCGGTTTGCAATGCAGAGATCGCTCGTTCGATCTGCGTCATCTCCACTTTTTACGTCGAGGCAGTTGACGCAGTTCCGTGTGTGAGGTAACCCATGAATTGAGATTTCAGGAATACACGCTGCAGTTGTCATGTTTCCTCAAAATGTTAGACTCACAAATTGCAGTTTGAAATAATTTTCCTGATTTTTGTACTATATGCTATAATATAAATATATTCTTGTTGACAAAATAAAAACAGTAGTACGATAGGGGGTAACATGAACAACAACACAATCAAACTGGGGATCGGATTCGCCACCGGACGTAAGAGCTTTAAGAAGGTACTCAGCTCATACATTTACAGCTGGAATGAGTCGGGGATTCGGGACAAGCTACAGGCGAATATTAGCCTCAGCCTGTTTGTCGCCTATGATGTCGGGTATTCTAACACGCAGTCCACGGATTACACCAATTTGAACCAGGAAACGGTAGATGCGTTTGAGGAAATTGTGTTTCTCGGTTCCAAAAACGCACAACGCAGCGTTCAGCAACTCATCGATGACGGCGGTCTGACTGCCTCTGACGCCAAGCTGCTGTTTGGAGCCGGCTATGCAGGGAAGCGAAACGCCATTGTTTATGCTGCCCTGGAGCACGGAATGGACTATCTTCTGTTTCTGGACGACGATGAATATCCTGTGTCCGTGACCAAGACCCGCGATAGCTGTCTATGGGGCGGGCAGTATGTGCTGCCTATCCATTTGCAGAACATCAAAAACGCAGACATCACTAACGGATACCACTGCGGCTATATTTCCCCCATCCCGCAGATGCGCTTTAACGAGTTAATGACAGAGCTGGATTTCAGCCGCTTTATTGAGGCAATAAGCAATGACATTGTTAACTGGACGTCCGTCAAACGCATCCAGCAAAACGGCGGCATCACCTATGCGGATATTCCGATACTGCTCTCCACAGAGGCCGTTCCGGTCACAGAGGTCAACCACTGCAAGTTTATCTCCGGCTCCAACCTCTGCATCAATCTGACGGTCCCTGATAGAACGTTCGCGTTCTTCAATCCACCCGGTGCCAGAGGTGAGGACACCTT
>CAZTZO010000042.1:0-7308 GCA_964618075.1 uncultured Lachnospiraceae bacterium
CTATCTTCTAGAAATTTTCCACTTTTAACTTGTACTATTTATATACTACCATCAGTAATCCATGACAATATCTTTTGAGCTAACCGGCCATATTGCTGTTCCTATATTAAAGCCCTCGACAGATATACTGACCCTCTGAGTTTCATCGTCATATAAAACAGCCTCCTGTTGACTTGTCTGTTCGGTATCCTCCGTTGTTATAGCATCGGTCTGTGCTTCGTCGTTTTTGTTCATCTGCTCGCTAAGTAAACTTAAAGAGCCTTTTGTTTCGTTTGGCATTTGCTTTTCCGATGAAACATCTGTTTTTTTAGAAAAACTGTATGCATAAAAAAGCGTGCCCGCTATTATCATAATCGACATGAGCGTAAAAATCGTACCGATTGTTTTTGTGCGTTTTGTCCTGTTCATTTAAAATAACCTCCGTAAGGTTTGTGCCTTGTGAGGTTATTATTCGCATACGTTTTGTTGTTTATTCAACTAGACCGTAAATATTTAATTTAGAGTATTGTTTTATTTATTGGTTTAAGAAATAAATCGTTTTGGTATAACCTTTATAATACATCTAAAAAACAACGTGTTTTTTAGTAAAAGAAGTAAAAAATACCATGTATCTAAAAGTTTTTAGCTATTTCCCTTAGCTTTATAAGAGCGTTTTCTTTTATTTCATCTGTTCTTTCGGGGAATTGCTCAAAGCCGTCCGCCGTTATTGTGGTTATGTTATTAATGCCGTTCATTCTGAGAACGTTTTCGAGCCATTCCAGTGCGTAGCAGCTTTCCTTGGACAGTATCACACCGCCGCTTGAGAGTATTATAAGAGCTTTCTTATTATGTAAAAGCCCCTTGTAGCCTTCAGATGTACAGGCGAAGGTTTTGTTGATTCGTGTGGCGCCAAGAACAAACGAAATGAGGTTTGCCGGACAGAATAGATTCCAGTTTGGGAAGGCTATAACGATTTTATCGGAAGAAATAAATGTTTCAAGTATATCATCGTACGCAGATAAATCATTTTTCATCTCTTTTGTGCGCGGTGAAATACCCGTTAATTCCTCGTGCAGTCTTTGAGTATATACAGGAAACTCGGTGTTGGCGATGTCCATAAATTCTTTTTGTTCATCCGGCAGCATTTCGGCAAATTCCTTTGCCAGATAACTGCTTACGGAGTCCTTAAACGGACTTGCCGATACGATAAGCGTTTTTGTCATGTTATCCTCTTTTACTATTTGGCAGAAAGTGAATTTACTATTGCCAAAGCGTCCTGTTCTTCCTGTGAATTGATTATTGTTACGTCCAGAACGTATACTTTTTTGTCTGCTATAAATATAACCTGTACTATCTGCATTTTTATGGAATTAAAAGTGGTGGCAAATACGTACTCAACGCCGGTGATACCGTTAAAGTTGTAAACGGCTTCGCTCTGAAGCGTAACGCTTGAACCAAGTTGCTCCTGAAGTGCTTGCATCGTTGAAGCTGAATCATAATTTTTCATGATATTCTCTACGGAAAAGCCTTGTGCATTTGCGCTGTAGGCTATGCTCATATTTGTCGTCATACCGTTAGCTGTCGGAGAAGAAACGCTATAAAATATACTGTTCGTTTCAATAGAGGCAATATCTGAGTCCTTTGTCACAGTCCACGTTTTAGGGTATTTGATTAAAAACGATCCATAGTCCTTCGTTTCGATTTCTGAGGAGGCAAAGGAGCCACTCGGAGAATCGGGTACGTTATCTTTGGAACCTTGCGAGCAAGCGCACAGAGAAAGGCATAAAACTGCCGATAATACAATTGTTGCAATCTTAAATTTCTTCATGAGTAAAAAATCCTTATATTTGATTAAAGCTATCATAATGCATTGCAGGATAAATGTCAAACTGCGCTTAAAAAAATATTTAAAAGGAATATAAAGGGTTATTTGACTTTTAAATCGGTATGTTATATCATGTTGTAAAATGTTTATTAGTGTTATATATGCATAAGATAAACGTATTTTACAGCTTAAAAAGGAATGACATAACGGCGGAAGGAGCAATGAATGGATTACACAAATGAAGTTAATGAAATGACATGTATTGCAAAGGGTGCGAATCACGGGCCTGCACCGATCCCCGAAGAGGGTAAATGGGTTCAGGCGACTAAAATAACAGATATCAGCGGACTTACTCACGGGGTAGGAAGGTGCGCTCCCCAGCAGGGCGCCTGTAAGCTTACTTTAAATGTGAAGGAAGGTATAATACAGGAGGCTTTGGTGGAAACGATCGGTTGCAGCGGAATGACGCATTCTGCCGCTATGGCAGCTGAAATTCTTCCGGGCAAGACAATACTGGAGGCTTTAAATACCGATTTGGTGTGCGACGCGATAAATGTAGCTATGAGGGAATTGTTTCTGCAGATAGTGTACGGACGCAGCCAGACTGCATTCTCTGAGGGCGGATTATTGATAGGCGCAAGCCTTGAGGATCTGGGCAAGGGAATGAGAAGTCAGGTTGGTACGACCTTCGGAACACTTGCCAAGGGAGCAAGATATTTGGAAATAGCGGAGGGATATATTACAAGGCTTGCAGTAGATGAAAACGATCTGATAATAGGATATGAGTTTATTCATCTCGGTAAGATGATGGAATCCGTCAAAAAGGGAGTTGACGCAAACGAGGCTCTTGAGAAGGCAAAAGGCAAATACGGAAGATTTGATGAAGCTAAACGCTACATCGACCCGAGACAGGAATAAGGAGGAGCGCAATGGCATTATTTGAAAGCTATGAAAGAAGAATAGACAAAATAGAGGCTGTGCTTCACGAATACGGTATAGAATCAATACAGCAGGCTCAGGATATATGCAAGCAGCACGGTATAGATCCTTACCAAACTGTTAAATCAATACAGCCTATCGCATTTGAAAACGCTTGTTGGGCGTATATTGTGGGATCTGCCATAGCCATAAAAAAGAATTGCACCAACGCATCAGACGCCGCAGAGGCGATAGGAATAGGACTTCAGTCCTTCTGTATACCGGGTAGCGTAGCCCAAAACAGAAAGGTCGGACTGGGACACGGCAACCTTGCAGCAATGCTTTTAAGAGACGAGACGAAGTGTTTTGCATTTCTTGCAGGACATGAGTCGTTTGCGGCAGCGGAAGGAGCCATAGGAATAGCAAGAAGCGCAAATACCGTTAGGAAGGCGCCGTTAAAGGTCATCTTAAACGGACTCGGCAAGGACGCCGCAATGATAATATCCAGGATAAACGGCTTCACATATTGCCGTACACAATTCGACTATTTCACAAATGAAATTAAAATTGTTGAGCAGACGGCATATTCCGATTCAGAAAGGGCGGCGGTTCGCTGCTTCGGAGCGGACGACGTCAGAGAAGGCGTAGCAATAATGCATCTTGAGGGCGTGGACGTCTCTATCACGGGAAATTCCACAAACCCGACGCGTTTTCAGCATCCTGTCGCAGGCACATATAAAAAAGAATGTATCGAAGAGGGAAAGAAATACTTCTCTGTTGCTTCCGGAGGTGGTACGGGCAGAACTCTGCATCCCGATAACATGGCTGCGGGCCCAGCGTCCTACGGTATGACCGATACTATGGGCAGAATGCACTCCGACGCTCAGTTTGCCGGTTCTTCTTCTGTTCCCGCTCATGTTGAGATGATGGGCTTTATCGGAATGGGCAATAACCCCATGGTCGGAGCAAGCGTAGCGTGCGCTGTAAACGTGGCAAAAGCACTCCAATAACTTACGATACGAGGTAACTTGATTTATGAAGCGTTTTGTAAAGGTTATAATAGCTGTGGTAGTACTTCTCGCTGTGGCGGCGGCATCGTTTTTAGCAGGCTACAATTATGACGGGATAATCACAATAGCAGATCCTCAAATGACAACTCAGACTGTAAAAGAAAAGCTCAGTGAGATTGGCGAGCTGGCAACGATGGAATATCACTATACCAATCTCGGAAAATACGAAAACAGTCTTCAGTTTAAAGATTGGACTATACCTTTGACGGGGAAAAGCTTTTTGGTCAGCTATGACGGCTGTATAAAAGCCGGAATAGACATGAGCAAGGTCGATATTGACGTGAAGGACAAGACAATTAACATATCAATGCCCAAGGCACAGATACTTTCACATGAAATATATGAGGACAGCTTCCAGGTCTTCGATGAGACGAACAATCTTTTCAATCCCATAAGCGTTGAGGACTATAATACATTTGCTTTAGAGCAGAAGGCTATAAACGAACAAAACGCAATCAATAAAGGCTTGCTTGAACAGGCGCAGCAAAGTGCACAGGATTCTATAAAGAATCTTATTGGTACGATAAACGGTTCGGGCGGCTTTGATATAGTTTTCACAATACAGCAATAATACTCATTTATCCTTCGAGCACTACATAATTATATAGTACAAAAAGAGTGCTATCGGAGGAGAAATGATAAACGAAACCAACATTGCTTACCTTGTGAATATCAACGATAAAACGAAGGACGTTATAAAAGGCTTTTACAATAAAAGCCTTTTTATTATATCCTCACATACACAGAATATAGTACATGCGTGGCGTGCAAGCGGATTGTTTGACGAACGAATGAAACCGCAGGGTATAGTAATAGCTGTCGACCCATCTTCAAACAGCATAGAGACAATAGCAAAGAGCATAAATAAAATTTGCGAAAAATACTCGGTTAATGCAATAGCTTCAGGTGAATTTGAGAACAGCTTTTTAACTGAAAACGACTATTTCGAGCTGCCTGTATATAACGGTAATCTGACTCGTTTTCTGTATTCGTTTAATAAAGCTCTGTTTGACAAACAAATAGATGAGAACACAGATATCCTTATAATATTTTCCGAAAAAACAGACGAAGGACTGCTCAAGTATATCGCAAACACTATGAAATACATAACTCTGTATTCTCCGAGCATTAAAGCATCGGCAAGGGCAGAAAAGCTTTTATACGCCTACAACGCCACAGCTGTCGTTTCTACCAGATGTATTTCTGTCATAAGAGATATACCGTGTGCTGCCGTGCTGGATGATGTCGTTTATCGCCCGTTAAAAAACATCTTAAAAGCGCAGCATGTAATAAGCTTTCAAAACAACGATATGCCGGATTTAATTATGTATACGGATAAGCTCGGTACGCTTAAGCTGAGGGCTTCCTTTTCTGAGGCGCTGTTATGCTTGAAAACAGCAAAAGCCCCTAATGACAGTATAAGCGAGATATCCGTTAATATAAACAGCGGTTTTTGCTCTTGACTTAAAGACTATTGCTCTTTATAATAGAGCGATACCAAAAAAACAAATTCAACGGAGTATGAAATGTCAAATAAAGAAGTGCTTTTGACGAAGGACGGATATTATGAATTGCAGGAGCGTTTGGAATACCTGAAAACAGGCAAACGTCATGAAATAGCGGAGAAAATAAAAACAGCTCGTGAATTCGGAGACTTAAGCGAAAACGCCGAATACGAGGAAGCCAAAAATGAACAGGCTTTTATGGAGGGAGAGATAGTCGAACTCGAATATAAGCTTAAAAACGCACGTATTATCGACGAAAAAAAGACGCCTAAGGGCGTTGTTGCGGTAGGCAGCAAGGTAAAGGTGCTTGACGAAGAAACCAACGACGAGTATGAGTACACTATAGTCGGAAGCGATGAGGCTGACATAGAGGCCAAAAGGATATCGAATGAATCGGCGGTCGGTAAGGCTCTTATAGGCAGCAAAGCAGGCAACAGCGTTACGGTAGCAGCCCCGGGCGGAGAATACACTCTTAAAATACTTCAAATCAGTAAAGGAAATTAGCTTTGAATCCTGAAATAAATAACGAAGCCTTGCCAGAGGTGGTAAAGGTACGAATAGATAAATACAATAAGCTGTGTAAGGACGGAAGGTATCCTTACAAAGAAACGTCCTTTAAAAGGACTGCTCTGACAAGCGATATAATCAATAATTTTGACGAATTTGACGCAAAGCAGGTCGCTATTGCAGGCAGGATAATGGCAAAACGCGGTCAAGGTAAGGTGTCTTTTTACGATTTACAGGATTCCGAGGGCAAAATACAGCTCTTTATAAAAAAAGATATCCTTGAGGATGAATACGAATACATTCGCTCCTATGACATAGGAGATATTATAGGAGTAAACGGAGAGGTATTCAAGACACAGCGCGGTGAAATATCGGTGCGTGTGGAAAAGGTAATACTTCTGTCAAAGTCTATACAGGTACTACCCGAAAAATTCCATGGGCTTAAGGATATGGATTTGCGCTATAGGCAGAGGTACGTAGATCTTATAATGAATCCCGAAGTAAAAAAGACGTTCCTTACTCGCGCAAACATAATAAAGGCGTTCAGGGATTTCATGGACGCAAGGGGCTTTGTGGAGGTCGAAACTCCCGTATTGGCAACCCTTGCAGGAGGAGCAAACGCACGTCCCTTTGAAACTCACCATAACACGCTGGATATTCCTATGTATATGCGTATAGCAACGGAGCTGCCCCTAAAAAGGTTGATAGTCGGCGGCTTTGACAAGGTTTATGAGATAGGAAGAATCTTTCGAAATGAAGGAATGGACGCTTCTCATAACCCCGAATTTACGACGATGGAAAGCTACGAGTCGTATGCAAACTACGAAGACGTAATGAATATGATTGAGCAGTTGCTTTCGTATGTATGCGATAAGGTTTTGTCTACAGATGAAGTTATGCTTGGCGAGAATAAAATAAGCATGAAGGCTCCTTACAGAAGAGCTAAAATGACAGACCTTGTAAATGAGTATGCCAAGGTTGATTTTGATAAAATAACCGATTTGAACGAGGCAAAGCAAATAGCAAAGTCTATAGGTCTTGAGCCGCAGGAGGACTGGGGAATAGGCAAAATAATAGAGGAAGCCTTCGATATGTATGTCGAGGATAAAATTATTCAGCCGACCTTTGTCATGAACCATCCCACAGAGGTTTCTCCGCTTGCAAAGAAATGCGAGGACGACCCGAGATATACGCAGCGTTTTGAATTGTTTATTAACGGCTGTGAGTATGCAAACGGCTTTTCCGAATTGAACGACCCGTTTGACCAAAGAGAACGTTTTGCCGCGCAGAGCGCAAAAAAAGAAATCGGAGACGACGAAGCGCATCCTTACGACGCTGACTTCATAAACGCCCTTGAAGTGGGCTTGCCTCCGACGGGCGGCGTTGGAGTCGGTATCGACAGAATAGTAATGCTCCTTACGGGAGAGAGTACAATAAGAGACGTTATATTGTTCCCGACAATGAAACCCTTGGAGTGAATAAGTCTATATAGGTAGATATAAGT
>CAZTZO010000043.1:0-7088 GCA_964618075.1 uncultured Lachnospiraceae bacterium
CGTTGTGCGCTATAACGGCGTTCTGTACGATATAACCCGCGTGGACGTGTTCGAGGGGTATAAAGAGGACTTGACGCTGTATTGCAGCAGACGGGCAAGGCATTAATTATGAACTTCTCCTTTTTCCCTCTGCATATCCCATTTTATACGCTTCTATTGCACCTTTATGACGTACTGTTCCCGCCTGACTATACGGCAGAAAAGAAAGATCCGTCTTATGCGCAAGACCATTTAACCCGTCTTTAAGTCCATGCTCATACGCACAACCAGCACAAATATGTCTATCGCCACTTTGATTATCTTGCGAATCGGCAAAGCTGAAAAATCCGGTAAATAACGATGGCTTTTATTAGAATACATAGTCCTACCTCCTAAATGAGTAGTGATATAATTATTCGTTTATCAAGCCGATAACCCAATTCAGCCACCCTTTAATTGTGGAAGAACGGCGCTCAAAAGTGCTTTCGCTTTCAACTTTGTAAAGGTTAGCAGTTTTCATAATTTGAACAATGTCGCCCTTTGACGGCATAGTCCCACTACTAAAATACTTGCGTAGTGTGTCGGCAAACGCTTTATGGGATAATATCAAAACGCAATATGCTAATTGACGCTGTTTGAAATTCAAATTGAGTATCTTTTTGCCCGTTTCGCTCAAAGAATATATCGGAGCGCCACTTTCCCGGCATTTTTCAAGCAATCCCAAATAACGCCCCGCATCCGTATAATAGTTTGTTTGTCTTGCGTCAAAGGCGTATTGGTCTGTTACGTCATTACGACTTAATTCTTGACCGTTCAGCAATTCGCACAAGTTAATAACGCGTTCGAAACTATCCGCTTGCGGAAATGGAACGTCCGGCTCTGTTACAATAAGCGCAGAACTCAATGCTGCTTGTATGTCTGAAATGGTTATTGAGGTATCTTCAACCGCATAATTCTTTTGTTTTACAAGTACCAACGAACTATAATTGTTAGGGTCTTGAAATATATATTCATACAAATGGTATATGCCGTTAGAGTAGACAAGAAACAACGGTCTTACAGTCTTTGTAACGCGGTTTTGCCATACTCTGTATGGATAATAAAGCTGTCTAACCAAAAAATCGTCGGACAAATCGCGCTTTGCTTCAAACAGGGCTAACCCTCGAACGCCTTCATAGGCAGCGTCAATTTCAATTTGTGAATTATTTACTTCAACGCGGCACGGGACATTGCTTTTAGAATTCGTTATACTAAAGTCAAATGAGCCGGAACCCATACGCCCCGAAACAGTAGCAAGTAAATCCTCATCTTCCAAGAACTCCGCAACTATGCCCGACGCAACCGCACAATTCAATGCAATAGCTTCACTGGGAACATTGTTAGAATCCAAACTTTGAATATATGTCGGTAATGATACTCTTGTAATAGGCGAATTATCAACTTCAAATGCGTGGTATGCTTCGAAGTGTGAAATTACGTAGTCGCCCCTTGTAACAGGTAGTATCGCTAACTGGTTATCAGCAAACAATTTTGGCAAATTGATTGTGTGGTCAAACTTTGCCATAAGACGCGGTTCTCTGAACTCTTTTATTTGTGTGGCAGAAATGACAAATTGCCCTGCATCATCAATTTGATTGAGAATATCGTATTTAGAGAACAGCTTTTCCCATGCTTCATCATTTAGACTTTTTGGCGCATTACTCATAATTACGCACCACTACTTCGTCAACCTCGCCGCGCTTTGTGGAATCAGAATTTATTGCGCGTTTTGCCTGAACTGTAATAACATTATATGCGGCGTATTGCTCACGAATAAAATCTGTTGCCGAATTGGACAGCATGAATTTTAATCCCCTTGCAGTCAAAGCGTCGCAGCATTCACGAAGTCTTATTTGGTCATCGCGCGAAAATCCACCCTTTGCGTAACCCGTAAAACTTGCAGTATCAGATACAGGGTCATAGGGCGGGTCAAGGTAAACAAACGCCCCTTTAGGAAGTGTTTCAAAAACTTGCGCATAGTCAACGGACGATAAATGAACCGTCGCCATATTTAAGTATGAACTTACCGCCCGTAGCGTAGGCGCGTTTACAATATTGGGATTGCGATAATTGCCAAACGGAGAATTAAATTCACCAGAATTATTCACGCGGAATAAGCCGTTATAGCACGTCTTGTTCAAGTACAGAATACGCGCGGCTTTTTCTATATCGGATAACGAGGAATACTTTTCGCTATCTCTGTCCCAATCTCTGACCGAATAGAAAAACTCTGCTTCGTTCTTGTACTCCTGTAATGCAGCTATAAGCGTTTCAACATCATTTTTTATAACGGTATATACACGAATCAATTCACCGTTTATATCATTGACATACGCACAATTCGGCTGTAAACTGAAAAGCATAGCACCTCCACCGACAAAAGGTTCGCAGTATGCCGTTATCTTTTTCGGCAAAAGGGGCGTTAGCGTATCGAGTAGTTGTCTTTTGCCGCCAACCCATTTAAGAACAGGGGCAACTAACTTATTCTTTTTCAATTTCTTTCCCCCCTCTCAAATGAGTACAACTATACATATAATATTATAGCACGAGCAGGCGGAAAATGCAATCAGCCAAATTGTAACTTTTCTGTGCTTTCGTTTGTTGTTGTGAAGTATCGTTTAGCCGATTTAAGCGACAGACAAGCAACGAGGCACTATATCAAATGTCATGCTACAACAAGAAAAACCGCCCGTATGTAGTGTACGGGCGGTTCTTGATATAGTCCTTTTCAAAACACATTTATACTAACGCAGAACGATTTATACCTTCAAAGAACTTTCTCCTCTATAAATCTGCACCCTGTATCAAAATTATCGGTCTACGCCAGTATTTAAAATGAGAATTTTTAATTGATTTGCGGACAAAAGCTTTTACTCATCGAAGCATTATTCGAATACCGAAATGGTTTTTTCAAGCTCGTCGCGTATTTGTATGTGCTGAGGACACGCCTCTTCGCACTTGCCGCATTTTATACACTCCGAAGCGGGATTTCTGTGAGAGGCCTTTGTATTCCACATAAATTTTCCCTTAGCCGACGCCATATTATTATAAAGCGTATATATATTCATTGCTTCGAAAATACCGGGTACGGCGATATTATTTTCGCATACCTCCATGCAGTACTTGCAGCCCGTACAGGGTATCGAGTCTAAGCCGGCAAGCTTTTCTGCCGCATTGTTAAGCGCGTCCGCTTCATCCTTGTTAAGCGGTGAAAACGACTTCATGGTTTTTAAGTTGTCCTCCATTTGCGAGATATCGGACATTCCGCTAAGCACGCAAATAAGTCCTTCTAGTGACTCTGCAAAGCGTATCGCCCAGGAGGAAGCCGAAACGTCAGGATTCGCTTCTTTAAGAATATCATTCACTTCTTTTGGAGGAGCCGCCAGCAAACCGCCCTTTACAGGCTCCATTATGATGACAGGTTTATTGTGAGCGCGCGCTACCTTATAGCACTTTTCGGCTTCAATAACGGGGCTGAGCCAATCCGCATAATTTATTTGCAGCTGAATAAACTCTGCCTCAGGGTGCTTTGTTAATATTTCTTCGAGCTTATCAGCTTTATCGTGAAAGGAAAAACCAAAATGTTTGATCAATCCCTCTGCTTTTCTTTCGGTAACAAAATCCCAGATATCATATTTGTCAAAATATTTTGTTCTCTCGTCTCCCATATTGTGGAGCAGATAAAAATCAAAATAGCCGGCGCCCGTTCTTTCTAAAGAAGTATAGAACATTTGCTGCGCTTCCTGTTTGTTCTTTGCTCCCGCCCATGCAGGCAGCTTTGTGGCAAGGTAGAACTTTTCTCTTGGATATCTCTCGACGAGAACCTTCTTTACCGCCTCCTCTGATTTACCGTTGAGATAGCCGTATGCCGTATCAAAATAATTGAAGCCCGCTTTAATAAACATATCTGCCATTTCCATTAGCTGAGGAATGTCTATCTCGTCTGCTTTCATCGGAGGGCGCATCAGCCCGAAGCCGAGTTTAGGTATGTTTTCTCCCAAATATGTCATAATATTTTCTCCTTTTATATTATTGCTGTAATTTTCGCATTTCCTCTATTTTCTTTTTTAAAAGCCCGAACGCCACAATCGGATCCTCTGTATCCTTAAGCGTTTCTTCCATAGGGCAAAGCCCCGTGTCAGTGCGATTTCTTATATACTCTACCGACTGAGAATACTCGTAGTATATATTATTTTTATTAAGGATATCAATAGCGGACGTGCTTATCACACAGGCGTAAACGCTTGTTATTTTACATAAGACAAACAAAAGCGCGCTCGCTTTTCCTACTATCTTATCCGCGGCAGAAAAACCGCAGAGATCTTCTTTTTCGTCTATCCAGCCTATAAGCGGGCTAACACCTGTTTTCCTGCTGAAATATATTTTTTCACCCTTACACAAAACACAGCTATATCCGTTTTTTACTAATTCTTCCTTTGCCCTTGACAGGTCTTTGTTTTCCGTAACCGTATCCTCCTATTATGTAAAAAATGCATTATGAAAATTATACATCTAAAGAGTAAACTCTAAGTCAAGAATGCTCGTTTAACCTTCTTTTATTTCCGTTTCTGTCCATAATAAAATATTATATCATAAAACACTAAGGGCAAAGTGTTCTTTCGTTTTTTTCCTTTAAGCTAAAACGCAGCCCTCAAGCGAATAAAACAGAATTTTATCTTAAAGAAACATTGGATTATAAACTTTAAATCAGCGTTATAGCTCCATTTTTATTCTTAAAACACCTCTTGCCGAAAAAAAATACGCTCTTGATTTTTAAGCTATGCAGTAGAAAAAAACCGGAATTTTTCGTATATCGCATTTAACCAAGACGTTACAGCAAACATTTTTTTTATTTTTTCTCTTGACAAAGATAGCTTTCAGGTGTAGAATGCAGAGCAATAAAGACAAAGGCGTCTTGGGAATTGTTCCCGAGGCGCCTTTTCTTTTTAATTTATTTTACGGAGGATTAAGAAAATGACGGCAATTATCGAATCGATCAACACGACATGGGTACTTGTTGCGGCAGCCCTCGTATTCTTTATGCAGGCCGGCTTTGCAATGGTCGAAACAGGATTTACGCGTTCAAAGAACGCAGGCAACATTATCATGAAGAACCTGATGGACTTCTCCATAGGAGCTCCTATTTATTGGATAGTGGGCTTTGGGATAATGTTCGGTACGGGCAGCGGCATATTCGGAGCAATAGACTTTTTTACACAGGGAGATTACACTGCAATACTTCCGGCAGGAGTAAGCATATGGGCGTACTTCATATTTCAGACAGTCTTTTGCGCAACGGCTGCAACAATCGTATCGGGCGCTATGGCAGAAAGAACGAAATTTTCAGCATACTGCATTTACAGCGCAATGATAAGCTTGTTTATATACCCGATTTCGGGTCACTGGATATGGGGCGGAGGATGGTTATCTCAGATTGGCTTCCATGATTTCGCAGGTTCTACGGCTGTACATATGGTCGGAGGCATAGCGGCTCTTATAGGTGCGGCATTGCTTGGTCCCCGTATCGGCAAATACGGCAAGGACGGCAAGCCTCGCGCTATTCCCGGACATTCACTGACGCTCGGAGCACTTGGCGTA
Organism: uncultured Lachnospiraceae bacterium; assembly: GCA_964618075.1. Classification (GTDB taxonomy): domain Bacteria; phylum Bacillota; class Clostridia; order Eubacteriales; family Anaerofustaceae; genus CAYTMY01. Next base: position 5,617 of record CAZTZO010000043.1, read on the forward strand.
TTCATCTTATGGTTCTGCTGGTTCGGTTTCAACGGGGGCTCAACTGTTTCCATGACAGACGGTGCGGCCGCTCTTGCAGGCAGAATATTCACAACAACGAACCTTGCGGCTGCGGTTGCAACGGTGACAGTAATGATCATCACATGGATCAAATACAAAAAACCGGATGTTTCAATGACTTTAAACGGAACCCTTGCAGGCTTGGTAGCCATAACAGCGGGCTGCGATACACTCACACCCGCGGCAAGCGCCATAGTCGGTATCATTTCAGGCTTTGCGGTAGTGTATGGTATAGAGTTTGTTGATAAAAAGCTCAAGGTCGACGATCCAGTCGGAGCTGTTGGAGTACATGGAATAAACGGTATGCTCGGAACACTCTTAGTCGGTTTGTTCTCGACAGGCGAAGGGACGCAAACAGCAGGATTATTCTACGGCGGTGGATTTAAGCTTTTGGGTATACAGGCGTTGGGAGTACTTAGCGTAGCTGCATGGACAGCAGTTACTATAACAGTGGTATTCCTGGTAATTAAAAAGACAATAGGCTTAAGAGTATCGGCTGAAGAGGAAATAAACGGCCTTGATATATCTGAACACAATCTGGCTTCAAGCTATGCAGACTTCATGCCTGCCAACAACCTTATAGGAGAGCTTGATGACATCGGAGCAAATACTGAGCCGGCTCTTATAGACAAAGCGGTCCCTGTTGTCAATAAGCCTTCAAGAAAGGGCGACAAATTCACAAAGGTCGCCATCATATGCTCACAGAACAAATTTGAAACTCTTAAAAACGCACTTAACGATATAGGAGTAACCGGTATAACGGTAACGCAGGTATTGGGTTGCGGCATCGAAAAAGGAATGCCCAAGTATTACAGAGGCGCGCCTGTTTCAATGATACTTCTTCCCAAGGTAAAAGCCGAGGTAATAATAAGTGCGGTACCTGTAAACGATGTTGTCGAAGCGGCAAAGAAGGCTCTTTACACGGGCAGCATAGGCGACGGCAAGATATTCGTCTACGATGTTGAAAATGTTATAAGAGTACGAACGGGCGAAGAAGGCTACGACGCACTTCAATAAATAATAGCAATTTAAAATTAACCAAGTAAAAAAAGCGTAAGACATTTTAGTCTTGCGCTTTTTTACTTACAGTTTCAACATATAAGCTTTCTTTTTCATATAGGAGAGTTTAATGTAATAAAATCACATTTATGGACAAAGCGAAGCAATTTTTTCTTGGTTTAATTAAGAGGTGAATAAAGTCCATTATGGAAATAAAAAAAATGCAATAAGGCAATTTGCTTTTGTTTTGTGTATGAAGTATAAAAGCGGCATAATATCAAAGCCCACTTTTGAATAATAAAAAAAATCGCACGAAGCGATTATTGTTTTTATCATGGTAGCGGGGAAGGGATTTGAACCCCCGACACTTCGGGTATGAACCGAATGCTCTAGCCAACTGAGCTACCCCGCCA
>CAZTZO010000044.1:0-6125 GCA_964618075.1 uncultured Lachnospiraceae bacterium
AACTAATAAGAAAGTTCCGTTTTAACTTGTACCAAGACTTGACATAGTACCATTACAGCTATAACACGGCAGCCGTCTATTCGCGCACATTTGCCGAATACAGAAGCGATCATACCGGAATAGACATCGCCTCCGAAAAAGGGGAGAACGTCAAATGCGCATACGACGGCACCGTAAGCGAGATACGCGCTGACGCAAAGCTCGGCATGACCGTTATAGTAGACCACGGTAAGAATATATTTACACAATACTCGAATCTTGAAGAAACCGTAAACGTAACGCTTAACCAAAGCTTAAAAGCAGGAGATATTATAGGCAAAACGGGAGCCACGGCGCTCTATGAATCAAAAGAAGCGTCTCATGTTCACTTTGGCGTCATTGCAGCAGGTAGCTATATAGATCCCTTCGATTATATAAAATTCCAGTAGCAGTTTTTTTAAAAACAAAGTCCGCTTTCGTTTAATAGCGAGGGCGGATTTTTTATTTAATTTTAAATAAATAGTGTATCACTCAAGCTTATTGTTTGAAGACGACTAAAATCCATACTCCTTTACGCCTGTATAATATAATATTTAACAGTAAACATTAGTATAAAATCAACTTAAGCGAATTAAAGAAGAATTAAAATACGTTTCAGAATATATCGGTTTGTTCCATTCATAAATACAAGTATGCTATAATAACCGAAACGAATAGTTTATAAAGGAGAATATGGATTATGTTTCGAGCAACAACAATACTTGCCGTAAAAATGAACGGCAAGGTAACCATAGGCGGAGACGGACAGGTTACATTGGGTGAAACCACGGTAATGAAGCATACCGCCGAGAAGGTTAAGCTGATATACGGTTCAAAGGTCGCAATAGGCTTTGCTGGAAGCGTTGCAGACGCCTTCACACTTGCAGAAAGGTTCGAAGCAAAATTAGAGCAGTATTCGGGAAACCTTTACAGAGCCGCAATAGAGCTGGCAAAGGATTGGAGAAGCGATAACGTTATGAGAAAGCTTGACGCTCTTTTAATCGCGGCGGACGCAGAAAACGTACTTATTCTTTCGGGAAACGGCGAAGTAATTGAGCCGGACGACGGAGTAGCTTCCATAGGCTCCGGAAGTATGTACGCAATGGCCGCAGCCCGGGCACTGACACGTCACTGTGAAAATATGGACAGTGAGGACATTGTCAGAAATTCGCTGTTGATAGCCTCTGAAATATGCGTATACACAAACAGTAATATAAAAACGATAACTTTGCAAAAGGAGAATAACTAGAATATGGTAGATCTCACACCTAGCCAAACGGTCAAGGAGCTTGACAAATATATTATCGGACAAAACGAAGCAAAAAAGTGCGTTGCCATAGCTTTGAGAAACAGATACAGACGCAGAAATCTTTCGGACGAAATGAAGGATGAAATCACCCCGAAAAATATCATAATGATGGGGCCTACCGGCGTAGGCAAAACGGAAATAGCAAGAAGACTGGCAAAGCTTGTGGACGCACCCTTTATAAAGGTCGAAGCGACAAAGTTCACAGAGGTGGGCTATGTCGGACGTGATGTCGAAAGCATGATAAGAGATTTGGTGACAACTTCCATAAGGCTTGTCAAACAGCGTGAATTTGAAAAGGTAGCCGATAAAGCGGCGTCTATCGTTGATGAAAGACTTGTTGATGCTATAATCCCTGTTAAAAAGAACGAGCCGCAGGCGTTTGATATGTATTTTAAGGGTCAACAGCCCGCCCAACCCCAACAGCCGCCTACTCCCGAAGAAACAAAGGAATATGCAAGTAAAAGGGATATGATACGCGCTCAGCTAAAGGCAGGCGAGCTTGAAGAAACCGTTATAGAGATAATGACAGAGGACAAATCGAGCGTACCCATAGGAATTATCGGAGAGGGCGGCGGAGACGAGATGACAATGAATGTTTCCGGTATGCTCAACAGCATATTCCCCCAGAAAAAGAAAAAAAGAAAAACAACCGTAGCTCAGGCAAGGGTCATATTTACGAACGAAGAAAGCCAAAAGCTTTTAGACATGGACGCGATAACCGAGAAGGGACTCAGAGCCGCAGAACAGGACGGTATAATATTCCTCGATGAGATAGATAAAATCGTCGGCGGCTACAAAGGCAACGGGCCCGACGTTTCCAGAGAGGGCGTTCAAAGAGATATCCTTCCGATAGTCGAAGGCTGCACGGTAAACACAAAATACGGTCCCGTCAAAACGGACTATATCCTGTTCATCGGCGCAGGCGCTTTCCATATGAGCAAGGTTTCAGATCTTATCCCCGAATTGCAGGGACGTTTCCCCATTAAAGTAAAGCTCAACAGCCTTACCGAAGAGGATTTTCGGAATATACTGACTCAGCCGCAAAACGCAATAATAAAGCAGTACAAGGAGCTTATTAAAACGGAAAACGTCGATCTCATCTTTGAGGACGAGGCATTGGAAGTGATTGCAAAAATGGCTTTCTTGGAGAATGAAACAAGCGAGAATATCGGCGCAAGACGTCTGTATACCGTAATCGAAAAGCTTCTGGAGGAAATATCATTTTACTCGCCCGAATTCGACCAGGATTCCTTCGTTATTACCAAGGAATACGTAAACAATATCTTCAAGGACGAGGAAGAGGATTTCAAACGCGATACAAGCAAGTTCATCATATAAAAAATAGCGTAAATGCGATAAAAAAGTTTGCTATACAAATAGTTTTATGATAAACTGTTACGGCGTAAGAAACAGTCGTTGTTTTCTTGTGCAAAATTTATAAATATTACACACGCATTTTTATGTTCCGCACGGTTGCGTCACTTGTGACGAAGCGGTCTCTTAAAAAAATGCGGAGGTAAAAACCAAGGAGGAAAAATGAGTTACATTTCAATGAAGCAGCTTTTGGAGGCCGGTGTACAGTTCGGTCACCAGACGAGAAGATGGAACCCGAAGATGAAGAAATTCATCTACACCGAAAGAAACGGGATTTACATCATCGATTTACAGCAGACGGTCGGTCTTATCGACAAGGCCTGTGAGTTCATGAAGCAGAAAGCCATAGATAAGGAAGGCATACTGTTCATAGGCACAAAGAAACAGGCGCAGGACGCCATAGCAGAGGAAGCCAAAAAGTGCGGAGCCTATTATATCAACCAGAGATGGCTCGGCGGAACGCTTACGAATTTCAAGACCATAAATAAAAGAATAGAAAGACTTCACAAGCTTGAAGCAATGGAAGAGGACGGTACTTTCGACGTACTGCCCAAAAAAGAAGTAATCAACCTTAAAATTGAAAGAGACAAGCTCAACAAATTCTTAGGCGGCATAAAGGATATGCAGGAGCTGCCCGGAGCAGTATTTATCATAGACCCCAAGAAAGAAAGAATTGCCGTGCTTGAAGCCAAGAAACTCGGTATACCTGTCGTTGCAGTTGTCGACACAAACTGCGATCCGGACGATGCGGATTATCCTATCCCCGGAAACGACGATGCTATAAGAGCCGTTGCTCTTCTTACATCAGCCATATCAAACGCAATACTTGAGGGTAAACAGGGTGAATCCTTCTACGAGCAGGAGGAAGATCAAAATGAAAACAATGAAGCGATCGAAACGCCTCAGAGTGAGGGGACCGAAGGAATAGAGACTATAGGCGAGATAATACAGGCTCAGCCTACAGACGACCAGCCTTCAGAAGTTAAATAAATAAAGTTAATAATACAACCGCAAAGGAAAGAATATATGATTACAGCTCAATCAGTCAAGGAATTAAGAGAAATGACAGGCGCCGGAATGATGGACTGCAAAAAAGCTTTGACAGAAACTAACGGCGACATTGAAAAAGCCGTGGTGTTTCTAAGGGAAAAGGGCATCGCATCGGCAGCAAAGAAATCCGACAGAATAGCCGCAGAGGGCGCAGTCGGAACACATATCAGCGAGGACGGAAAAACAGCAGTTATTACGGAAGTAAACTGCGAAACGGATTTCGTTGCGACTAACGAAAAATTTCAGAATTTTGTCAAGGATACATCAGAGTATATCGCCCAAAGCAAGGGCGGAAAGCTTGTTGAAGAATTGGCGGATAAAGCAAAAGAGCTTATAGCCGGCATAGGTGAAAACATCGTTGTAAGAAGACACGAAAAGCTCGAGCTTGCTCAGCCCGGTATTTACGGCGAATATATACACATGGGCGGTAAAATAGGCGTCCTTGTAGAAATAGCATGTGATGAAAAAACAGCTCAAAAGCCCGAAGTCAAGGCTCTTGCAAAGGATATCGCAATGCAGATAGCCGCTGCCAATCCCACATACCTCACTTCAAAGGATGTTCCATCTGACGTCGTTGAAAATGAAAGAACCATATTCATTCATCAGGCAACCAATGAGGGCAAACCAAAAGAAATTGCCGAAAAGATGGTCACGGGACGTCTTAACAAGATGTATAAGGAAGTATGCCTTATGGATCAGCCGTTCGTTAAAGACGACAAGGTTTCTATTAAGGATTACGTCGCAAAGATTGCCAAGGATTTGGGAAGCGATATACAAATAATAAAATTCGTCCGTTACCAAATGGGCGAAGGCTTGGAAAAGAAGGAAGAAAACTTTGCCGAAGAGATAGCAAAGCAGATATCCAATTCTTAAAGTTCTCAACAAAAGGCACCTTTTAAAGTGCCTTTTTTACTAACCGAATTAAAATTTAAGGAAGGTTTGCATATGCAGGCGGTATATAAAAGAGTACTAATAAAGCTAAGCGGAGAAGCTCTTGCAGGACAAGAAGGCTTCGGACTCAATACGGATATAATCGATGAAGTATGCTCGCAGATAAAGATTGCCAAGGAGCTGGGAGTTGAAATAGCTATCGTTGTAGGCGGAGGCAATTTCTGGAGAGGAAGAAGCGGAGAGCGTATGGACAGAGCTACAGCGGATTACATGGGTATGTTAGCAACCACAATGAATGCACTTGCTCTGCAGGATTCACTCGAAAGACTCGGACTTGATGTGCGGGTACAGTCCGCAATAACAATGCAGCAGGTATGTGAGCCCTACATAAGACGCAAAGCCATGCACCATTTGGATCTCGGAAGAATTGTAATTTTCGCTTCCGGCACAGGTAATCCGTTCTTTTCTACCGATACTACTGCTTCGCTCAGAGCCGCCGAAATAGACGCAGAAATAATACTTTCCGGAAAAAATATTGACGGAGTTTACGATTCCGATCCCAATGTGAACGAAAATGCTGTAAAATATGATGAGATAACGCATATCGAAATAATAGATAAGGGATTAAAGGTCATTGACAGCACTGCCGCGTCCATGTGTATGGACAATCATATTCCCTTATTGATATTTCCTCTAAATCCTGCTCAAAATATAGTAAAAGCAGTATGCGGTGAAAAAATAGGTACGATGATAAATTAAGGAGGATACTGATGATAGACGATTTGAACAAAATTGCAGATGAAAAAATGAAAAAAACGATTGACGCTCTGCAAAACGACCTTCAGACGCTAAAGGCGGGAAGAGCAAATCCTCACATGCTCGACAAAATATCGGTAGATTACTATGGAACTAACACTCCTATTAATCAAATGGCGGGTATATCTTCCCCTGAGCCTAGGATACTTATGATAACTCCGTGGGACGCTAGTGCCTTAAAGCTCATCGAAAAGGCAATATTAGCCTCGGATTTAGGCTTGAATCCTTCAAACGACGGCAAAGCAATACGCCTTAGTATTCCGCAGCTTACAGAGGAACGCCGCAAGGAGCTTGTAAAAGGCGTCGGGAAAACCACAGAGGAATGCAAGGTCGCTCTCAGAAATATTCGCAGAAACATTATCGAAGATTTGAAAAAAGAAGAAAAATCCGGCGAAGTGACGGAGGACGACGTAAAAAACGGCGAAAAGCTTATTCAGAAAACACTCGACGGACACATTAAAAAAGTCGACGAGATATCTAAAACAAAAGAAGCGGAAATTATGACCGTTTAACAAAAAGGGAGGAAAAGCAACTTTTCCTCCCTTTTTGAATGAATTTATGATATTTATTCAAAAATATTGACATTTTTTTTTGAATATGTTATTATCCTTTTGTATTCTGAATGAACGATTGATCTCACATATTATGTAAGTCAGTACGATTCGAT
>CAZTZO010000045.1:0-5726 GCA_964618075.1 uncultured Lachnospiraceae bacterium
AGCCGATAAGTATTCTAAAAAGATAAACAGAGCAAAGGAGGAAATCCTAACAAGCGAGGGCCAGCGGTTAATGCAGTATCAAAAAGGTCTTGATACTTTGTATGTGAAAATGCTTAATGATTTGTATACGAAGGTGAAAGCACTGGGAGGCTCGACTTTCAAAAGTATAAATTTAGGGCTTGCAAGCATCCCGATTGATACAAGCTCATTGTCAAGCCAGGAGCAAAAGAAGGTGATTGAGGCATACGCTGAATATCAACTGTATGTAGGTAAAAATTCAGATAGAATATTTATAAACCATCCTCCGGAACGTATTGCTGTGAGCGTAAAAGACAAGCTTGGTGTTAATATTTCTAATTATGATAATATTGTTTTTGCTGATGGTTTAAGCCATAGCCTAAAATATACAGCAGAAGAGGCTGTAACAGCTGCCGACATTGCATCTATTGTTGACGTAATAAATGATTGTGACGCAATAACAGTTACACAAAAGAAAGACGGCACTGTAAATATTAAATTAATAAAGGATAACGGTGACAATAATTTAAACTATGTGAACATACTCAGCAGGAGGAAGAAGGTTCTTGCTGCCAAAACAATGTGGGGAAATATAAAAGATAAATCTAATGGGAGACAAGACCTTGATGTTCAGATAGAAGGAACGATGAATGCGAAAAATTCTCTTACGCAGTCGGCTCGCGTAGCGTCTACCAGCGCACAAGCTGCCATACTTGGTAATGTGATGTGCTAAAAAAACTTAGGTGGGAAAACGTAAAAACGGACTTTTTTAAAGAGATTAAATCTTTGTAAAAGTCCGTTTTATTATTTTATTTTAAAGAAAAAATTGGTGGACCTTCAGGGACTTGAACCCCGGACAAACCGGTTATGAGCCGGTTGCTCTAACCAACTGAGCTAAAGGTCCATATTTAAGAATGCTCTGGTAATGGTCGAGGTGGAGGGATTCGAACCCCCGACCCCATGGTCCCAAACCATGTGCGCTACCAAACTGCGCTACACCTCGTAGCACCTAAAATATAATACTATATTTGAATTGTGTTGTCAACAAAACCATGGAGGAAAATTTCATAAAACAATAACGAGTTTGATATGTATTTGAGAAAAGTGATATATGATATTTATTATTAAAATAATTATTATTATGATATAATAAAGAAAAGTGAATTGAGAAAATGATAAATAAAAGACTTGACATCGCACTATTCGAAAGCGGTAAGGTGCAAAGCAGAGAAAAAGCACGATCTTTGATAATGGAGGGATGCGTGTTCGTAAACGGACAAAGAGTGGACAAGCCCGGTTACCCATTTAAGGACGGTGACAAAGTAGAAATAAAAACCGATTCATGCCCTTTTGTCAGCAGGGGCGGTTTAAAGCTGCAAAAAGCTCTGCATATGTTTGATATAGATCCAAATGGAATGATTGCTCTTGATATAGGCGCCTCAACAGGGGGCTTTACGGATTGTCTTTTGCAAAACGGAGCAAAAAAAGTTTATTCTGTAGACGTAGGATACAATCAGCTTGCATATAAATTGCGTACCGATGAAAGAGTAAGCGTTTTTGAAAGAACTAATTTCAGGTATATGCAGACAGACGCCATAGGCGATAGAATAGATATTACAGTAATGGACGTTGCTTTTATTTCGATTACAAAGCTGTGCCCAAACCTTAAAAATTTTATTGACGATAAAACAAAGCTTGTATTTCTGATAAAGCCGCAGTTTGAGTCAGATAAAAATATGGTCGGAAAAAAAGGAGTTGTGCATAAAAAGCAGGATCATATACAAATAATAACAAATGTCGTCGATATTCTTTACAATCAAGGTTATTATCTTAAAAGCCTTGATTATTCACCCATAAAAGGACCAAAGGGTAATATAGAGTTTATATCCGAATTTTCTCTTAATGAGGATATGAAAACAGAAGATATTTTCTCATTAATAGATGAATGTGTTACAAAAGCTCATAAGGAATTGATATTATGAATTGTCTGGTCTTCCCCAACAAAGAAAAGGACAGGCGCTTGACTGTCACAAATGAGGCTATCGGATATTTGCGTTCAAAGGGTTGTGAGTGCGAAATATTCGAATCATTTACTAACTACGAGAAATGCTTTGATTTCGCACTTGTTATAGGAGGCGACGGAACATTTCTTCAGGCTGCTCAATATTGCAGTATTCATGATATTCCCATGGTCGGTATCAACCTTGGCAAAATGGGATTTTTAACCGTTGTTGAAACGGAAAGCATGACTGCCGATCTTAATAAAGTTATTACAAAACAATATTCAATAAACGAACGTATGATGATAGACGTATACGATGACAAAAACGTATACGGCACGGCTCTTAACGATATTGTTTTTAAGCATCTTTACGGAAAGGGAGTAGGGCAGTTTGAGATATATGTCAACGATTGTTTATTGAGTAAATTTCACGGCGACGGCGTATTGATAGCGGCTCCGACCGGTTCAACTGCTTATTGTCTTTCTATGGGAGGACCTATTGTCAATCCGAATTGCGATATTATTCTTATACAACCGATATGCCCTCATTCGATGAACTCAAGAACTATAATAATTAACCCTAATGAAAAGGTCAGCGTAGATTATGATCGTTTTTATACATTTGTCGGATATGACGGTCAAGAAGTAATTTCTCAAAGCAGACGTTTGAATATAAGAAAAAGTACGCATAAATGTAAAATTATTCAATTCGATGATTACAATTTTTATTCCGAGGTATATAATAAAATACAATAATCGATGGAGGGATTACATTGAAGGTTGAAAGACAGGCTACAATATTAAGATTGATTCAAGATAACGATGTAGAGACTCAGGAAGAGCTTACAGAGTTATTGCAGCATAACAATTTCAACGTAACGCAAGCAACTGTATCAAGGGATATCAGGGATTTGAAATTGATAAAGGTGATGACTGAAAATAATATTTATAAATATTTTTCACCGTCTCCTAACGATATTCATCTCGATGATAAGATACTTGATATCTTTCGCCAGGTGGTTTTGAAGGTAGATTATGCGGGTAATTTTATATGTCTACATACTATCAGAGGAATGGCAAACGCAGCTGCTGTAACCATAGATTCCATAATGTATTCCGAGATACTCGGATGTATAGCGGGGGACGATACGATTTTTGTTTTAACGCGCGGAGAAGAAAAAGCAGCAGAGCTTGTAAATTATTTTAAAACAATAATCAAATAAGGTTAACTATGTTATTATCACTCAATATAAAAAATTTCGCCATAATAGATTCAATAAATATAGACTTTACCAACGGGATGAATGTTCTGACAGGAGAAACGGGTGCCGGTAAGTCTATAGCTATAGGTGCTTTGTCTTTGGCTTTGGGATACAGAGCGAATACAGACGCTATACGTACAGGAGAGGTGAAAACCTCTGTTCAAGCTTTATTTTGCGTGGAAAGTATGACCGATATGCTGCGCGAGCTTTTGGAGACATATTCGATAGATATTGATGACAATAATTTATTGTTAAGCAGAGATTTGTACGTTAACGGGAAAAACGTGTGCAAAATAAACAATACTCTTGTAAATGTAACAGCTTTGAAGCAAATAGGTTTGTTACTCGTAGACATACACGGACAACACGAGCATCAAAAGATACTCAGCCCCGAAACTCATATAAAGCTTTTGGATTCGTTCGGTGGAAAGAAGCTTGAGGAATGCAAAAACGAAGTAAAAAAAAGATATACTCAGATGATTGACGCCAAACACAAGCTAGATGAACTAAAGGAAGAATATCACAAGCAAAAGGAGAAGAAAGAAGAGTATACTATTCAAATAAATGAGATCCAAGAGGTGTCTTTGTCTCCGGGAGAAGATGAATTGCTTGAAAAGAGAGCAAACCTTCTACAGAACAGCGAAAAGATATACGACGATATAGAGCAAAGCTATAATTATTTATATAACGAAGATAAAAGCGTGGTATACATGATAAAACAGATTTTATCATGCCTTCAAAGCGCTAAAGATATTGATGAATCCTTAAGTGAACTCTATAACAGTATTGATGAAGCGTCTATTAATCTCGATGATGCCGTGCTTACGCTACGTGATTACAGAGATTCCATTGAATTTGATCCTGAAGAGCTGGAAAATATTCATACAAGGTTACATAAAATAAATAAACTAAAACAAAAATACGGTTCTGATATAGATGAGATACTCAATGAGGAAAAGAGAATAATAGCTTCTCTTGACATGATAGAGAACATCGATGAAAAGCTTAAGAGCACACAAGCTGAATATGAAAGTTATAAGGACTCTTTTATTAAGGTAGCCGTTGTTTTATCCGAATTAAGACATAAAACGGCAAAAATGCTTTCTGAACAGCTTAAGGAGAACCTAAGTCTGCTTGCTATGCCGAACACACGTTTTGATGTTCTGTTTAAACCGACTTCCGAAGAAAAATACTCATCAGACGGAATAGATAATATTGAATTTATGATTTCCACAAACGAAGGAGAAGCTTTGAAGCCGTTATCAAAAATTGTTTCCGGCGGGGAAGTGTCACGTATAATGCTTTCCATAAAAAGCGTTCTAGCCGATGCTGACAGTACGGAAACTTTAATTTTCGATGAGATAGATACGGGTATAAGCGGAAGAACCGCACAGAGCGTTGCTGAACAAATGTATTCGCTTGGAAAAGCACATCAAATAATAGCCATAACTCATTTGCCGCAGATCGCTTGTATGGCGGATTCTCATTATACTGTTGGCAAATATGCCAAAGAAGGTAAAACCTACACTACATTTACGGAATTGGACGATAATAAGCGTACACAAGAGCTTGCAAGAATGCTTGGGGGCGTTACAATCAGTGACTATGCGCTTAATCATGCTGCAGATATGATTAAGCAGGCAGAACATTATAAAAACAATATAGCGCAATAGTATCTAAATAACATCAAAATACAGATGTAAAAATCTTTCTGTTTCATGTATGTTTGTCACAATATTCGACAAAATAATAACATGGAAAAAAACAGAAGGATTTTTTATATTGTATTAATTGTGATGTTTCTGACTGCGTCTGTTTATGCAGTCAAATCCACTCAAACAGAATATATAAATATTATAGTAGGAAAAGAAACAAGTGTGGATTTAAACAGTCTCACAGGCAAGCTTTTCTTATCGCAAAAAGAGAAAATTGTTGAGGTAAATGGCCAATTATCAGAGGACTATGAAATTGATCCTCAAAAAAAATTAATTTTTTGCTCTGAAAAAGAAGGAGTTTTTGACTTTACCGTAAATATATTATATAGAGTACCAATCAAACACATCAAAGTGAATGTTCTGCCTGACACTTGTCTTTATGTGGGAGGAGAGCTAATAGGAGTTAAATTAGACACCTTGGGCGTGATTGCGGTTGGATTCGAAAAAATCAGTGCGGCAGATAATAATATCTTGTCGCCTGCGAAAGAGGCGGGTATAAGGGAAGGAGATATCATCAAGTCAATCAATGGAATAGAGGTTAATAAAGCGTCTGAAGTAAAAGAGTTGTTAAATACACTTTCAAATGACGACATTGAATTCATTATACTGCGCAGTAATAAGTTGATGTCGGTCAAAATTTCACCGGTACAGGATATTACGGATAATGTATTTAAGGCAACACCGCACAATTGCCAAAAGCGAAAAGAAGTGATATAATAGAAGAATGAA
>CAZTZO010000046.1:0-4668 GCA_964618075.1 uncultured Lachnospiraceae bacterium
TATATATACGTCAGACCGATTTCGATACGCTTATCTTTCGGCAAATCAACGCCGGCAATTCTCGCCATTAAAACATATACCTCCGTATAAATTACTTGATGTTGTTTGCATGTGTATTTTTATATTGCTTCTAGGAAAGCATAAACGCTATAGCGCTTCAGCCGCGCTTTCCCTGTTGTTTTTAAACCTATCCCTGTCTTTGTTTGTGCTTGGGGTTTTCGCAGATTATCATAACCTTGCCGTGTCTTTTTATTACCTTGCATTTTTCACACATGGGTTTTACGCTTGGTCTTACCTTCATTGCATTTCCCTCCTCGTTCTACTTTCCTTTTTCACGCCATATAATTCTGCCCTTTGTAGGATCGTAAGCAGAAATTTCCATGGTAACCTTATCTCCGGGCAGTATCTTGATGTAGTGCATTCTTAGTTTTCCTGAGATATGTGCGAGTACTTCGTACCCGTTGTCGAGTTTTACTTTAAATGTAGTATTGGGCAGAGCTTCTTTTACAATGCCTTCTACTTCAAAATAATCGCTTTTACTCAATAATCAATATCCCCCTGTTTCTTAAAATGTTCCATCTTTTAAATATACCTTAAGCTCCTTTTGTATCAGAGCGTTTTCCGGCAGGTTTCCCGATAAAAGTATTTTTTCGATCGTATCGCAGCGATACTTCAGAATTTTTGCGTGCTTTGGATTTTTTCGTTTCGGGCTTTCGACTGTTCTTCTTTTGCCGTCTGCCAATAAGAGAAAACCTTTTTCGTCTGTACCGAGCAGTATCATAGCTTCATCTTTATCGTGACCGGCTTTAGATATCACAATACTTGCTATCTTATCGCCGTAGGACATAAATTTACCTCACAGTTCGGTCAATATTCTCGGTTCACCGTCAGTAACCACTACGGTATTCTCATAGTGTGCCGAAAGCGTTTTGTCCGCTGTTTTGACAGTCCATCCGTCCCTCATCTGTCTTGTCTCCCATGAACCGATATTTATCATCGGCTCGATTGCCAGCACCATGTTTTTTAAAAGTCTCGGGCCGCTGTGTGCTTCTCCGTAATTGGGTACGGGAGGATCTTCATGCATTTGCCTTCCTATACCGTGTCCCACATACTCGCGCACAACTCCGTATCCGGCGTCCTCTGCACACTGCTGAACCGCTGCGGAAATGTCGTGAAGCCTATTGCCTGTCTTGCAGTATTTTATTCCTTCATAGAAGGATTTTCTTGTTATATCTATCAAAGACTGCGCTTCTTTTGAAATATTACCGACTGGATATGTATTTGCCATATCCCCTACAAAGCCTTCAAACACGGCTCCTATGTCTATGCTTACGATATCTCCGTCATTGAGTATCCTCTTTTTAGAGGGGATACCGTGAACGATCTCGTCATTCACCGAAGTACATAAGCTTTTGGGAAAACCGTTGTAATTGAGAAAGGCGGGCTTTGCGCCATGCGACATTATCGTATCGCGCGCGATCTCATCAAGCTCATAAGTCGAAACGCCGACTTTAATGTATTTTGCCACGGCGTCAAGCGCCAGGGCTGTTATATGACCCGCACGAGCCATATGTTCGATATCTCTATCGGATTTTATAATGATCATGATTATTTGTAGCTGTCAAGTATTAAGTATATCTGAGATGTTACATCCTTCATGTCTTTGTTTCCGTCAACTCTTTTGAGATTACCCTTCTTTTCGTAGTAATCTGTAAGAGGAAGGGTTTTTTCTTCATACTCCTTAAGACGCGCCTTTACGGTCTCTGCTTTATCGTCATCTCTTTGATACAGCTCTGAACCGCATTTGTCGCACACTCCCTCTTTCTTGGGAGGCATAAAGGTTACATTGTAGCTTGCCTGGCAGCCTTTGCACATTCTCCTTCCGGCTATTCTTTCGGTAAGAGCATCATAATCAACGCTTATATCGAGAGCACAGTCAATATTCTCAACTATATTCTCAAGTGCTTTGGCCTGAGCGATTGTACGCGGGAATCCGTCGAGCATAAACCCTTTTTTACAATCATCTTCGAGAAGCCTTGCACTAAGCATATCGACGGTCACTTCATCGGGAACCAAAAGTCCCTTATCCATATATTCCTTAGCCTTGATCCCAAGAGGAGTATTCTCTCTGAGATTTTTTCTGAAAATATCGCCGGTGGAAATATGTGCGATACCGTATCTTTCCACGATTTTTTCTGCCTGAGTGCCTTTGCCCGCACCCGGAGGTCCCAATAGAATAATTTTCATCATTTACTCCTATTTTAAGAATCCTTTATAGTTTCTCATTATCATTTGTTGCTCAAGCTGTTTTACGGTTTCAAGTGCGACGCCCACTAAGATTATGAGGCTTGTGCCGCCGAACTGTAAATTCATATTCAGAACATTACCCGCAATTATAGGAATAATGGCAACTATTGCAAGGAATATACCGCCGCTCATAGTCAGTCTGTTTACTATCTTCGATAAATAGGAAACGGTAGGCTTTCCCGGTCTTATCCCCGGAATGAATCCGCCGTATTGCTGAAGATTGTTCGCTACGTCGATAGGGTTGAATGTTACCATCGTATAGAAGAAAGAAAATGCGATGATAAGTATCAGGTAAAGTATCGTCGGGAACGTTTTGCCCCATGACATGAAATCGGCAACCTTCGACAACCAGTTTGAATTGGGGAAGAATGACGCCAATGTAGACGGGAACATCGTTAATACCGAAGCAAAAATGACGGGGATAACGCCGCTCTGGTTTACTTTAAGAGGAAGGTGTGTATTTCTTCCGCCGTACATCTTTCTGCCGACTACTCGTTTTGCGTACTGAACAGGTATTTTTCTTGTACCCTCTTGTACGGCAACTATACCGATTATGGTCAGCACTGCAAATATTACTATCACCGGAATCATATATACAGGGAATGTACCCGCTTTAAGTCCGTCGTAAATATTTACCATCTCGCTGGGCAGCGATGAAACTATACCCATAAAGATAAGAAGCGATATTCCGTTTCCGATACCCTTCTCTGTAATGGTTTCTCCGAGAAAGAGTAAAAATGCCGTACCTGCCGTAATTGCGACCGTAACAAGTATCTTTACAAACACAGTATCGGTCGTGAGAAGCGAATCCATTGAAAGCGTCGTGCCCAGAGCTTGTACAAGCGCAAGAGCGATCGCCGCTATTCTCGTTATCTTTGCGATTTTCCTTCTGCCTGTATCCCCCTCTTTTGACATTCTCTCGAGAGCAGGAATAGCTATGGTGAGAAGGTTCATGATTATCTGTGCGTTGATGTACGGGGTAATACCCATAGCAAATATCGAGAAGGTTTTAAGGTTGTTTCCCGATATTACGTTAAACAAACCGAGCATGCTGTTGCCGCTTATGTAATTGGCAAGGACTTCGGTGTTGACATAAGGAATGAGTATATGCGAACCGAGTCGGAATATTACCAGCATGAGCAGCGTGTATAATATCTTTTTTCTCAGATCGGGTATTTTCCACGCATTTTTGATGGTTTCAAGCATTTTTATTCCTCTACTTTTCCGCCTGCTGCAATAACCTTGTCATAGGCGGCTTTACTGAGCGCTATACCCTTTATCGTAAGAGCAACTTTGAGCTCTCCCTGTGAGAGTATCTTCGCATATTCATATTTGCTTTTAATTAAATTGTTTGCCTTAAGCTCGTCTATTGTGACAACCGTACCCGCCTTTAGCGAATTGAGCTTGTCAACGTTAATAGCCGCAACTTCTTTTTTAAATCTGTCGTTCGTGAATCCTCTTTTAGGAACACGTCTTGTAAGAGGCATCTGACCGCCCTCGAATCCGAGACGAACTCCGCCGCCCGAACGCGATTTCTGACCGTCCTGACCTCTGCCTGCCGTCTTTCCCTGACCTGTCGCCGTACCTCTGCCCTTTCTTACAGGCTTTCTGTTACTGCCCGCAGGTGCTTTAAGTGTATGAAGTCTCATCGGTAGCCTCCTATACTTCTTCGACTTTCAGCATAAAACCGATCTTCTGTATTATACCTCTCGTGGCTTCGTTGTCATCTCTGATAACGCTGTCATTGAGCTTTTTCAAGCCGAGAGCTTCTACTGTCTTACGCTGTTTTTTATTTCTGCAAATCAAACTTTTTGCAAGTGTGATCTTTAGCTGTTTCGTTTTATTAGCCATTTCATTCACACCCCTAACCTAAAATTTCTTCCGGTTTTTTGCCGCGCTTTGCCGCGACCATCTCCACGTTAACGAGCTGCATAAGTCCCGTAAGCGTCGCCTTGACGACGTTTGTGGTATTGTCGGAGCCTATTGACTTACATCTTATATCCTGTATGCCTGCAAGCTCTATGACAGCACGTGAAGCACCGCCTGCTATAACTCCGGTACCTTTTGCAGCCGGCATGAGAAGCACCTTTGCCGCTCCGAATCTGCCGACATATTCATGAGGTATCGTCGTTCCCATAAGCGCTACGCTTACCATGTTCTTTCTTGCATCGTCCATACCTTTTCTTATAGCCTCGGGTATTTCGATAGCTTTACCGTTGCCTACGCCTACATGACCGTTTTCGTCACCTACGACGCACAGGCAGCTAAAGCGCATATTACGTCCGCCCTTGACGGTTTTCGCAACTCTGTTTATCTGAACGACTTTTTCCTTTAAATCCAGTTCTGCCGGATCAAAATCTT
>CAZTZO010000047.1:0-4202 GCA_964618075.1 uncultured Lachnospiraceae bacterium
CATACGGTCAAAATTTCCATACGGTCAAAATTTTACTCACCGTCAAAATCTGCGTTAGGCAAAGCAGCTTGATATTTTTTTGCGGCTTCTTCTGCGGTCAAATTTTCGCCTAATGGTTGAACCGGGGAAGCGGTAATTTTCACCTCATCGACATAGCCGAAATGGTTCTTGCCGAGGAAGATGAGATTAGCGGGATTGCCCTTCGCTTCGTTGACTGCAATCTCCCATCCTTCTTCGATTAATCTGTACGCTTTTTTTATCAAGGCAACACGTTCAAAATTTAACCCTCGCCGTACTTCCGTTTTCCAACAAGCCAAAGTATGCCTATCAACCCCCAGCGCATTAGCCAAACCTACCACGCCCGGTTTAATATCATCCTCCATGCAATGGTTAAAATACCACACGACGCGTTCTTCCACCTGTTCGTTGCTGTCTAAGTCAATCGGCGGCAAATTAAAACTTGCGAGTGCGTGACGTAGATACCGAGTGTTATCTCCGGGTTTCATATATTCCTGCCCGAAATTTGCAAGGTCAGGACGGTTGCGAGTTTTTTTAACAATTTGTGTTGCTGTGTCGTTCGCCTTGGTTTTCTTCTTTGTATCTGACATCATAATTTTTCCTTTCAAAATATTTTTTCAGGTATTTTAATTCTCCCGTAAAATAATATCCGTAATCTACATCAGGGAACGCTTTAACGATTTTTTCAAAATTATCCAGAGACAAATTTCCTTTGTCGTCAAGATAGTTTCGCAGTTGTTGATACGGCACATCGGACATTTCGGAAAGGTCTGTAATTTTTAATTTATAGCCGAACATAAGTGCACGTATATTTTGTTTTATTGACATAGTTCCTCCTATATTAATATTGAATTTAATATTGAATGCACAAACCATGACCACCCTTCCTCAAGTTGTCCTTTATTTTATGTATTATATATAATATATATATATATTTATTTATTTATTATAATATATAAATAAGGTTGGACAGGTTGGTCATAGAGCTATTCTGTGGCTTATCTAAGCCATTTTGGTGTCCACCCTTTTCTCAAAAAAGTGTGGTCATAAGTGTGGACAGGTGTGGACATTTTATTGAATAAATATAATATACTCAATTTCATAACAGCGTGTCCACACTTTCTGCCACACCTTGAAAATCATCATTCGAACAAACGTTAGAAAGATTTGCTGAATTATTTAATTGAAATTCAATTTATAGCAACATATTCATAAACCCATAAACGCCTCCCGTTAATTATTTTTCGATTTTTCTTGAATCCTTCATCGGCATATTTCATCTTAAACGTCTGCGAAACATACGGCTGATAACCGTTATCACGGCACCAATCACGGTAGCATTCATAAACTACGTCTGTGCGCATTACTCTGTCTGTCGGTTCAAAATCCTTGCAGAATAACAGCACATGATTTGATGATTCTTTGAACTGTTCCATAAGTATTTCTTGCTCTTCGGATTCTGTGAAATAGCCCACTTTGTTAAGCGTAAGATAACCTTCATAAGCCCAATTAAATATTCCCGAAAGCTCTTCGGTAAGTTTGGATATAAGGTCAATATCGCGCCTACGCTCGTTCGGTTCACTCGGTGTTTCAACGAATTTCAAAGGAAAGTTTATAAATATAATACGTCTGTCGATTCCTTTAATAATAGAAGCACGGGGCATTTCATTACAGGCAAAAATGAGCTTGCAGCGGGGGTTGAAATCTATGTGAGTTTGCCCCTTATAACAAGCGGTTACGGTTTCACCTGCGGCTACCTTCTTCATTATTTTTTCGGATTTGGAAAAATCGCTGTCAATTTCACTTGCTACATTTAACAAGCTGTCCTTCGATAAAATACACTTAAAGTCCTCCGTAAAATCATTCGGTTCAAGATTAGTGCAGTTTTTCTCGCCGTATAGTTTTTTTAATATATCGAGATATACGGATTTACCGTTGCCGCCATTGCCGATGAGAGCGAATAGTTTTTGGTGCTTGCAGTTCGGAAACAGAACATATCCTGCGATGAATTGCAGAAGCTCTGTTTTTATCGGGTCGGATTCCATAACGGTATCAATAAAATCAAGCCACCGAGGACAATGCGCATCGGGTTTGTACGGATAATCCATAACAATAGACGCATAATCGGTTTGCCGGCTATTCCGAAATATTCCCGTGTCGAGTTCGAGTGTGCCGTTCGGAAATACGATTATCGGTTTACGGTCGAACACAATAGGGGAAAGTACGCGGGCTTTGAGGATGTTTAAGGTTGCGTTGATTTTATGCGCGGTGGAATGCGTTTTACCGATTGTTTTATCGACGAGATTTCGAATGGTGTTATCAGACTGCTTGAGCCATACAGTACTGTTGTAAATATAGAAGCCTACTTGGTCGATGTAAATTATTGTGTTCTCTGCGATTATTTCATCGGCTATAACGGATTCCATAGGCGGTTGCGTGAGTATTGCCGTAAGTTTTTGTTTTGTTTTATCATCGAGAGCAGTTTGATTTATTATGCTCGCAATGACAACGGGGTCGGTTTTGCGGTCGATGTATTTATAGGCATCGGACTGTGATTTTATCAGCGAAACGATGTATGCCGTGCCGTCGGAATATGTAAGCGATGAAAACGGATTGCTTGCAAAAAATTCAGAAACATCTTTGCAACCGGCAGGGAGTACGGCTATACGAAAATTAATACCGTTGCGTATAAGCATACGGGAAACGGCAGTCGTATATTTCGCGCCCGTATCGTCGTTATCATAGCATAATACAACAGAACGGTTAATTAAACGGTCAAGCTGTGGGCGCGTATCAACGAGTACAGACACACCCGCTTGGTCAAGAGCTATACCGTCGAACGTGCCTTCGCATAGGTAAATGTCACCTGAACGGTTGAGTGTATGTAATCCCCACGGGTCGCTCGAATCGGATTGAGGCATACGCTCATAGCGTGGCGTTTTTGTGAAATTACGTAATATATAATCGTACACGTAGCCGTTCTTGAAGTACGGTACGGAAATGCCGTCAAAACCGTTGTAGCCGATTTTAAGGCGATTTATCGTATCGTCCGATATGTTGCGCGAGTGAAGATATTCTCGGTCAGAATCGCGTAATTGAGTATGCCAGTACTGTATTTGGTTGCAGAGATTTTGTGTTTTTGCTTCCCAACCGTAGTTCATATCCGGCTCGGTGTTTATACCGTAACGCTCGGCAAGGTCGTTAATTGCTTTGCCGCGATTTGAATTGCATTTAAGCTCGGCGTACAGGTCGATACAGTCGCCGCCGAAATTGTCCGAATGCGAATACCAGAACGTGTCGCATACAATCATAGCTGTCGGATTGCTCCCTGCATGAAAAGGGGAGGGGCAGCGCCCGCCTGATTTAGTGATTGGCAGACCGCATAACTGAGCGACATCGATACACGTGATTTTAGATTTTATTTGTTGAGCTGTTTCGCGTAGTGTTGGCATTGAAAAACTCCTTCATTCTGTCGGTGTTATATTTTCAAAGTGCGGTCTTGGTGAAGTCCCCGTCCTTGTAGTCACGACAGTATTTATTCAGCAGTTCAATAAACGCATCCATGTCTGTGCCGCCGTTGTCGATATATGCCATAATTGCTATGTGCGTAAATGTTTCTGCAATGCCGATGTATTGAGCTGCGTAGTCAGAAACGAAAAGTTTCTTGGCTTCGGCGTATGTGTATTTACGGGTAGTGTCGATTTTTTTACCGTGTTTAATCATTTCAGTATTTTTGAATTATCGCCGCGATACTTGTAATAGCCGACATATTGTCCGTTCCTGAATATCAAGCGCCAATTCAATATAGTGATGTATTTTTTCATTTTTGTTGCTCCTTTCTTAAAGCCTCTGCGCTTGTTGCAGAGTGAGTATATATGATATACCTGCATAAAAACCCGATTCAAAGAGTGTCATTGACTGCCACCCAATATTTTTTTATCTCTTCCGCTGTCAGCTCGACTATCCCTCTCACGTTGCAGTGTTCCATTAACCCCGTTAAATACGGCTCACCGTAGCAGTCTGACATTTTAGATAGTTTATTTATGTAATAATCCGATTGCATCATCAACGTTCCTTACTACTCCTGCAATCGCCCCGCTTTTTCTCATCGCTTCTATAAATCTAAGCTGTTCCTTTGTAGGCGTGCCGGACTTTGTTTTTACTTCAAGATAAAATGCTCTGCC
>CAZTZO010000048.1:0-3329 GCA_964618075.1 uncultured Lachnospiraceae bacterium
AGAACTTTGTCGACCACATCTTCACGCATGACCTGCTCCGCAAAAAGGTCATTGGCAGCCAGTGCAAGCTCTGGGAATCCTCCCACCTGCAAATATCTCGAAAAATGATTTTGCACAGCGGATAGTTTGCTCATAATGCTACCTCGCTCCTGCTGTGTCATATTTAGCAGCTGCGAAGGCTTAAGTTGTGGATCAAGCTTGAAATTTGGAAGCCCGAGCAAGGCACAGTATTCATAGAAGGATAGGGTTGGTACCTGAATGATAGTCCACCGTCCGGCACCACTCTCGGCACTTCCTTTTACCAATGCCGGACTGGCAGAACCGGTCGCCACTACCTTAGTATCAGGCTGCATATCATAGATTGTTTTTAACCAACTGGCCCAATCCGCCGCATACTGGACCTCATCAAAAAAATAGTAGACGTCATGATCGGCGCAAATGTTTTCATGATAGCATTCCAACACTTCGTTCAGTCCGGCCAATTTCAACATTGGATGATCAAGAGAAACGAAAACAATATGCTGAGGCTGAACCTTTCGTTCCAACAGCGTTTGAATCATTTGATATTGAATCGTAGTTTTACCCACACGTCTTGTTCCTGTCAAAACCACTGTGCGGCGAATATCTTCTGCATCCAATCGTTTCATTGCCTCGTAGTAGGCGAAGCGTTTGTAGTCTCTATTCAGTGCCGGATTAACCATACCGCTGACCCACCATGGATTAAAGGCGCGTAAAACCTTCAGTATACCTTCTCTCGTTGTAACTGCCACAGTAATCACCTCTTTAGTCCATATCATAGCTCTACTTAGCATTTTTGTCAATGATAATGTAAAGTATACATTACATTATTTGAGCATAAAATGCTATTTTTCACAAGGTGCGCTTTCATAACGTCCCTATACACGGCAGCGTGTTTTGTAGTTTACTACAAATTGTAGTCGCCTCGCCGCCTTCTTTTTAAAGGCGTGTTTTCATACCGCTTCAGTGGCTATCGGTCGCTCTTATCTTCCCGTCCTCGACTTTCGTCTTCAACTAGCTACAAAGTGCAGCCAGTTCACACCCCTCATTTTTCAGGCGCGCTTTCACAACGCTCCAATAGCTTTATGTGAGCCACTGTTTGCTACTCTGTCAATACCCCCGACCACGTCCACAACAGAAAAAACCATTTTCCCTTTTCCTCGTCCCATGCGGTCCTGATTTCTTGATTCTCAAACAGCTTAATGTTGTATGCATTCTCCATCTTTCCGCCCATTTAATGGTTATAACCAAATTATATCATAAACAGCGCTGTTCTTCGACTTTTTTTGTGCAATATGAGGAGGAAAAGCCCCCCCTTGTCGTAAACGTTGGCGTCATCATATCTCCCTTCTCTTTATGTGCTTGCAGGCTGCGTTCCAAAGGTTGATATCTATCCCGCTTTTCGTGGCTATACTAATAACACATGCTAAATTAGCTGAAGGGCTACGGCTAATCGGATTACTGCTTCCTCTTTCTCAGATACACGATCAGGATGATGATCAGTATGATCGCGGTAACCCCCATCGCGAGATAGATATGCAGCGGTGCTGTAGCTCCAGTGAAAATCATTTCCCACCAGTTCTTCCAAAATGACGGTATTCTCCCGATCAATTCCAGAAAATTCATTGTGTCTCTCCTTTTTTACAGTCGTTCTTCTATTTCAATTCCGCCGTAGAAGTAAACGGTTACTGATTCGCAGCTGTTTACCTTCACCTCTTCGATGAGCTTTCGCACAAGTAAATCGTCATACTCTTCAAGAACCGTGTCCGCCTTGTCAATGGCTTTATAGATTTCATCCAAGCGGTGCTGTTCAAGCACGCTTTTTTCTTCTCTCTTATACAGTCGCTCTATTGCCTGTTTGTGTCCCTTGACCTCCTTTGTCAGCTCTTTGATACGCTCATCGAATGCATCATTCAGAGCGTCCTTTTTAAAGCACAGTTTTACCATTTCCAGAATATCGTTTTCAAGCTCTTTTACTCTCGCTTCGTGAGTATAAACGCTGTCCGTTCCTGAGCTGCCGGCAAGGACTACATCAATATTGTTTTTCAGCTGCGGCAATATCTCGTCCTTCGTTCCTCCAACTTTATGTATAGCGCGCACGATCGCGGCATGGAGCTTAGTTTCATCTATGCTCGGGCTTTCCGCACAATATCTTGTTCCGTAGTCGACCCGGCTTATACAGCGCCACACGACCTTCTTGACCCCGCATATATACCATGTCACCCTTTTGTAGCGACTTCCGCACTTGCCGCAGTAAAGCCTTTCGGTGAGTGCATACTTTCCGCTGTACTTTCCCTGTTCAGTTTTTGCCTTGTCCGACACACGCCGTTTGGAGGATCGTCTCGCCATCTCCTCATGTACCGCGTAGTACACTGCCTTTTCTATGATCGGTTCATGGTGATTATGGACGTAGTATTTCGGCAACTCACCGTTGTTCACTCTGACCTTCTTTGTCAGGCAGTTTTCGGTATATGTCTTTTGCATCATGACATCGCCGATGAACTTCTCGTTTTTCAGCATCCCTTGCACGATAGTCGCAGTCCAAGTTGTTTTCCCTGATTTCAGCGGCACCTTGTCCCTGATGAGATCGTCTTTTATCTGCGTCATGCTCATTCCCTTGAGGTATTCTTCAAACACTCTTCGCACGGTTTTTGCCTCTTCCTCAACGATCACGATCTCACCGTTGCCGTCTCTTTTGTATCCGAGTAGGTTGCTGTAATGGAAGGGTACCCTCCCCTCTTTGTATGCCTGCCGCACGCCCCATTTTACGTTTGCGCTAATGTTTTCGCTCTCCGCCTGAGCCTGTGCGGAAAATATGGTCAGGATCATCTCATCGTTGAGCTCAAGGGTGTTGAGGTTCTGCGTTTCGAATATCACACCGATCCCGCGTTCTTTCAGCATGCGCACATGGGCGAGGGTGTCTACTGTGTTTCTCGCAAACCTTGTGATGGACTTTGTGATTATCAAGTCGACCTTTCCCTTTTCACATTGATGCATCAGGTCATTGAAGCGTTTGCGCTTTTTCGTGCTGGTACCCGACAACCCCTCATCTATCTAAATGCCGTCTTTGATACAATGTAACTTTGCCCTTGAACCTTAGCTGTTATATCAATGCAAGGTTCAAATGCGGTGGCAGCTATGAATGAGAAACAGTTAGATGCAGAGCAGCAATACTATCTTGCCATATCGGTTGCAAAATCCATGTTCCAAAGTGGCATCATTTCTGCCGAAGTATTAGCCATAATTGATACAAAACTACTCGAAAAATGGCAGCCTATTTCTGCTATATTATTGTCGGATAATCCGTTGAC
>CAZTZO010000049.1:0-3045 GCA_964618075.1 uncultured Lachnospiraceae bacterium
TGACACCATCATCAGCCAGAAAGGCAAGAACGTTACTTGCGTTTATGTGGCGATTGGTCAGAAAGCATCCACAATCAATAACGTGGTCCGCAAGCTCGAAGAGCACGGCGCCATGGAATACACCATTGTTGTTGCCGCTTCTGCTTCTGATTCGGCTGCAATGCAATACCTGGCTGCGTACTCGGGTTGCACCATGGGCGAATACTTCCGCGACCGCGGTGAAGATGCCCTTATCGTTTACGATGACCTGACCAAGCAAGCCTGGGCCTATCGCCAGGTATCGCTGCTGTTGCGTCGTCCTCCCGGCCGTGAAGCGTATCCCGGTGACGTGTTCTACCTGCACTCGCGTTTGCTCGAGCGCGCTGCCCGCGTCAATGCCGACTACGTCGAAGCGTTCACCAAAGGTGAAGTCAAAGGTAAAACCGGTTCACTGACAGCATTGCCTATCATTGAAACCCAGGCGGGTGACGTTTCGGCGTTCGTTCCGACCAACGTAATCTCGATTACCGACGGTCAGATCTTCCTTGAAACCGACCTGTTCAACGCCGGTATCCGTCCTGCGATCAACGCGGGTATTTCGGTATCGCGTGTGGGTGGTGCGGCTCAAACCAAAGTGGTCAAGAAACTGGCCGGTGGTATTCGTACCGACCTGGCGCAGTATCGTGAATTGGCTGCGTTTGCACAGTTCGCCTCCGACCTCGACGATGCAACACGCCGTCAGCTCGAGCGCGGCAAGCGCGTGGTAGAGCTGCTCAAGCAGCCTCAGTACCAGCCGTTGCAGGTTTGGGAACTCGCTATTTCGTTGTTTGCTGTTACCAAGGGCTACCTTGACGACCTCGAAGTCGATCAGATCCTGCCCTTTGAAAAAGCACTCAAAGAGTCGCTCAAGTCCAAGAATGCTGCACTGGTTCAGCGTATCGAAGACAAGAAAGAACTGTCCAAAGAAGACGAAGCAGAGCTGGTTGCCGCAATTGAAGAGTTCAAAAAGCACGGTGCTTTTTAATTTGACTGGCGAGGGTGGCAAGGCGTTTTGCTTGGCCGCCCGTAGGACTACAGGAGCAGGCATTGCCTGCTCCGCCATAACGCCCTGACAGGAATTGCGATGGCCGGAATCAAGGAAATTCGAACCAAGATCAAAAGCGTACAAAATACGCGGAAGATCACTAAAGCTATGGAGATGGTGGCTGCATCCAAAATGCGCAAGGCGCAAGACCGGATGCGTGCGGGCCGTCCCTATGCAACCAAGGTGCGCACAATTGCGATGCACCTGATGCAAACCCATCCCGACTACACTCATCCTTTCATGGAAGAGCGCTCTGAAGTGAAAGGTGTCGGTATCGTGCTTGTCACTACCGACAAAGGCCTGTGTGGCGGCCTGAACACCAACGTTACCCGTCTGGTCCTGAACCGTATCAAAGAGTTCGACCAGAAGGGCATCAAGGTTCAGGCAACCGCACTGGGTAACAAAGGTCTTGGCTTCTTGACACGTATCGGCACCAATTTGGTGTCCCAAGAAGTTCAGTTGGGCGATAAGCCCAACCTCGAACGTCTTATTGGTGCGCTCAAGGTACAAATCGACGATTTCGTCGACGGCAAAATCGATGCCGTTTATCTGGCCACCAACCGCTTCGTCAACACCATGAAGCAAGAGCCGGTATTCGTGCGTTTGTTGCCCCTGCCTAGTGGCTTGTCCGATCCGTTCCAAACCGAAGGCACGTTCCAGGAGAAATCCGAAGACGCCGTCCTTAACACGAAGTATGGTTGGGACTACATCTACGAGCCAGACTCGAAGTCGGTCATCGACGACCTGCTGCAGCGTTACGTTGAAGGTCTGGTGTATCAGGCAGTTGCCGAAAACATGGCATCCGAGCAATCCGCTCGTATGGTGGCCATGAAGGCAGCGTCCGATAACGCCAAGAAAATCATCGGCGACCTTGAACTGGTTTACAACAAAACCCGTCAGGCTGCCATTACCAAAGAAATTTCAGAAATCGTCGGGGGCGCTGCCGCTGTCTAACCAGACAGAAGGGCATCCCGTCAAAGATATTTAGCAAGGACTAAACATGAGCAACGGTACCATCGTTCAGTGCATCGGCGCCGTGGTGGATATTCAGTTCCCCCGCGACAGCATTCCAAACATTTACGACGCGCTCAAACTCGCAGACGACAGCTCCAAGTTCGCTGAAGCCGGTCTTACGTTTGAAGTTCAGCAGCAACTGGGCGACGGCGTTGTCCGCACCATCGCCATGGGTTCATCCGATGGCCTGCGCCGCGGCATGGCGGTTGCCAATACCGGCGCGCCCATTTCGGTGCCTGTCGGCCAGGGTACACTCGGTCGCATTATGGACGTTCTCGGTCGCCCCATCGACGAGCGCGGCCCCATTCTTTCCGAAGAAACCCGTGCCATTCACCAGGATGCTCCCAAGTTCGACGAGCTGTCGCCTTCGGTCGAGTTGCTTGAGACCGGCATCAAGGTGATTGACCTGGTTTGCCCCTTCGCTAAAGGCGGTAAGGTGGGTCTGTTCGGTGGTGCGGGTGTAGGTAAAACCGTGAACATGCTTGAACTCATCAATAATATCGCCAAGGCACACAGTGGTTTGTCGGTGTTTGCCGGTGTGGGTGAGCGTACCCGCGAAGGTAACGACTTCTACCACGAAATGGCAGAAGCCGGCGTTATCAAAATGGACAACCTGTCCGAATCCAAGGTAGCGATGGTTTTCGGTCAGATGAACGAGCCTCCCGGTAACCGTCTGCGCGTTGCGCTGTCGGGCTTGACCATGGCCGAGAAGTTCCGTGACGAAGGCCGTGACATTCTGTTCTTCGTTGACAACATCTACCGTTACACCCTGGCTGGTACTGAAGTATCCGCGCTGCTGGGTCGTATGCCTTCTGCGGTAGGTTACCAGCCGACGCTGGCTGAAGAAATGGGCAAGCTCCAAGAGCGCATTACGTCAACCAAAACCGGTTCTATCACGTCGATCCAGGCCGTCTACGTTCCTGCCGACGACTTGACCGACCCGTCGCCTGCAACCACCTTCTTGCACC
>CAZTZO010000050.1:0-3003 GCA_964618075.1 uncultured Lachnospiraceae bacterium
AGGGAAGAAGGGGATCATTTTGCTGTTCTTTTGTTAAGGTGACCCGGTCAGAATGAAAATGAGCTGCAAATGAGATGTCCATACGCCTATACTTATATCTGTTTTTGCAAACTGACCCGGTCAGAATGTAAATACGCTGCAAATGAGATGTCCATATGCCTGTACTTTTGCAAACTGACCCGGTCACCTTGCAAAAACCCTCAAATATCTTTAAATTAATATCTTTAAATCAATTAAATAAAAGTCTATAATCTAATAAAAGAGAATGTTTGTAAAAAAGGAATATCCGACAGTAGGAAAGGCGTGTTAAATGCAGGAATTGTACAATGTTATTTTCAAAAGAAGGTCGGTCAGGAAGTACAATACCAAAGAAGGTATTAACGAAAAAGAAATAAATGATATCAAAGCGTTCATGGACAATACGATTAAGCTTTGCAGTGACATTTCTACCGATTATGAAATTGTAAAGAGAGAGCAAACGGGTGCAAAATTCGGCGAATACGCTCTAGTGTTGTACTCAGATAATAAACCGAACTATCTTTTGAACGCAGGCTATATATTGGAGCAGGCGGATCTGTTCATGGCATATAAGGGTATCGGCGCCTGTTGGTACGGGCTTGCAAAACCAAAGCAAACCAAAAAGAACGGGCTTGATTTTGTCATAATGATCATGTTCGGAAAAAGCGCGCAGCCCTTGCGCACGGGAGACGAACAGTTTGAGCGCAAGCCCTTAAGCGAAACCTCGCATGGTATCTTTGATGCGGGTGTAAAAAGTGCGCTGCGCCTTTGTCCGAGCGCGTGTAATTCCCAGCCTTGGAGGGTAAATTATTCATCAAAGGAAATCATACTCTACAGGGAAACAAAGCTAAATACCATTATACCCCTTAGAAAAAGAGATTTTTTCAACAGCATCGACATGGGGATATGCATGTATATATTGGAGCTTTCCTTAAATACAAAAAACTTTGCCTTTACAAGGGAAATAATAAATGAAAGACAAAAGGACTCCACGATGATACTCATAGCTAAATATAAGCTTGACAATTAAACAAACAATATAAGGATATACGCATGTGTACAAGTATCGTTTCAAACAGAAACAAAACAATAATAGGCTGGAACCTTGATATACTCGATACGCCTTTTAAGGTAGTCGAAGAAAAAAAGGGCGTATACATAGCAATACACGACAAGACAGAGGGCTGGCTGCCTTTGTTCGGCGCGAACATACGAGGGGATTTCGTTGCAATGCCGACCTGCTGGCCATACGATGAACGAAGCGACATAAAAAACGACGAGAAGCAAATAAATATAATCAATCTTGATATAGACCTGCTTACGTGTAAAAAAACATTTGAAGAGACAAAAAAGATTGTCGAAAATGAAAAAATTTGCAGCGTTCCTTTATTGACCTTTCAGGCGCAGCTAAGCGATAAAAACGGCAACGTCCTTCAAGTGATACCGGGGCAGGGCTTCGTGTATAAAGAAAAGCCGTTGTTTTCCGTGATGACAAACTTTTCTCCATTCAAGGGCGATAGTCAATACCACCCGTGGATGGGCATTGACAGATACACGAAGGCGGTAAATCTGTTAAAAAATGCAAGTGACGACTTTGATGTTGATAATTGCTTTGAGATATTAAAAGAGGTCTCACAAATCGTATGTCCCACTGTCGTATCTATGGTGTTTGACGTAGACGAAAATACAGTGTATTGGTGCGAAAACAGAGAATGGAATAATCGCCGAACGGCTGCTATGTAGCTTAAAAGCGTTGTATCTATGATACGATTCTTTTAAGTTGATCTTGTTGATTTTATAGAGTAAAAGCACTCCTTGAGCTTGGGGGTGCATTTCTAAAATAAAAACATTATTATTTTCTTTCGTATACTTCTCTTTTAGAGTCAGCTAACATACATATGATCATCGACCTTAAGATGTATCTTATCGGCTATCTTATCGACCTGCTTAAAAATATCCTTTTGTTTATCATCGCTTAATCCAATACTTGTAAGCCTTATTTTGAACTCATATTCACATATTTCGGGTACAGAAACGTCGATTATTCCAGCGTTCATGCTTGAGGTTACCAGAGCCGCATATGGCAGGAAAAGGTATTTGTGAAGCGTGATATCCTCCTTCGGCAAATCCAAATTATAATCCTTGCATATCTTGCTTAAGGAAAAATCGAACATCGGAGTGACCCATATATCGCTTTTAAACAGCTGCTCTCCGATGAAACGCGCATACTGCGGATAATCTACATACGACTGCGTATTGATTCTGTATTGCGCGAGTGCTTTGATAGAATTGTTGTATTCACCGGGGAAGTATTCCTCTATACGCTTTTCCACTACCAGCATTCTCTGTTCGACTATCTCGTTGTATATTATCTGTGAAATACCCTCTATCGACTTAAAATGATAAATTATCGTTCCGAGATTGACGTTTGCTTTTTTGGATATTTGTACATATGTCGTATTTTCGTTGCCGTTTCTGTAAAACAGCTCCCTCGATACAGAAAGAATTTTCTGTTTTGTTACTTCACCCGCTTTATAACTGGCCATTATTCAATACCGCTTCCTGTTTATATTTTCTTATTATATTATAATACTATATTATTCGGTCGTATTTACCAAGAAATATATTTTTAAACAATTTCATATATACAATTATACCAATAATATTATAATTTTATAACTTTATATGTATTACCCTATTGACAAATTTATATATTTATAATATTATACTATCAAGATTAATCTTATATATTCAAAATTATAAGATTATAAATAAATTCAAGGAGGATTCATATGGATCTTAATTCACTGACGGAACAACAAAGAAAAGAAGAAATTAAAACCGTCAACAAAAAAGCAGCATTGAGTCTGGCTCCTGTAATTTTAGCCTATATTGTTTTCGTACTTATCAGGACTTCCGGCGGAACGATCTGGTACTATGTCAAGTCTTGGTACAAGTTAAAACGGAACTTTCTTATTAGTTTCA
>CAZTZO010000051.1:0-2605 GCA_964618075.1 uncultured Lachnospiraceae bacterium
ATTTTGTGTTGTTCTCCTAATCTTTAATTATTTCTTCCCGTCAATTTTTCAGTCAATTGTGCGGGAACCTGTTCATAATGTGAAAATTGAAGTGTGTGCGTACCTCTGCCCTGCGTTTTGCTGCGCAGTGTTGTGGTATATTGGAAGGTTTCCGCTAAAGGAACATAACCGTGTACGATCTGTGCGTTTCCTCTTGCTTCTATTCCTTCGATCTTGCCTCTTCTCGTATTAAGGTCTCCGATAACATCTCCGAGATATTCCTCAGGGACAATGACCTCTATTTTGAAGATAGGCTCTATAAGTACGGGGCCTGCCTTACGCATAGCGTCCTTGAAAGCCATTGCACCGGCAATTTTAAATGCCATTTCCGATGAGTCAACCTCATGGTATGAGCCGTCTGTCAGTGTAACCTTAACGTCGAGCACCTGATATCCCGCGAGAATACCGCTTTCCATAGCGTCCTGTATTCCCTTGTTGACAGGCTCGATGTACTCTTTGGGTACCACGCCTCCGACTACCTTGCTTTCAAATACATAACCGGCACCCGGTTCGTTTGGTTGAACCTGCAATACGACGTGAGCATACTGACCTTTGCCGCCTGTCTGCTTGACGTATCTGTAGTTGACCTCTGCCGGCTTGGTGATTGTTTCCTTGTATGCGACCTGCGGTCTGCCTACATTTGCTTCCACCTTAAACTCACGCAGCATTCTGTTTACGATGATCTCAAGGTGCAATTCACCCATACCGGATATGATAGTCTGACCGGTTTCTTCGTCTGTTTTGAATTTGAAAGTCGGGTCTTCGTCCGAGAGTCGAAGCAGGGCATTTATCATTTTGTCCTGACCGGCTTTCGTTTTCGGCTCTATTGCTACTGAAATGACCGGTTCCGGGAATTCCATAGACTCAAGTACGATCGGGTTGTTCTCCGAGCACAGAGTGTCTCCTGTTGAAACCTCTTTTAAGCCTACAATGGCTATGATATCTCCGGCATATGCTTTTTCAAGGTCTTTTCTGTGGTTGGCGTGCATTCTCATTATTCTGCCAACGCGCTCTTTTTTACCTTTTATGGGGTTATAGATATATGAGCCGCTTGACATAACGCCGGAATATATTCTGGTAAAGGCGAGCTTGCCTACGAAAGGATCCGACATAATTTTAAATGCCAGTGCCGAGAGAGGCTCTTCATCGTTCGGATGACGCTCTAAGGGTTCTCCTGTTTTGGGATTAGTCCCTGTGACAGGGGGCACGTCAAGAGGAGAGGGGAGGTAGTCGACTACGCAGTCAAGCACCTTTTGTACGCCCTTATTTTTAAAGGAGGAGCCGCATACCACGGGTATAAGCTCGTTCTTTATGCAGGCTGTTCGAAGAGCGCTCTTGATTAACGACTCTTCTACATCTTCTCCTTCAAGATACTTCTCCATTACGGTTTCATCGTAATCGGAAATGCTCTCCATCATCTTGTCCCTGTATTCGTTTGATATATCCTTGTATTCATCAGGTATATCCGTTACGTCAATTATCGTTCCCTGATCGTCCTTGTAGATATAGGCCTTCATTTCAATAAGGTCTATCATACCTATAAAGTCTTCTTCCTTACCGATAGGAAGCTGAATGGGCACGGGAGAGGCACCCAAGCGAGTCTTTATCATATCAACTACTCTATAGTAGTCGGCGCCCATGATATCCATTTTATTAACGTAGGCTATTCTGGGTACGTTATATTTATCTGCTTGTCTCCAGACAGTTTCAGACTGCGGTTCCACTCCGCCCTTCGCACAGAACACAGCAACGGCTCCGTCGAGCACTCGCAAGCTTCGTTCGACCTCTACCGTAAAATCAACGTGTCCCGGAGTATCTATGATGTTGATGATGCAGTCTTTCCAGTTTGTTGTTGTTGCGGCAGAGGTTATCGTAATGCCTCTTTCCTGTTCCTGCTCCATCCAGTCCATCTGTGCGCCGCCCTCGTGAGTTTCGACGGTCTTGTGTATCTTTCCCGAATAAAAGAGGATTCGTTCCGTCGTTGTCGTTTTACCGGCGTCTATATGCGCCATTATTCCGATGTTTCTGGTGTTTTTTAGAGTTTCTGCTCTGTTCACTTAATTATCCCTCAATTACCATTTATAATGCGCGAATGCTCTGTTTGCTTCCGCCATTTTATGTGTGTCTTCTTTTTTCTTAACCGACGCACCTGTATTGTTCAGCGCGTCCATCAGTTCTCCTGCGAGTCTTTCCTTCATCGTTCTTTCGTTTCTCTTTCTCGAATTGGTTACGAGCCAGCGGAGTCCGAGAGTTTGTCTTCTTGTAGGTGAAACTTCGAGCGGCACCTGATATGTGCTGCCGCCGACTCTGCGGGCTTTTACCTCGAGCACGGGCATGATATTGTTGAGCGCTTCTTCAAAAGCGGGCAAAGGCTCTTTGCCTGTCTTTTCCTTAACTATATCAAATGCCCCGTATACGATCTTCTGCGCCGTTCCTTTTTGTCCGTCAAGCATGATGTTGTTTAATAGCTTTGTTACAACAATGCTTCCGTAAATAGGATCGGGCAGGACTTCCCTTTTGGGTACAGGTCCTTTTCTTGGCACTTGTCTTCCCTCCTGTTAATAGT